>JAYUEP010000089.1:0-48321 GCA_043739165.1 Hyphomicrobiales bacterium
CCAACAATATCTTTTGTGTAGGGTCACCATTGACCAATTCATCGAGGCTCTTGGGCGGTGCCTTCAGCATTTCGCTGTTATAGACCACGGCGAAATAGCCGTAATCATAAGGAAGGAACGTATCATCGCTCCACCCACCCGGAACCATTGCGCGTTTTGTGTCAACCCCGTGCTTGCCAAAAAGTCCAGTCGCCTTGGCTTCGGCGGTGAGGTTGGTATCCAAACCCAAAACCACATCAGCCTTGGTATTGCTCCCTTCGAGTTTCAGGCGGTTGAGCATGGCCACGCCATCGCCCAGCGCCACGAAGGTAAGGTCGCAATCGCAGGTCTTCTCGAAGGCGGCCTTGATTTTCGTGCCCGGGCCATAGTCGCCCACAAAGCTGTTGTAGGCATAAACCGTCAGTGCATCCTTGGCCGCAGCGGGCAAGGTGAAGGCAGTTGCGGCAATGAGTGTGAGTATAAACTTTTTCATCGGTTCTCCAAATGTTGAAAGACCGGCGAAAGAAAACGATGTGGATTTGAAAATCCGCCCGCAATCCCTCCGCTGGTATAAGCCAGATCAGGTTCAGCGGGTTGGCCATGCAGCCTCTCAGCCACATTTTCATATGGCACCCCGTTGAGAGCAGGCGGAGAAATAGGCCTAGCCGTTTGGATTGGCAAGCGTCATCTGCTAGAGGGGTGCCATGTCGAAATTTGCAATTCTGCTCGGCGGAAAGGTCACACCAACAGCCCGGCTGAAACGCCAGCTGGATGGCGCGCGTGTGATCGCCGCCGATGGTGGCATGGTTCACGCCAAGCCGCTCAAGCTTTCGCCCGAACTATGGGTCGGCGATTTTGATTCAACTTCGCCCGCCTTGGCCGGGCAGTGGCGCAACATACCGCGCCAAACCCACTCGACGGAAAAAGACGCCAGCGACGGTGAACTCGCCATCTCGGAAGCGCTGCGCAGAGGCGCGACGTCGCTCATTCTGGTCGGCGGCTTTGGCGGGCAGTTGGATCATGCACTGGCCCATGCCGGTTTTCTTGTGGCGTTGGCCCGGCGCGACATTCCGGCCTTCATGACCTCGGGCACTGAGGAGGCGCGTGGGTTGGCGGGCGCGTTGCATTTGGATGTGGCCAGAGAAACCCGCCTTTCAATCATGCCGCTGGCGGATCTGGTGGGCCTTAGCATTACTGGGGTGAAATGGCCCTTGAGCAATGCCAAAGTGCCGCTTGGCACCGCGATCACGCTGGCCAATGTGGCGCATGGCAAAGTCGACATCACTTTGAAAGGCGGCCACGCAGTTGCCATCACTTATCACCCGGAGTCCCATGTCTGAATTTGTGATTGAGCGCATCGGCGAACGAGGCGACGGTCTTGCAAGGGGGCAAGCCTTCGCGCGCACCTTGCCGGGCGAGCGCGTGCAGCGCCAAACCAATGGTGCATTGAAAATCATTGAGCCTTCACCTGATCGGATCAAAGCTTTCTGCCCTGTGTTTGAATCCTGTGGCGGTTGCAAACTGCAGCACTGGATGGCAGAGCCTTACCAAACCTGGAAGACGACTCTTCTGGTTGATGCGTTGAAGGCCCGTGGGCCCGAACCGAAAGTCGAAGTGCTCATCGATGCCCATGGCGAAGGCCGCCGCCGCGCCAGTTTCCACGTGCGCGAAATGGAGGGGCAGTGGCAGGCTGGCTTCATGGCGGCGGGAACCCATGCTTTGGTGCCCATTGCGTCCTGCCCCATCTTGGTGCCAAAACTGCAAAATGTTCCACTTTTGGCCGCACGTTTTGGTTCTCTTTTTGGGGAATGCGATGTGTTGGTGACGGCAGCAGACAACGGCCTCGATATCGCCATCAAAGCCAAGCGCCAGATGCCCGACAAGGCTTTGCAGAGCCTGGACACACTCATGCGCGATCATGACATCTCTCGCATCGCGCTCAACGGTCAGACGCTGGTGCAGCGTGCTCCGCCACTGATCACCATGGGCAAGGCACAAATCGCTTTGCCAGTGGGCGCATTCCTGCAGGCCACAAAACGCGGCGAAGACCTTCTATCAACACTGGTGGAAAGTCACATGGGCAAGGCCAAGAAAGTGGCAGACCTATTCTGCGGCCTCGGCCCGTTTGCATTCCGCCTGGCGGAGAAGCGAAGCGTTGCCGCCTTCGATTCCGACAAGGGCGCCATTGCCGCCATGGGCCAGGCCCTGCGCCATGTCCACGGCCTGCGCCCGCTGAAGCCGCACGTGTTGGACCTGTTTCACAATCCACTCACACCAGCCGAACTGAATGAATATGATGCCGTGGTGCTCGATCCGCCCCGCGCCGGGGCGCAGGCGCAATGTGAAGCCATCGCCAAATCAAAACTCACCCGCGTGATCATGGTGTCTTGTGATATGCAGACTTTTGCGCGTGACGCGGGTATTTTGGTCACTGCAGGCTTTGCCTGCACATCATTGACCCCTGTCGATCAATTCAAATATTCGCCCCATCTGGAATGCGTCGGCCTATTCACGCGGCGTTGACGGAATCTGCCTGCTCAAGTGGCAGCCATAAGGTGAAAGTTGCCCCCTGTCCTTCGACGGAGGTGAAGGACAGCCCGCCACCATGCAGCGCCGCCACTTGCCTGGTCGCAGCTACACCAAGGCCGCTGCCAAAGCTTTTGCGCGTAAAGAAGGGTTCGCCCACCTTTGCCATCTCATTTTGCGGAATGCCGGGCCCATTGTCGCGTATTTCAATCTCAACGCCGCGGGCGGTGCGCCGCAACTCCACTTCAATGACAGGCGCACGCCCCGCCACCATGGTTTTCGACAGAAGGGCCTCCCGCGCATTGCCAGCCATGTTGATGACGGCGCGCCGCAAGCGCTCAGAATCAAATGGCACCTCCAACCGATCATCGGGGAGGTAGAGTTTGATGGTAACAGGCGGCGGCGTGCCTTCCGCAAATTCGACAATGGTTGCTTGCAACCATGCCACAATGTCTTGATGGTCTGCCGTGATGGCTTGCGAGCGTGAAAAATCCAGCAGCTGCGTGATGATTGCGTCACATCGGTTGATGCCTGTTTCAATCCGCGAGAATTGGTTTTCAGCATCAATCCCAGCTTCTATGCATCTGCGGCGAAGTGAAAACGATGTTGTGCGGATGCCACCTAGCGGATTGCGAATTTCATGCGCTACTGTGGCGACCAATTGGCCCAACTGCGCCATCTTGCCGGATTGGATGATTTGGTCTTGCGCAAGCGAAAGCTGTTTGAATTTATCGGCCAGTTCCGTATTGAGTTTGGAAATGTCAGCGTTCAGGGTTTCAAACTTGGCAGCGGATTCTTTTGCCGCAGCTTCTGATTTGTTGGCCAGCATGCGCGCCCGCATATGGCTGCGCGCCAGCCCCCGTGTCTGCATGATGTTGCGTTGAACCAGTCTGAGAAACCCAAATACAGCGAGGACAGCCGCCGCAAGCACCATGTATGAATTGCGCCGCTCGGCGACTGCATCCACCACTTCCCGGGCCTGCTGAAACTCCTGTTGCGAAGCCCCAGCCCAAATTCGCCAGGGGCTGCGATAGTCCCTTTGCGCTATGGGCAACACTTCGTTGTAGGCCAATGTTGCATCTTCTTTGCCATTGCTCAGCCCCTCAAAAGCTGTCGCCAAGGAATCCGAACCTTGCGAGAGATTGGCATAGTGATAGCCGTCATTCACCAAGGCAAGGTTGGGCGATGGCAAAAGGGATTTGAGCGCACTGGATAAGATCATTCCCGCAACGAGCCCTGCCAATTTGCCGTCCTTGTCATAGAAGGGAACAGAAAAGACCAGTCCCGAACGATCAGCGTCCCTGCCAGTTGCGATAAACTGGGTGTTGTCGCACAAGATCAATTCTGGACTGCTGAGAAACGGCACTGCAAGACCATCGATCTTGTCAATGGTGGGGTAGTTGGCCTTGTACCAATTCGCCTGTTCAACATGCTGGGCATATTCGAAATCTTCGATCTCAGGCACTTTATTGGCCCCTTTGGGCACAAGGGCAGGGTCGACTACCGCGCCAGTACCTGGCTTCATGCGGCTCGCGGGGTCCACAATCAGATTGTCAAAACTGGCAATCGGCGTCTCTCGTGCCTGCGTCAAAGGGTCGATGTGCACCGGGTCGAAGTCGATCGGCAGAATATAGATCTCGGAAATATCCACATTGCTCGCCAGATTATTATAGATCTGCTGAATCGTGGTGCGGGCTTCGTCGGTCAGGTTATTGCCATGGCGGTCCACCTGTTGGACCCCCGGCAAAGCCGCAAGCAGGCGCAGGCTTTGATAAATCTCCTTGAGCGCGTCATTGGTTTTTGTCGCGTCGGCCAGAGCTTTGTCGTGGTGCACTTCAACAAAATGCTTGCGCGCCGCATCGATGTCATGAGTGAAGCGTGTTTGGATCAAGCTCCCAGCAGCAATCGCCGTTGCTGCGAGACCAACCCAAACAAGCTGATATTTGCCAATCATCGAACCCTCGGAAGATCGTTTGGCCATTGATCATGAAGCTCTATCTCAGCGGCAATTAATGCCACCTTAATCGCAGCCTGAAGCCGAACGAGGGTCTTGACTTGGGGGCGTCAAACATGGTGCTTGAGACGAAAAGAGGAGTCGTATGGCAAAAGCATTCGTATTTCCTGGGCAAGGCAGCCAGGCCGTAGGCATGGGCAAGGCACTGGCAGCGCAGTTTCCTTCGGCCAAGGCTGTTTTTGATGAGGTTGACTTTGCCCTGTCGCAAAAGCTTTCAACCCTGGTCTGGGAGGGCCCGGAGGCTGATCTCACCCTCACCGAAAACGCCCAGCCTGCGTTGATGGCGGTTTCGCTGGCGGTGATGAGGGTTCTCGAAGCCGAACACGGTATTACGCTGGCCAACGCTGCGAAATTTGTGGCAGGCCACAGCTTGGGCGAATACTCAGCGCTCGCCGCAGCGGGCACATTCTCACTGGCGGATACGGCCCGTTTGCTCAAGATCAGGGGCAAAGCCATGCAAGCCGCCGTTCCCGTGGGGCAGGGCGCCATGGCCGCACTTCTGGGTCTCGACTTTGCTGCAGCAGCAGCCGTGGCCGCCGAAGCCGCCCAAGGTGACGTGTGTCAGGCCGCCAATGACAATTCTGATGGGCAGGTGGTGATTTCCGGCACCAAGGCGGCGGTGGATAGGGCCTGCGAGATCGCCAAGTCCAGGGGGGCCAAGCGCGCCATTTTGTTGCCAGTGTCTGCGCCTTTCCATTGCAGGTTGATGCAGCCCGCAGCCGCCGCCATGGCCGAGGCTTTGGCCAAGGTTGACATGCAGGCTCCGGTCGTTCCTGTCATCGCCAACGTGGTGGCAGGCCCGATCACCGATCCGGCCGCGATTCGCGCCAAGCTGGTCGAACAGGTGACGGGCACCGTGCGCTGGCGCGAATGCGTCGCCTATATGGCGGCGCACGATGTTAAGATGTTTGTTGAAGTTGGTGCAGGCAAGGTCTTGACCGGACTAGCAAAAAAGAACGCGCCGAAAGCGACCGCCATGGCCGCCGGAACCCCCGATGAAATCGCTGCACTGGCAGCCCAATTGAAAGCTTGATCCATGTTCTCACTCTCCGGTAAAACCGCTCTCATCACCGGCGCATCGGGCGGCATCGGCGCTGCCATCGCCAAGGCGCTTTATGAGGCAGGTGCCAAGATCGCCATTTCCGGAACGCGTGTGGCGGCATTGGAAGAATTGAAGGCGCAGATCGGCGAAGGCGTGCATGTTCTGCCCTGCAATCTGTCCAGTGCCGAAGAGGTGGAAAAGCTCGTGCCCGCAGCCGAGGCAGCTTTGGGTGGCCTCGACATTCTCGTCAACAACGCCGGCATCACCAGAGATGGTCTTGCCATGCGCATGAAGGACGAGGATTGGCAGGCGGTGATTGACGTCAATCTCACCGCCAATTTCCGCCTCTCGCGCGCCGCTGTAAAGCTGATGATGAAAAAGCGCTGGGGACGCATCATCAATGTCACCTCCATCGTAGGGGTCACAGGCAACCCCGGCCAGGCCAACTACGTGGCCTCCAAGGCAGGCCTCATCGGCATGACCAAGTCGCTGGCGCAAGAGCTGGCCTCGCGCAACGTCACCGCCAATTGCATCGCACCGGGCTTCATCGCCTCGCCGATGACCGATGTTTTGAACGACAAGCAGAAGGAAGCGATCCTCGGCCGCATCCCGGCAGGCCGCATGGGTGGCCCCGCCGACATTGCAGCCGCCGTGGTCTATCTGGCATCCGACGATGCGGGATACGTGACGGGCCAGACCCTTCACGTCAACGGCGGCATGGCGATGATTTAACTACCCCTTGTTCTTGTAATAAACGTCGAGGAACACGGCCAGCATCAGCACGAAGCCCTTGATGACGAATTGCCAATCAATGCCGATACCCATAATCGACATGCCGTTGTTCATGACGCCGATGATGAAAGCACCAATCACCGCACCGATGATCTTACCAACACCGCCTGTTACCGCAGCACCGCCGATAAAGCAGGCGGCAATGACTTCGAGCTCAAAGCCCGCGCCCGCTTTCGGCGTGGCAACATTCAGACGCGCTGCAAAAATCAATCCGCCCAAGGCCGCCAGCGCGCCCATGATGGTGAAGGTCCAGAAAGTAAGCCGTTCGGTATTCACGCCGGAAAGCTTGGCGGCCTTTTCATTGCCACCCATGGCATAGATGCGGCGGCCAAAGGTGGTACGCGTTGTGATAAACACGAAGAGGGCTATCAACGTGAACATCACAATCAATACCGTAGGCAAGCCTTTGTATTTTCCCATGATGTAACTGAAGCCGATGAAGGCGACCGCCACAAGAATGTTACGCAGAATAAATATCGCTTGAGGCTCTTCAGCCAAGCCATGGGACAATTGGCTGCTGCGTTCTTTGAAATTGAAAAAAACAATAACCGCCGTGATCACCGTGCCAATGATCAAGGCAAGCAAATTATAGGGCGCTCCAAACAGCTGCACGCCGAAAACATCAGGAATGAATCCTGTGCTGAGGAGTTGAAAGGTTTCCGGCAAAGGCCCAACCGATGCGCCCCCCAGCACCGACAATGCGAGGCCTTTGAAAATCAACATTCCCGCCAAGGTGACGATGAATGCTGGTATTTTGTAATAGGCAATGAAATAGCCTTGAACGGCCCCGATTGCCCCGCCCAATGCCAGGCAAAGAATGGACGCGGTGACAAAATCAAATTTGGGAATCGTGAATAAGTCTGGGTTGGGCGACGTGCCCGTCATCAAAACGGCCGCCACGGCACCAATGAATCCTGAAACGGACCCCACCGACAAGTCAATATGGCCCGCCACAATGACGAGCAACATGCCCAGTGCCATCACCACGATATAGCTGTTCTGCAGGAGCAGATTGGTCACGTTCACAGGCTTGAACAAAGTGCCATGGGTGTTGAACTGGAAGAAAATCATGATGGCGAGCAGCGAGAGCAACAGCGCATAGTCACGAATATTGCTTTTCACAAAACGCATGAAATCAGGTTTCACTTGAGTAACGTCAGTCATTTTGCTTGTCCCATGATTTCATGATCGCGCGCATGATTTTTTCTTGGCTGGCTTCGCGGGCCGGCATTTCGGCCACGAATTTCCCTTCGTTCATCACATAGATGCGATCGGATATGCCGAGCAGCTCTTGCATTTCAGACGAAATCACAATCACCGCTTTGCCTGCTTCAGCAAGCTGGTTGATGATCCCGTAGATTTCATATTTGGCACCCACGTCAATGCCACGTGTCGGTTCGTCCAGAATTAACACGTCTGGGCCAGAGAACAGCCATTTCGATAGCACGACTTTTTGTTGGTTGCCGCCAGAAAGGTTCACCGTTGTTTGGAACACGGATGAACAGCGGATGCCCAGATCGCGTCGGTATTTATTGGCGATGGCCAGTTCGACGAGTTCATCCACCACAGAATACTTGGCGACACCATCAAGATTAGCCAAAGTGATATTGTGCTTGATGTGGTCAATCAAGACGAGGCCATAAGTCTTGCGGTCCTCGGTGGCATAGGCCAAGCCAGCGTCCATGGCTTTGGGAATGGTGCTCACGTCTGCGGGCTTGCTGTTGATCAACACTTCGCCAGAAATGTTCTTGCCGTAGGCTCGGCCGAATATCGACATGGCAAGTTCGGTGCGGCCTGACCCCATGAGTCCCGCAATGCCCACCACTTCGCCCTTGCGCACATGAAGATTGACGCTTTTGATCATCTGGCGTTCGGCATGAAGCGGGTGAAAGCAGCTCCAGTTTTTCACTTCGAAAATCGGCTCGCCAATCGTGGCATTGCGCGGTGGAAAACGATCAGTCAATTCACGGCCCACCATGGCCTTGATGATGCGGTCTTCACTGATCTTTTCGGCATGGCAATCCAGCGTATCCACCGTCTTGCCGTCGCGCAGCACGGTGATACGATCCGCCACCTTGGAAATTTCATTCAGCTTGTGCGAAATCAGGATAGATGAAATGCCCTGATCACGAAAACCTTTGAGCAATTCGAGAAGTGCGTTGGAATCAGTCTCATTCAAACTTGACGTCGGCTCATCCAAGATGAGCAATTTTACTTTCTTGTTGAGGGCCTTGGCAATTTCAACGAGTTGTTGCTTGCCTGTGCCGATATTGGTGATGAGCGTGTTGGGATGTTCTTTCAACCCGACCTTGCTCAGCAATTCCTTGGTGCGCGCAAAGGCGTCATACCAATTGATCACACCATTCTTGGCAGTTTCATTGCCCAAGAAAATATTTTCAGCAATTGAAAGCAGCGGCACCAAGGCCAGCTCTTGGTGAATGATAATAATGCCGATATTTTCACTTTCGGAAATTGTGGAAAACTTCCGCTCTTTGCCTTCAAAGTGGATCTCGCCAGAATAGGTGCCATGCGGATAAACACCGGAGAGCACTTTCATCAAGGTGGACTTGCCAGCGCCATTTTCGCCGACCACTGCGTGAATCTCAGCCGGGCGCACAGCTAAATTCACATTCGAAAGCGCATTCACGCCCGGAAATGTTTTGGTAATGCCGCGCATTTCAAGAATGGGCTGCATCGCGCTCCCCTTGCCTCAGATATGCGTAAAAAAACACGGGCCCTGCAAATTTGCAAGGCCCGCGTAACAATTGTTCTTAATTGTCGATCTTGGCTTGGGTGTAGTAGCCTGAATCGACCAAGGCGGCCTTGATGTCGCCCTTGCCAACGCTGTGTGGCGTAAGCAGATAAGATGGAACAACTTTCACACCATTGTTATAAGTCTTGGTGTCGTTGATTTCTGGTGCTTTACCACTCAGAACAATGTCAACCATTTTCGCGGTTACTTTCGCCAATTCGCGCGTGTCCTTGAATACGGTGGAATATTGTTCACCAGCATTCATGCCCTTGACCGATGCAATTTCAGCATCTTGGCCCGTGACGATGGGCATTTCGGCGCCTGGCTTATAACCAACGCCTTTGAGTGACGAGATGATACCGCGTGACAGACCGTCATAAGGTGAAAGAACGCCGTTGACCTTCTTGTCGGTATAGTTGGCCGACAACAAGTTATCCATGCGGGCTTGGGCCACAGCACCATCCCAACGCAGGGTGCCAACCTTGTCCATGCCCATTTGGCCGGAAACGATCTTGATAGAACCACCATCGATCAACGGCTGGAGAACAGACATGGCACCATTATAGAAATAGCCTGCGTTGGTATCATCAGGCGAGCCGCCAAACAATTCAACATTCCATGGCTTCACGCTTGCGAAACGTTCCTTCAAGCCCGCAACCAAAGAATTGGCTTGCAACACGCCAACGCCGAAATTGTCGAACGTTGTATAATAATCAACGTTTGGTGTTTTTGTGATCAAGCGGTCATAAGAGAACACTTTTGCACCGGCATCATGGGCCTTCTTGAGAATGTCGCCCATGGTTGATCCATCGATCGCGGCGATGATCAAAACTTTAGCACCCTTGGTCACCATGTTTTCGATCTGGGCCAATTGGTTTGGAATATCATCTTCTGCATATTGAAGATCAGTTGTGTAACCCATGCCGGTGAATTCCTTCACCATGGATTCGCCGTCTGAAATCCAACGGGTTGAAGACTTGGTTGGCATGGAAATGCCGATCAAGCCTTTGTCAGCAGCAAATGACTTGCCGACGGCAACAGCAGCAGCAACACCTGCTACTGAAGCGATAAAATGTCTACGATTCAACATATGGTTCCTCCCTGAAATGCCGCGCAGCATTGATCCCAGCGTGGGCTTGCTACCGCGGTTGAAAAGACCATATGATGCCGCTCGGACAGAGGCAAGATATTTGTATGATAATTCAGAAGAAACAAAATCATACCTCAGTCCAAGGCACCTTCACTGGCAAGACCAACCTCCACAGCAAAATTGCCCGCAGCATAGGCGAGCGGATCTTGGCGGGGGAGTTCCTGCCAGGCACCATCCTGCCCAATGAGGCAGAGTGGTGCCAGATTTATTCAGCCTCACGCACGGCAGTGCGCGAGGCGATCAAACTGTTGACGGCGAAAGGCTTCATCTTGTCGCGCTCCAAGGTTGGCTCACGCGTCGAACCGCGGGCGCGCTGGAACCTGTTGGATAGGGAAGTGCTGGAATGGCACCGCGCCGCAAGTGATCACAAGGCTTTCCTGCTCAAAACCCAAGAAGCCCGCAAATTGATTGAGCCGGGGATTGCCGCTTTGGCTGCCACCAAACGCACCCCACGCGACATTGATCGGCTGGTGGCTGCGGCCAAGGCCATGCGTGATGCCAAGTTTGGCCGCCAACTGGTAGTGGCTGACGTCGAATTCCATGATGCCCTTTTGGCAGCTGCTGGCAATGAACTCCTGGCGCCGTTTGGCGCTGTCATTGCCTCCGCGCTGTTCCAACTCTTTGATTTTACAACCCACCGCAACCCTCACCCCGTCGTTGCCCTCAAGATGCATGAAGACATCGTCCGGGCTGTCATTGCCGGAGACGCGCCAGAAGCCCGCAAGCGCATGAACAAGCTTTTGGATAACACTGACCAAATGATGAGGTCTGGGCCGAGGCAGGAATTGGGTCCAAAATAATGACGATATCAAAGACAAGCGGCGTTTTTTAGGTGGCCACCAACAAACAACCACGCCCGATAATTCAGGCGTGGCCAAACTTGGACAGCAAGGAAGCGCGCGTTTATTTGTAGACAGCTTCTTTCTTGAAATGCTTCACCAGCATGTAATAGACCACTGCGCGGTATTTGTTGCGGTTGGATTTGCCATAGGTGTCCATGACAGAAGCCAAGGCGCTGTCCAGCGCCGGCCCATTGGCAAGACCCAATTTCTTGATCAAGAAGCCCTTCTTCACCGTTTCAAGTTCAGAAGCCTGGGTGGCCGACACCGTTGCAGCATCAGCATTGTAGATGGATGGTCCACAGCCAATGGTCACCTTGGTGAGTAAAGCCATGTCCGGGGTCATCCCGCACTTCTCTTGTAAATCCTTGGCGTATTTTGCGATCAGCTTTTCTCTTTCACTCATGTTTAGTGCCCCTCTGTTTGTCGGAATGGAACGCGTGCGAATCTCAATCACTTACACTTAGACATTGTGTTGCTAAACCATTTTGAGAGTTCAGGATAGGGCATGCACGGGCCCACGGGTTGTCGACAAATCAAATCGAAACGTCCTCAAAAATCCTGCTTTTGACCTGTCACATATTTATGCTAGTAACTTCCTGCAGCAGGCTATGAGGGGTTACGCGGAGGCGTGTCCGACAGGCAGGCGTTAGTTTTAGCAAGGACAAAAACATGAGCGATATCGCTGACCGCGTAAAGACCATTGTAGTAAAGCACCTCGGCGTTGAAGCCGACAAGGTGAAGCCGGAGGCCAGTTTCATTGATGATCTGGGCGCCGACAGCTTGGACACGGTCGAATTGGTCATGGCATTCGAAGAAGAATTCGGCATTGAAATCCCTGATGATGCGGCTGAAACCATTCAGACCGTGGGTGATGCCGTGAAGTTTATTGAAAAGGCCAAGAAGGCCTAAAGCCTGCTTGGGATTGATTTTGGCGCGGGGTCAGGGCAACCTGTTACCCCGCGTTTTCATATGCGGGCAAAGTTGAAGGGGATCAAGAATGCGGCGCGTTGTCATTACTGGCTTGGGAATGGTTTCGCCTTTGGGCGCGGATGTTGCGACCACGTGGAAAAACATTCTCGCGGGCGAATCAGGCGCTGGCCCGATCACCAAATTTGATGCCTCAGACCTTTCTACCCGCATCGCTTTTGAAGTAAAACGCGGCGACGGCAGCAATGGAACCCTTAACATCGATCAATGGGTTGATGCCAAAGATCAACGACGCTTTGATGACTTTATCCAATATGCCTTGATTGCCGCCAAGCAGGCAGTAGCTGATGCCAAATACGAAGCCAAAACACCTGATGAACAATATCGCGCCGGTGTCATGGTAGGTTCAGGCATTGGCGGCCTGCCATCGATCTATGACACATCAATCCTGCTCAAGGAAAAAGGCCCGCGCCGCATCAGCCCCTTCTTTATTCCAGGCTCATTGATCAATCTCGCGTCTGGCCTCATCTCCATCAACATGGGGTTCAAAGGCCCCAACAGCGCCGTCGTCACCGCCTGTTCCACGGGGTCGCACGCCATCGGCGATGCTGCCCGCATCATCATGATGGATGATGCCGATGTCATGATCGCCGGTGGTGCGGAGGCCTGCATCAGCCGTTTGGGCATTGCGGGCTTCATCGCCTGCAAGGCGCTATCCCATAATTTCAACGACACACCAACCAAGGCGTCGCGCCCTTACGACAAGGATCGTGACGGCTTTGTGATGGGCGAGGGAGCAGGCGTTGTGGTGCTGGAATCCCTCGAACATGCCAAGGCGCGCGGTGCCCATATTTATGCCGAAGTGATCGGCTACGGCATGTCTGGCGATGCCTATCATGTAACTGCACCTTCTGAAGATGGCGATGGCGCTTTCCGCTGCATGCAAATGGCCTTGCGCCGCGCCAAGATCAGCCCGGATGAGATTGACTATGTGAACGCCCATGGCACATCAACGCCACTGGGTGACGAGATCGAATTGAAAGCCGTGGAGCGTATGCTCGGCAACACAGCGCCAAACCTTTCGATGTCATCAACAAAATCCGCAATCGGACATCTTTTAGGTGCTGCTGGTGCGGTGGAAGCGATCTTCTCGGTCCTCGCCATAAGGGACAATATCTGCCCGCCCACGTTGAACCTCGACAATCCCTCCGTCGAAACGGCTATTGACTTGGTGCCAAAGCTGGCCAAGAAAAAGCCTGTGAACACAGTTCTGTCGAATTCATTTGGTTTTGGTGGTACCAATGCATCACTGATCATGCGTCGCTTGGAGGCGTGATCAAGCCAGTTGTTGTTTTTGATGAGGGAAGGGCCAAGCCTGCGTGCGCGATGAAGAGCCGATAACCCGCGTTTCAGAACCGGAACTTCCGCGCTATCGCCGCCCTGTGCTTTTGCGGCTATTTGGCAAATGGCTGATGTGGCTCATCGTTTTGGTCCTTGTCTTCGGTGGCGGCCTGGGATGGTCCTGGCTGAATTTCACTGCACCCGGCCCCCTGACGGCGAACAAGGTCGTCCAACTTCCGAAGACTTTGGACCGTGGCCAGATCGCAGTGGCGCTGCAAGATCAGGGTGTGATCACCGATGCGAGGATTTTCTCAGGTGCGGCAGCGCTGGATGAATTGCGCCACGCCCGCCTTAAGCCCGGCGAGTATGAATTCCCGGCAGGGGCATCGATGGCGGATGTCTTGTCGATGCTCACCGCTGGCCGCTTCCTGACTTATAAAATTACCATCCCCGAAGGTTGGACATCGCAAATGGTCGTGAACCGCCTGATGGAACACGAGGAGATGGATGGGACAGTTGCCAAAGTGCCGGATGAAGGAACGCTTCTACCCGAAACCTATGTCATCACCCGCGGCTATCCGCGCGACAAGTTGCTGGGCGAAATGGCTTTGGCGCAAACCAAATTGCTCGATCAGGAATGGCCGCGCCTTGCGCCCGACAGCCCGATGAAATCCAAACAGGACTTGGTGACACTGGCTTCCATCGTCGAAAAGGAAACGGGCGTGCCAGAAGAGCGCCCAAAAGTGGCGGCGGTTTTTGTCAATCGCCTTAATGCCAAAATGCGCCTCCAATCAGACCCCACGATCATCTATGGCCTCGTCGGCGGCAAGGGCAAGCTTGATCACCCCTTGACGCGTGACGAGCTCGACCAGCCCAATCCCTACAACACCTATCAGATCGACGGCCTGCCGCCGGGCCCTATTGCCAATCCCGGCAAAGCTGCGATTGAAGCCGTGCTCAACCCCGCCAAGAACAGTTTTTTGTATTTTGTTGCCAATGGCACTGGCGGCCACGCCTTTGCCACCACGCTGGACGAGCACAACGCCAATGTGAAAAAATGGCGCGCCATCAATGGCGAGACCGATGCCACGACAGCAGCACCAGCACCCGCAGCAACGCCAGTGACCGCCAAGCCGTTGGTCACGCCTGCCGCCGCTGCGCCGGATGCATCAGCGGCCAAGGCCGATCCGATACCTGGAACCACAGTGTTGATCAACGGCAAGAAAGTTCCCATTCCTGTCTTGAAGAAGCCAAAGCCATAATGCCTCTTTCATCGATGACGGGCTTTGCCCGTGCCAGCGGGGCCTCGGGCTCGATCACATGGGTGTGGGAATTGAAAAGCGTCAATGGCAAGGCGCTCGATCTGCGCCTTCGCGTCGCCCCCGGGCTCGATGCCGTCGAAGCCGCGGCCCGCCAACTTATCATGCAAGCTTTCAAGCGCGGCAGCCTGCAAGTGAATCTGGCTGTGCAGGGTTTGGAACAGGCCGAACGCATCACCGTCAACACCGATGTGCTGGAACAATATCTCAAACTGGCCGAAGCCCTGCGCCAACGCGTCGGTGGGCTAGTCCCCAGCGTAGAAAACCTCATCGCCCTGCGCGGCGTCATTGAGATGAAAACCACGGCACGCGACGAGGCCGAGCAGCAGGCGCTGGACAAGGACATGTTGGCTACGCTGGAGCAGGCGGTGGCGGCTCTCACCCTCAACCGCCATCAAGAGGGCGCGGAACTGGCGAGGCTTCTCACCGCGCAGCTCGATCACATCGAAGCTTTGCACAAGGCCGCGCAGGACAATCCGGCCCGCCAGCCTGAAGCCATCAAACAACGCCTCAAGGACCAGATGGCACAACTCCTCGAAGTGCAGGGCTTTGATGAGGCCCGCCTGCATCAGGAAGCCATCCTTTTGGCCACCAAGGCCGACGTGCGCGAAGAGCTGGACAGGCTTGCCATGCATATCAAGGCGGCGCGCGCGCTGCTGAAATCTTCTGAACCCGTGGGCCGCAAGTTTGATTTTCTGGCGCAGGAATTCAACCGCGAAGCCAACACGTTCTGTTCAAAAGCCAATGATGCCAGCTTGACGGCCATCGGCCTGGACCTCAAAACCACCATCGACCAGATGCGTGAGCAGGTGCAGAACATTGAGTAAATTGCCAAGCCATATTGCCGTCGCCCGGCGCGGCCTGATGTTTGTCATGTCTTCACCTTCGGGTGCGGGCAAAACCACGCTGTCACGAAAACTCTTGGACGCTGACAGCAACATCACGATGTCCGTCTCAGTCACTACGCGAAAGCCGCGCCCCGGTGAGGTCGATGGCCGTGATTATCATTTCCTGACGCAAGACCGTTTCGATCATATGGTCGCGCGCAAAGACCTGTTGGAATGGGCCACTGTCTTCGGCAATTCCTACGGCACGCCCAAGGCCCCGGTTGAGGCGGCACTGGCCGCTGGCCGCGATGTTCTGTTTGATATTGATTGGCAAGGGACACAACAACTGGCCCAAGCCATGGAAGACGATCTGGTGCGGGTTTTCATTCTGCCGCCCGATGCTGATACGCTGCGCACACGGTTGATCAGCCGCAATCAAGACTCATCCGCTGTGGTGGCCAAACGCATGGCCGAAGCCCCTCGCGAAATCAGCCACTGGGCCGAATATGACTATGTGATCATCAACGCCGATTTCGAAGTAGCCCACGAAGAGGTGCTGGCCATCCTGAAAGCCGAACGCCTGAAACGCAAACGGCAGGTGGGGTTGACGGATTTTGTAAGGAAGATGACGGCGAAGCTTTAGCTGCTGAGTTTCAACGCCAGTCTCCCAAACTCCGCCACGCTCAATTCCTCCGCCCGCGCGGTGGGCGCAATGCCGAGTGGCTCCAGCACTTCTTCCGGCTTCTCGAACACAGCCTTCAAACTCTGCCTCAGCATTTTGCGGCGCTGGCCGAAGCCTGCGGCGGTGACGCGCTCAAGCGCTTTCAATTCACACTTCGGTTCACACACTTTGCGTGGCACAAGTTGCACGATGCTGGACGTGATCTTGGGCGGTGGCGTGAAGGCGCTGCGGTTGACATCAAACAGGCGCTTGGCCTCGCAGCGCCACTGGCTGATGACGGAGAGCCTTCCATAATGCTCGCTGCCCGGTGGTGCCACGATGCGCAGAGCCACTTCTTTTTGAAACATCAGCGTGAGTGATGAAAACCACGGCGGCCATGGGTCAACTGAAAGCCAGCCGATGAGCAAGGGTGTTGCTACGTTATAGGGCAGATTGGCCACGATCTTGGCCGGCCCGGAGACTATCCTGCGCCAATCAACCTCCAGCGCGTCACCATGGATAACGCGAAGCCGCCCCGGATAATGCGCCGCGATTTCAGCCAATGCGGGCAGCGCGCGGGCATCGCGTTCAACCGCCACAATCTTCTCCGCACCTTCGGCCAAAAGTGCCCGCGTCAAACCGCCGGGGCCTGGGCCGATCTCAACAATGGTGCCTGACAAGGGTGCCGCCGCCCGCGCAATACGCCGCGTGAGGTTGAGATCAAACAGAAAGTTCTGCCCGAGGGCCTTGTTGGCGGCAAGCCCATGCGCTTCGATCACTTCACGAAGCGGCGGCAGCCCGTCATCGCTCATCGTCCCGCAGCCATTTCCGCTGCAAGTTTCAAGGCCGCAATCAAACTGTCGGGTCGTGCTATGCCCTTGCCCGCAAGGTCCAACGCCGTACCATGATCGGGCGAAGTGCGAATGAACGGCAGGCCGAGCGTGACATTGACGCCACCGTGAAAATCCAAAGTCTTGGCGGGGATCAAAGCCTGATCATGGTACATGCACAGGATTGCGTCATACTGCGCGCGCGCTTCAGGGTGGAATGCGGTATCTGCGGGCAGGGGCCCGGTCACATGAAGCCCTTGCATCACAAGGGCGCGAATGGCGGGCGCGATAATCAATTGGTCCTCTTCGCCCATCGCTCCATTCTCACCAGCGTGAGGATTAAGACCAGTGACGGCAAGGCGCGGGCTGGCCACGCCGA
Source organism: Hyphomicrobiales bacterium (assembly GCA_043739165.1). GTDB lineage: Bacteria > Pseudomonadota > Alphaproteobacteria > Rhizobiales > Aestuariivirgaceae > Aestuariivirga. The sequence continues at coordinate 17,382 of JAYUEP010000089.1, forward strand.
AATAGCGTTTAAGGCTTTGATTGACCACCAGCGCCTGCGCGATGATCATGTCCGTCGTCAACGCAGTGGGCACGTCCTTCAGGGGAATGTGAACCGTCACCGGAACCGCCCGCAAATCCTTGGCCACCAACATCATTACATCCTGTGCGGCATGGCCCTGGTCACGGCAGAGTGCAGCCAGAAAGTCCGTATGCCCCTGATGCTTGAAGCCCACGCTGTAAAGCGCATCCTTGTGGATGGGATTGGTCACCATGCCACATGCAGCGCCGGACAGACACAGATTGACGGCCGCCGAAATGATCTCAATCACCGTCTTGGAATTACGCGTGTCGATCCAAGCCGCGCGCGAAGCCTTGGGAAAAGGAACATGCAAAATCGGCAGGGCCTGGCTGAAATGTTTTGTCGCCTCAGAAGGCGCAGCAATGGTTTGAACTGGAATGCCGAGGCCCGCGCCATCAGTCCGCGCCAAAAAATCATTTGCGTCGCCGATCAGGAAGAATGTCTTGTCAGGCTGGAAACGCAAGCCCGCCCAGGCCTTGGCCGTGATCTCAGGCGCAATGCTGGCAGGCTCACCACAGGTCAGAACAAGCGGCGCGCGGCTCATGGCGCATAGCTCGGATCTTTATATTCGATGATCGCAGTCTTGCGCAGAATGGCAGTATATTTGGCACCCACAGCATCATATTTCTCATTGCGCGCCATGTTCTCGATCTGGTCGCGCGTTGGATATTGAACGTTGAGCTTCGGCGGCACAATCATCCGGCTGCCACAATAAACCAGAAGTTGGATGCCTTTGGGATAGCGCATCGGCCCAACGGCATGGCCGATGCCGCGCGCATCAATCTGTGTTTGGAGTGCGGGCGGCAATTTGCGACTATCGGCCTCAATCTTGCGGCCCACCTGCACATTGAAAATGCCGGCAACAGCGCCTTGCAACCCAGCACAAGACTTGATCTTTTGCGCGGCCTGGCCCGCTTCAATGGCCCGCGATTGCAACAGTTGTGGGTCTCCTCCATCCACTGGGAAATTGACTTCTTGCAGGGCAAGGACTTTCACTGGCAGGCGCCGCGGATCGCTTTCAAGCTTTGCCACCTTGCCGGAAATTTCGGCCTTGATGGCCGCAAATTTCTTGTCGACTTCCGCTTGATCAACCGTCACTTTTTCGTGGAACTTTGTTTGCAACAATCGGCCAAAAGACATTTGCGCTTTGACGAAATCGCGAAACGCCGAATAGGAGAGACCAGCCGCTTCCAGCTTGGATTTGAGGCCCGCAGCGTCAGTTTTCATGCCTTGCGCCATGCGTCCCAGTTGTTCGTCGACTTCTTTGTCCGTCGGGTCGACGTGCCCAAGTTTGGCTTCATCAATTGTGACGATATCGTCGATCAAATTATTTACAACAACCTTGCGTGTCAGCTTGGCCGGGTTTTGTTCGCCACGAAATCTCAGAAGTTTGATCCGCTGGTTGACGTCAAACGCCGTAATGGGATGATCATTGACAGTCGCGATCAGTGCTTCTTGCGCCAGGGCAACAGGCGAGGCGCAAACCAGTGCCAAAAACACAAGTGACGATTTAAGAAAATTTGTCATATCAGAAATTCGCGGCCAGCCCGGTCTTGCCCAGCGTGGCAAATTCGACTGACATCATCACCTTGTTCTCCACCGCATGGCTCACCGAATCTTCTGTGCCCGTATAGGCCAGTTTGAAATTCATGCACTGGCAATCAAATTCAATTCCCAGGGTCTTCTGTGTCATCACATCGGCCATGAAATCATAGGTCATCCCGGCAAATACGCTCCACCCGCCGGACAAAGCCACCTTGGCATCGCCTGAAACCCAGTGCTGCCGCGTGGTTAGGCCGTAGGCGGGCTCCGCCGCAAAATCAAGATAACTGAGATTGGCCGACACTCTGTCAAAACTAAGGCTGGCCACTGCCTCTTGCCGATTGATGGCAGAGAAATCATCCTTCACCCGCGTTTCATATGAAACGCTGAGTTCATTCCATGGTTGAAAGACGATGGCGGCGACAAGATCGGATTCATTGTCAGCAAGGCCCGAGCCATTCACGAAACTGTTCTGTCCGGCAATATGGAATGATTGCCCGGCACTCGCGCGGATAAACCCGCCATTGTTGCCGATGAGCGAATAGGTGAGGCCCACATCGGCATGGGTGCCGCCTTCATATCGGTCCAACCCACTGAAGCGATTGGCGAGGAACAGGCTGGAGTGATCGTAATTCAGCGTGATTGAATCTTCATTGCCAAACGCATTGGTTGCCCCTTCGTTGGAGGAAGCCACCAATTGAAACACGGGGGAGATGATGCTCTGCCCAAAGGGCAATTGCGCCACGAAAGGATAACGGGCATCAACGCCCACTTCGGGCAAAACCCGCGTCATTGTCGTCGACGTAAAGCCAGTGCTTGAAGAAACATCCGGCACATTCTGCGTGATCAAAATATCGCTGCGCATATTGGCAAAGGGCGTCACCACCATTCCGGCATCACTGTAGATCTCGCGGTGCCAGTTCATCTGCGTTGTGGCCCGGGTTTGGTCTGTGCCCTGATTGACCGTGGCGAAAGGTGTAGCGGTCGTGGTCCGGTGCAATGAATAGGCGTTCCAGCTGAAATCAAACTGCCCGCCGATCGGCGTCTCACGGTTGACAATCTCGCCTGTTACGAAAGGCATGGCATTGGGCAGGGTGTCAGGGTTGATGCTGGTCGACAGTGAGCCAAAATTGAGCGCTTGGGCGGAAATGTAGGTCTGGTCCCACATACCTGTGGCGTAAACATCATTGGTTGCAATGGTGCGGCTGTCATAACCATAGCTATTCAGGAAGGTGCGGTCCGTCGCAAAGGTGCCGTCCCAACCATAGGTCCAGTCTTGCCCTGCACTGAATCGACCCGTCGACTCAACTGCCCCACGCCATTGGCCATTTTCGGGGGCAGGCAAATCATGAAACTGATGCAGGCCCATGCCGCGCACCGAGTAGTTGCCATTCTCCATGGCCTGCCGCCATTCCACGTCAGCAATTGGCCCCTGATAGGTGGTCCACACGGGCCGGAAGGTAAGATCGGTCGAAGGTGTCAGCGCCCAGAAATAGGGTGTGACCAAACCGGCCCCATAATCGGCTCCCGTCTTGATATCGGGAGAAAGAAAACCGCTGCGCCGCGTCACTGTTGGGTCTGGCATGGTCAAGTAGGGCAGGGCCACAATCGTCGCCCCGTTGAGCTTGAAACGCGGATGCACGTGATAGAGATTATGCGTCTTCGCGTCGTGGGTTGTCTGATCCGTATCGATTTCCCACAATGGGTGGCCGCTGCGGGTCTTGCAACCCTTGCAGGCGGTATAGGTCGCCTTCTCGAAGATCGTGATATTGCCATCAACCCGGCGCACGAAATCTGCCGTGATCGTGACGTTGTTGGTGAGCAGGGCCTTCACATGACGCGCAAAGCCTTCCTTGAACTTGTTCTTGAGATCGAGTGAATCTGCAATGAGCACGTTGCCATTGGGCTCGCGCAAGACCACCGCGCCATTGGCATCAAAGGCTCCGGTCTTTTGATTATAGCTCACCATACTGGCGTCGAGCACATAAGGCCCATAGGTCAAAACCACAGTCCCTGTGGCCGTCGCCAAACCGCTGCGCCGATCATAGCTGATCCGGGCCGCATCAACATTCACTTTGGTGCCAGCAGGAAGTTCGGCAACAACGGGGGGTATGAAAGGTTTGTTCTCGATGGCTTGGGCCGAAGGCGCCAAAACCAGCAAGCACAGGAACGAAGCGGCAGCGTAAAAGCCATGGCGGAAGCGTAAGCCTCCACCTCCCAAGCTTCGCAGATGACTCCCTGCTTGGTCCCGCACTCTTCCCAACCTCACAAATCGTTACACAGCTTTAGCTTTATTCACGTTTTTAGCAAAGACTTAACTGGCAGGCGCAGTGATTTGGTTGCTGCGGGCAAGCCAGACCTATAGTTTGCCCGAAAACGGATGGATTCGATGAAAATCAACTTTATTGCCAAGGCCCCTGCGGGGGTCAAAGTTCTTGTGGGTGTGATGGGCGAGGGAGCCAGCTTGCCCCCCGCTGCGGCCGCGCTCGACAAAGCCAGCGCCGGGCGACTCACTGCCGCGCTCAAAGCTGTCAAGTTCACAGGCAAGCGCGATCAGGTGGCCGATGTCCTGGCCCCAACGAATTCATGTGACCGCGTTATTCTGATCGGCGCCGGCGATGCTACTAAGCTCAGCCCGCGGGAGTGGGAATTGACCGGCGGCACTGTTGTAGGCCAGCTCCTGTCGGCCAAGCTATCAGAGACAACAATCGAAATTGCAGGCGCGGGCAAAGAACTAGTGATGGCCTCGGCTAACATTGCCTCTGGGGCTAGCTTGCGCCACTACCAGTTCAACACCTATAAATCGAAAAAGCCCGAAAAGGCTGTTGAGCTGGAGACACTCAATCTCATCACGACAGACCCCGCCAAAGCCAAGGCGGCATTTGCGCGTCTGTCTGCCATCGCTGAAGGGGTTCACTTCGCGCGCGATCTGGTGAATGAACCAGCCAATGTGCTGTCCCCTGAAGTCTTTGCCAACCGCGTCAAGCAACTCGCCAAGTCAGGTGTAAAGATCGAAATCTTGACGCCAGCACAAATGAAAAAGCTCGGCATGGGCGCCTTGCTTGGCGTCGCCCAGGGCTCGCCTTTTGAACCGCGCTTGGTGATCATGCGCTGGGATGGCGGGCCGAAGGGCGAACCGCCTGTCGCCTTTGTGGGCAAAGGTGTCACCTTCGACACCGGTGGCGTTTCAATCAAGCCCGCTGCCGGAATGGAAGACATGAAGGGTGACATGGGTGGTGCTGCTGCCGTGACAGGCCTCATGCTGGCCTTGGCCAAGCGTCAGGCCAAATGCAATGTGATTGGAGCGATTGGACTGGTTGAAAACGCCATCGACGGCAAGGCGCAAAGGCCAGGCGACGTGGTGAAATCCATGTCGGGCCAGACCATTGCCGTGCTCAATACCGATGCTGAAGGCAGGCTCATTCTGGCTGACGTGCTCTGGTATGTGCAAGACAGGTTCAAGCCGAAGTTCATGGTCAACCTCGCAACGCTGACGGGTGCAATCCTCGTGGCGCTGGGCAAGGAACATGCGGGCCTGTTCTCCAACAATGATGAGCTTTCAGAACGGTTGACCAAGGCGGGGTTGGAAACCGGTGAGAAGTTATGGCGCATGCCGCTCACGCCGGAATATGACAAGATGATTGACAGTGACATTGCCGATATGAAGAACATCGGCGGCCGCTTTGCAGGCTCCATCACCGCAGGGCAATTCCTTCAGCGCTTCGTGAACAAGGTGCCGTGGGCGCATCTCGATATTGCCGGAACCGCGATGGACTCAACCAAGAATGCCATCAATCAAAGCTGGGCCTCAGGCTGGGGCGTGCGCTTGCTCAACCGCTTGGTGGCGGACCACTACGAAAGATAGTCTGGATCAAGCCTCAAACGGTCGAGGGGCTGGTTTATTCGCGGCATCGTTTTTCGGCGGCACAATCCCGCGCTTGCGCTCCAGTTCCTCCACGGTTTTGCTGCCCGCGTTGGCCAAGTCAAATTTTGCACGGGCACCCTCAACAACATCGCGGTTGGCGATAGCCCAGCTGCCTACGGCCTTCAGGGGCTCAATCAGCGTCAAGCCCAAGGGCGTCAGCGCGTAATCCACCCGAGGCGGAATGCTGGGCGTCACCGTGCGCGTCACCAACCCGTCGCGCTCAAGGCCGCGCAGTGTCAACGCCAGCATCCGCTGTGAGATGGCACTGACGGCGCGGCGCATCTCGTTGAAGCGCATTGGGCCACCCGCCAGCAGCCGCACGATATAAACCGTCCACTTGTCGCCAATGCGCGCCAGCACATCTGCCACTGCCTTGCAGTCGCTGGTTTCATGGCTGTTACCGGGTTTCATAAATGTGCCCTCTTGTGTTACAGATACTGGTTACCTATGTAGTGTCGGTAACATTAGTTTACTTGGTCACATATAGCAACTGTGGCCATTGAAATCAACCGAAAGAGGATAAAATGACCGCACTTTGGAGCTCTGTTAAAATTGGCAAGTTGGAATTGAAGCATCGCCTTGGCCTCGCGCCGATGACGCGCAGCCGCGCCAAGGCCGATGGCTCACCCGGCGATCTCGCCGCTGAATACTACACCCAGCGCGCCTCGCTCGGCCTGTTGATCTCGGAAGGCACGCAGCCTTCGGATGACGGGCAGGGCTATACCACAACCCCCGGCATCTACACCGACGCCCACGTCAAGGGCTGGAAGAAAGTGACCGATGCTGTCCACAAGGCTGGTGGCCACCTTTACATTCAACTGATGCATGCGGGCCGCGTCGCTCATCCCGACAATACGCCGCACCACCGCACCCCTGTGGCCCCATCGGCTATTGCCCCAGCCGGCGTTCAGATGTTCACCCCCACTGGCATGCAGGCAGCACCTACCCCGCGCGCGCTGACCACTGCCGAAGTGAAGCAGACAGTGAAGGATTTCGCCCATGCCGCCAAGCGCGCCGTTGAGGCAGGCGCTGACGGCGTCGAAATCCATGGCGCCAATGGCTATCTGGTGCAGCAGTTCTTTGCGCCAAATGCCAACACCCGCACCGATGAATATGGTGGCTCGATTGAAAACCGCGCCCGCTTTGCCATCGAAGTGGCCAAGGCCGTGGCCGCCGAGATTGGACCTGAGCGCACGGGCATCCGCCTGTCGCCACTCAACCCGACGGGTGATTTGTCCGAAGGCCCGGAAGCGGGTGATCTTTACCGCTATCTCGTTGCCGAGTTGAACAAGTTGAACCTCGCCTATTTGCACATCCTGCACACAGGCGATGAAAAGCTGGTGCAAGATCTGCGCAAGGCCTGGAAGCATCCGCTTTTGGTCAACCGTCCGAATGCAACGCCGGAAAATCTGGATCAGGACGTGAAAACCGGTCTGGCCGACTTGGTGCCGGTGGGCAAGATGGCTCTGGCCAACCCAGACCTCGTCACCCGCCTGAAGACCAAGGCCCCGCTGAACAAGCCCAACCCCGCTACGTTCTTTGGTGGCGGTGCAGAGGGCTTCACGGATTATCCCGCGCTGGCCGCATAACAACGCTTGAAATTGCTTCCGCCATGGGGTCAATGGCCCCCCATGGCGGAAGTTTTCTTTTATCAACTTGACAGTCAGCCCCTCGCGTCGGTGTTGCCACAACTGGTGGCCAAGGGGTTGGAGCGCGGGCTTCGCATGGCGATTGAAACCGCTGTGCCGGAGAACGTGCAGCAGCTCTCTGAAATTTTGTGGGGCCATGAAGACTTGGCTTTCTTGCCCCATGGCCACAGCGATGATGTGCCCGAACTTCAACCCGTCTGGCTCTGTGCTGACAACGCCAATCCCAATGCTGCAACGTACCGCTTCTATGTGAATGGTGCCTTGCCAGCCTCCCTTGAAGGGCTTGCCCGCGCCATCATCATGTTTGAATCAAATTCCGAAGAAGCACTTGTAAGTGCCCGGAATGAGTGGAAAAAACAAAAGGCTGATGGTCACGACATCCGCTATTACAAACAGGACGAATACGGCAAATGGCAAAATCTGGCGTGAGTCCCTAAGAGCTCTCGTCCGATCAAATGGCAACGAACGTCACCCCAGCCTCCGCGCCAAATCAACAACCCCGCGCAAGTCCTCCACTTCGAAATAGCGCGGCGTGTGCTTGGGCACATCTTCGTGCTCATGATCCCAAGTGATGGCAAAGGGGACATAGGCACCAAAGCCGCCCGCATGAATCATCGGCAACACATCGGACTTGATCGAATTTCCTGCCATCAATGTGTGCGACACGCGCCCGCCATACCGCATGCAGATTTTTTCATAGGTCGCGGGCTTCTTGTCCGAGACAATTTCCACGCCCTCAAAATAATGCGCCAGGCCAGATGCAAGGACCTTGCGCTCCTGATGGTGCAAATCGCCCTTGGTTATGAGCAGCAATTTGAAATCGCCATGCAGCGCCTTCAGCGTGTCTTCCACATGCGGCAGCAACTCAATCTCATGGTCCAGCATGTCGCGGCCCATGGCGATGAGTTTCGAGATGGTCTCCGCCTCGACCTTGCCGCCGGTGATTTCGATGGCACTTTCAATCATCGACAGTGTGAAACTTTTAACGCCAAAGCCATAGAGCTTGATGTTGCGCTTCTCCATTTCCATCAAATGCCGCGTAGCATCTTCCGCAGGTCCATGACCAGAAAACAGCGCGCCAAATTTCTGCTCGGTGTTTTCGAAGTGGATCAAGTTATGCCACAGCGTGTCGTCGGCATCAAAGGCGACGAGATCGAGCCCGCTCACAGCCGCGCCTCAATCGCATCCCAAATGAGCACCGCAATATCCGCCCCACCAAAACGCTTCACCTGACGGATCCCAGTGGGCGAAGTCACATTGATTTCCGTCATCACGTCACCGATCACATCAATGCCCGTGAAGATCAGCCCGCGCTTCTTCAGCTCCGGCCCGATGGCTTCACAAATCTCATGCTCGCGCTTGGTCAGCGTCGTCGGCTCCGCCCGCCCGCCCACATGCATGTTGGAGCGGTTGTCATGTTCTGCCGGAACGCGGTTGATGGCCCCCGCCACCTTTCCATCCACTAGGATGATGCGTTTGTCGCCCTTGCGCACCGCAGGCACATATTTCTGCGCGATCAAAGGTTCTTTGAATGTTGTGGCCAGCATTTCCATGAGTGACGAGAAATTCTGGTCGCCTTTGGCCGTGCGAAAAACACCGATCCCGCCATTTCCATAGAGCGGCTTCAAGATGATGTCGCCATGGTGCTGGCGGAACTTCTCGATCTCGCCCATGTCCCGCGTGATCAAGGTCTCGGGCATGAAATCCTTGTACTTGAGGATAAACAGCTTTTCCGGCGCGTTGCGCACTTCGGTTGGGTCATTCACCACCAAGGTCTTGGGGTGGATCAAATCGAGAAGATGTGTGGCCGTGATATAGCCCATGTCGAAAGGTGGGTCTTGGCGCATGTGCAAAACCTGCTGGGTGGAAAGATCAATGCGCCGGGCCTCACCCAACTGAAAGTGATCGCCCACAACGTCCTTCACTTTGACATCATGTCCGAGGCCCGAAACCACGCCATGTTCATAGGCAAGCGTTTTCGTTTGATAGTAAAACAGTGAATGGCCGCGACGTTGCGCTTCCAGCATCAATGCGAAAGTGCTGTCGCCCTCGATATTGAACAGTTCAATGGGATCGCATTGCACGGCAACTTTCAGGCTCATTCAATAGGCTCCATCGAAGGCATTCTCGATATGTTTGGGCAAGAGGACGGAGTTAACCGCCACAATGTCGAATCGGCAAGTGCCTGCGTTGGCAATGCTGTCCTGCGCCATCCAGTGGGAGGCTGCTGCAGCAATCCGCCGCGCCTGATAGTCAGTGACGGCAATAATCGCCTCGTCATGGGTTGCTCGCGCTTTGACTTCGATGAAGGCAGTGACATCACCCTTGCGCATGACAAGATCGACCTCGCCGGCAGGTGAACGGTAACGCCGCGCCAGAAGGCGGTATCCCTTGGCGCGGAGATAGGCGAGCACCACGATCTCGGCAAGGCGGCCCTTGGCTTCGGCCTGCTGTCGATCACGCGCCATCAGTCGTATGTTCCGGCGGCCTTGCGCTTCAAAATAAGCGAATAGATTTCATCTTTGGAAAGCCCGAAAGCCTTGGACACAAGTGCCGCCGCCTTGCTGGCCGAATGTTCGCTGAGAGCCACGGTGATGGCCTCTTCCAGATCCGCAGCGCTGGCCACAGGTGCCTCATCTTCGGGTGGTCCGATCACCAGAACAATTTCGCCCTTGATTGATTCCCGCGCTGCCAGATTGGAGCGCACATCCTCAGCTGTTCCCCGCAACACTTCTTCATGCAGCTTGGTCAGTTCGCGCGCCACAGCAACACGCCGATTGCCCAGCGCCATGCCGACATCAGAAAGTGCATCGACGATGCGATGTGGGCTTTCAAATGCGATCAGTGTTGAAGGCGCGGCCTTGAACTGCATCAACAGGTCATGTCGCGCTTTTCCCTTGGTGGGCAGGAAACCCAGAAAAGTAAAACAATCCGTCGGCAGGCCGGAAAGCGCCAATGCCGTTAGCGTGGCAGAGGCGCCCGGCAGCGCCGTGATCGCAACGCTCTCATCGATGCAGGCGCGCACCAAGCGGTAACCGGGGTCAGATACAAGAGGCACACCGGCATCCGAAACCAGTGCATAGGCTGCGCCCGCCTGCAAGGCTGCGATGATCGCTGGCCGTACCCGTTCGGCATTGTGCTCATGATAGGGCTTCATGGGAACCTTGATGCCATAGCGGTCCAAAAGCCGCGACGTGATGCGTGTATCCTCGCACAAAATAACATCAGCCGCAGCCAAGGTCGCCAACGCGCGCAAGGTCACATCGCCCAAATTGCCAATGGGCGTTGCGGTGATATGCAGGCCCGGTGGCAGGGCAGGGGCCTCGTGCTTGGTGGCCCCGATATAAAAGGCCCGCTCAGCCATTGAGTTCACGGATCACGGCATTCAAAACCTGCCGTCCGCGCGGTGTGGCCCGCAAGATGCTGCCTTGCTGCGCGACAAGATCTAGTGCGGTCAGCGCCGCAATCTTGTCAGCATCAATGGCGCGCCCCGCCAAACCAGCGTGGCGTTCAAGATCGATGCCTTCGGAAATGCGCAAACCCATCAGCAGATATTCGGGCGCTTGTTCGGTTGGTGTCAAGGCATGGAACTCTTTCAAGCCATGGCCATGGGCTTCGACCAGCTTGAGCCATGACTCGGGATATTTCTCGCATGCCAAGGCTTGGCCATTGAGCCGCCCGTGGGCACCGGGCCCCACGCCCGCATAGTCATGATAGCGCCAATAGGTGAGATTGTGTCGGCTCTCATGGCCGGGCTTGGCATGATTGGAAATCTCATAGGCCTGAAGGCCCGCGGCCTGCGTCATCTCTTGCGTGGTTTCATAAAGCGCGATGGCAAGATCATCATCAGGGATCACCAACTTGCCGGATTGGAAGAGATCGAAATAGCGCGTCTCAGGCTCGATCGTCAGTTGATAGAGCGACATGTGGCCCTGCTGCTCGCCGAGCGCCTGATTCAGCTCCTCACGCCACGCCGCAACGCTTTGATCAGGCCTTGCATAGATCATGTCGAAAGACACGCGCGGGAAAATCTTGGCGGCGAGGCGAAACGCAGCCAAGGCCTCTTCGGGCGAATGCTGGCGGCCCAGCGCTTTCAAATCTGCTTCGTTCAAGGACTGAACCCCAACGGATACGCGGTTGACACCCGCCGCGCGGTAGCCGCGAAAATTGGCAGCCTCAACGCTGGTGGGGTTAGCCTCCAGCGTGATTTCGGTATCCGAAGCCACCGGCCACAAACTTGCAATGGCATCAAGCACCGTCGCAACGGCTGCAGGCGGCATCAAGCTCGGCGTGCCACCACCGAAGAAAATGCTGGTTACAATCTTATCGGGCGCAATGGCCTTCATGTGTGCAAGCTCGCGCACCAAAGCCTCGGCAAAGCGCATGTGATCCACCGCCTCATGGCGCACATGGCTGTTGAAATCACAATAGGGGCATTTGGCCTTGCAGAAGGGCCAATGGATATAGACGCCGAAATCAGAAGAGTTCGCCAAGCAACTTCTCCAGTGCGAGGGCGCGGTGCGAAATCCTGTTTTTCGCATCATGTGTCATTTCAGCGAAGGTCAATGGCTGCCCATCAGGCACAAACATCGGATCATAGCCATGCCCCAACGCACCACGCGGCGGCCAAGTGAGATGCCCCGGGGCCACACCTTCAAAATAACGTGTCTCGCCATCGGGCCACATCACACAGAGCGTGCACTTGAACTGCGCCTTGCGCTGCGCAGGCGTGGTGGCCTTGGCGGCGTACAACTTTTCTTCAACAAGCCGCATGGCCTGTGTCCAATCGCGCGAAGGCCCGGCCCAATCCGCAGTATAAACGCCGGGTGCACCGTTCAAGGCATCCACACAAAGCCCTGAGTCATCGGCAATCGCAATGAGGCCCGAAGCCTTGCAGGCACTTTCCGCTTTGATCAAGGCATTGCCTCGAAACGTCGTCTCGGTTTCCTCAGGCTCCAGCAAACCCAAAGCGCCCGCTGATTTCGCCGTCACGCCATAGGGCGCCAGCAATTGCACAAATTCCTCCAGCTTGCCCTTGTTATGCGTGGCAATGACGATAGTTTCGCCGGAGAGTTTGCGGTTCACGCCAAAACCTTCTTTTGCATTGTCACCAACTGGCCAATGCCGTGTTTGGCCAGACCCAGCAGCTCATGCAGCGTGGCCTCGGAAAATGGCTCACCCTCAGCCGTGCCTTGAATCTCGATAATGCCGCCAGAGCCTGTCATCACGAAATTCGCATCCGTGCCAGCGGTCGAATCCTCGGCATAATCCAAATCCAAAACCGCAGCACCGCCATGCACGCCACAGGAAATCGCAGCCACATGATCTTTGATCGGCGAGGCTTTGAACATTTCGCGCTTCATCATCCATGAGATGCAATCAGTCAGCGCGACAAAACTTCCGGTGATAGCAGCCGTGCGCGTGCCGCCATCGGCTTGCAGCACATCGCAATCCAATGTGATTTGGCGCTCGCCCAGAGCCTTCAAATCAACGATGGCCCGCAAGCTGCGGCCAATGAGGCGTTGGATTTCCTGGGTGCGGCCCGATTGCTTGCCTGCCGCTGCCTCGCGTTTCACGCGCTCGCCCGTGGCGCGGGGCAACATCCCGTATTCCGCCGTTACCCAGCCCTTGCCGCCACCTTTCAACCATGGCGGAACGCGCTCTTCGAGCGATGCCGTGCATAAAACATGCGTGTCACCAAATTTCACCAGGCAAGAGCCTTCGGCATGTTTGGCGACAGCACGCGTAAACGAAACCTCGCGCAATTGGTTGGGCAGGCGGCCGGATGGGCGCATGGTAGTCCTTTCAGTTAAAGCAGGCCGTTCGTCGTGGCCAGATGGAGGAGATTGACTTCAGGCCGCGCCCCCGTGTGTGAAATCACTTCGGCGGCAGCGAGTGAGCCCAGTGCTGCGCATTGCCGCAAAGGCTTGCCATGGGTGTGACCAAACAAGAAGCCAGCCGCAAACAAATCACCCGCCCCTGTCACGTCGATAACTTTGTCAACGGGATGCGCAGGCACCACAATGCGCTCATCGCCGCGCACCACAAGTGAGCCGCGCTCAGAGCGTGTTAACACGGCCAACGGGCAATCGCGGTGGACGGCATCGACTGCACCATCAAAATTCTGCGTCTTGTAGAGGGATTTGATCTCGCTCTCATTGGCGAATACGATATCGATCGAGTTGCGGATCAGTTCCAGAAAACTGTCGCGGTGGCGCTCAACACAAAACGAGTCTGAAAGTGTAATGGACGTGAGACGGCCCTTGGCGCGCGCGATTTTTGCGGCAAGGCGAAAGGCCTCCTTCGCCTCAGGCTTGTCCCACAAGTAACCTTCCATATAGGTGACCTGCGCAGCTTCCACGACGGCAGCATCAACATCTGCCGTGGAGAGGTTGACGCAAGCGCCCAAGTAAGTGTTCATCGTGCGCTCACCATCTGGTGTGACAAGAATAAATGACCTTGCCGTGGCCGGGCCGTCCTTGGCCTTGGGCGTTCCGAAATGCACACCGATGGATTTCATGTCATGGGCATAGATGGCGCCCAACTGATCTTCTTTCACCTTACCGAAATAGGCCGCCTTGCCGCCAAAGCTCGCCACGCCTGCGGCCGTGTTGCCGGCAGAGCCGCCGGAGATTTCGGTGGCAGGCCCCATCACGCCATAAAGCTGTTCGGCGCGCGGCTCTTCAATCAGGTTCATTGAACCCTTGACCAGTTGCTCACGCGCCACGAAACCTTCGTCCACCTTGGCGATCACATCGACAATGGCATTGCCAATGGTGAGGACATCAAATTGTTGATTTGTCATGCGCCCCACCTAGCCCAAGCCACTTGCAGAAACAAGCCGCACTGCCTAGCTATGCACCATGCTCAAAGCCCTTGTGAACGCCGTCAACGACATCACCTCGCCTGAATTGCGCAATGTGCTGTGGAAGTCCATTGGCCTTTCTGTGGGGCTGTTCGTCGCCCTCTGGTTCGGCATTGAGTTTCTGGTCTCCACCTTGGCGGCTTTCCCATGGCCGTGGCTGACGACCGCCCTGCAAGTGACCACGGGGCTCGGCCTGTTTGCCGCCTTCTTTTTTCTGATGGCCCCGGTGACAGCGCTTTTCGCAGGACTATTCCAGGATTCAATCGCATCGAAAATTGAAGAGCGACATTACCGGGGCCAGCTCCCCGGCAGACCGCTGGCTTTCTTTGCGAGCTTGGGCGCGGCGCTGAAATTCACGGGCCTTGCCTTGGGTGTTAACATCATCGTGCTGCCGCTAGTGTTTTTCGCAGGCTTTGGTGCGGTCTTGTTTCTATTGGCCAACGCCTATTTGATCAGCCGCGAATATTTTGAAATGGCCGCCGCGCGCTATATGCCGTTCTCTGCCGCGGTGGAATTGCGCCGCCAGAACTTCTGGAAAATCTTCATTGCCGGTCTGGTCCCCGGGCTCTTGGCAATGGTCCCCTTTATCAACTTTGCCACACCGGTTTTCGCCACCAGCTATTTCCTGCATTTGTTCAAGCAACTGCGACCGTCTTCGGTGTAAACGGACAAAGATCAGCAATCGGGCAGCGCCAACATTCGGGCTTGCGCGCCTTGCAGATATAGCGCCCGTGCAAAATCAACCAATGATGCGCATGCCGCAGATACTTGGGTGGCACAGCTTTCAACAGTTTCTTCTCAACTTCCAACGGTGTCTTGCCCGGCGCAAGGCCCAACCTGTTGCCCAGGCGGAAGAGATGTGTATCAACGGCGATGGTAGGTTCTCCGAAGACAATATTGAGAACCACATTGGCCGTCTTGCGGCCCACACCGGGCAGGGCTTCCAGCGATTCCCGTGAATGGGGAACCCGCGAGTGATGCTGTTTGATCAAAGCTTGTGACAGCAAATATACATTCCGCGCCTTGGCGCGAAACAGGCCGATGGTTTTGATGGCATTGCGAATGCCATCTTCGCCCAGCGCCACCATTTTTTCCGGCGTATCGGCGCGTGCAAACAAACCTTGCGTGGCCTTGTTGACACCCGCATCCGTCGCTTGCGCCGAAAGCACCACGGCCACCAGAAAAGTGAAATCATTGACCGAATGAAGCTCCCCCTTGGGCTCCGGGTTGGCCGCATGGAAGCGCGCAAACATCTCTTCGATCTGGTCTGGTGTCAGCCTGGCAGCCTTGTGACTTTTGGAAACACTTGCTTTCATGCGGCGGCAAACTAGTCTGTTCTCATGCCGGAAGCAAAAGCCCTGAACATCACGTTACGCCCCCATCGCTCGCTCTCGCGCTTTGGCTTGAAACTGGTATTGGCTGCCGTGGTGATCTCCAATCTGGCGATTGGCATTTTCTTCTGGGCACTGAAGGCCTGGCCGGTGTTTGGCTTTCTGGGGCTTGATGTGGCGCTAGTCATCTGGGCCTTCGCCCACAACAACCGCAAGGCCAAGGCGCAGGAGCAGATCATGATTGAGGGCGATATGGTGACGTTCGAGCGCATCACATCGAGGGGCCAATCCAAACGCACTTTCAATCGCCGCTGGCTGCGCGTGGATCTTGAATGGGATGAGGCCCGCGAATTGGTGGGCCGCCTGTTTCTGGTCTCGCATGGCAAGCGTACCGAGATCGCGTCCTTCCTCGGTGCGGAAGAAAAAGAAGCGCTGGCGGCGGTGCTAAAAGCCGCCGTCACCCGTCCAAAGATTTGAGGCGCGCCGCGTAAATCGGGTGGTATCACCACAAGCGCGGGCCTAGACCACAATTATGGAACAGCATTCATCCCTCGAAGATTATGAAAAGGTCCGCGCCGTGCTGGCACACCTGCACGAGAACTGGCGCGATCAACCTTCGCTTACGCAATTGGCCGCCCCCGTCGGCCTCACTGAGGACCAGCTGCAAAAGCTCTTCACGCGTTGGGCGGGGCTCACGCCGAAAGCGTTTCTGCAGGCCCTCACGCTGGACCACGCCCGCGCCATGTTGCAGAATAGGGCCTCGATCCTCGATGCGGCCTTGGATTCAGGTCTCTCCGGCCCCGGCCGCTTGCATGATCTTTTCATCGCCCATGAAGCCATGTCGCCAGGAGCTTACAAGGCCAAGGGGGCAGGGCTCGAGATGGCCTATGCCTTCCACCCTTCACCCTTCGGCCTGGCGCTGTTGATGGTGACGGATCATGGCCTCTGTGGTCTGGGATTTGCAGACAATGGCGGCGAAAAAGCAGCGCTGGAAGATATGACGCGGCGTTGGCCTAATGCCGCATTCCGCGAAGACTCAGCCAAGACTGCGCCTTACGCTGCCCGCATCTTCGGTTCGATCAAGGATGGTCAGCCGCTGCGGATCACCATGATCGGCACCGATTTTGAAATCAGTGTATGGGAAACACTGCTCAAGATCCCGCAGGGTCGCGCCACCACTTATGGCGATATTGCCGCAAGCCTCGGCAAACCCAAAGCGGCCCGTGCGGTGGGTGCTGCGGTGGGCAAGAACCCGATCTCCTTCGTTGTGCCGTGTCACCGCGTCATAGGCTCTACCGGCGCACTCACGGGCTATCATTGGGGCCTGACGCGCAAACGCGCCATCCTCGGTTGGGAGGCAGGGAGAGTTGTTAGTTGAGGAATATGTGAGCGACCACGGCAGTGGCATAACCCAGCGCAAGTGCCGGTAGCCAACGCAAGTGTTTGAGGAAGGTGTAGTCTTGTCCGGCAATCCCCATCAGGGCGATGCCCGCAGCGGAGCCAATGGCGAGCAGGCTTCCACCCACGCCAGCTGCCAGTGTGAGCAGCAGCCACTGGCTTTCATTCATTGTCGGGTTCATCTGCAACACGGCATAGACCAGCGGCACATTGTCGAGCACCGCCGAAATCGGCCCAATGGCGATATTGGCAGCAGTCGGTCCCAGCCCTTGATAAAGACTGTTATTGGCCAGCGCGAGCCAGCCCAGTTGCTCCAACCCGCCAATCGCCAGCATGATCCCAAAGAAGAACAGCAGCGTGTCCCATTCCACCCGCTGCATGGCGGCGAAGCTGTCGAGTACCTTATCTGCATTGCCATTGCGTGCGGCCCGGCGCCGCAACGCGTAGGAATAGGCTTGCAACAATCCAAGCCCGATCACCATGCCGATGACTGGTGGCAGGCCCAGAGCGTTGCGGACATAAACTGTCAGGATGACACTCACACCAAACAGCAAACCAACAACCGCAAGGCCCGGCTTGGCGCGCAGTGTGTCAGGCTTTGCCTGCGGGCCACCTTTTGGCAGAGCCAGCGTCATCAACAGTGCCGGGATCAACCAATCGACCAGTGCTGGAAGGAACAATGTGAAGAAGGCATAGAAATCCAATTTCCCGGCCTGCCACACCATCAAGCTGGT
Organism: Hyphomicrobiales bacterium; assembly: GCA_043739165.1. GTDB lineage: Bacteria > Pseudomonadota > Alphaproteobacteria > Rhizobiales > Aestuariivirgaceae > Aestuariivirga. The sequence goes on from JAYUEP010000089.1 coordinate 34,886, forward strand.
CACATCACCGAAGGGGCAAAAAGCCCCGCCTGCGTTGGAGGCCACGACGATGTTGATGCAGCAAAGTGTGATGAACTTGGCATTGCCACGGCCCAGCTTCAAAGCCACGGCCCCCATCACCAGTGCCGTGGTCATATTGGCCAGCACGATGGAAAGCACAAAGGAAACGAGCCCAATGAGCCAGAACAATTTGCGATACGAAAGCCCAAAGCCCAAGAGCCGCGCCTGCAAAACATCAAAGCCGCGCCGCTCTTCCAGCACATTCACATAAGTGATGCTGACCAAAAGAAAGAGCAGCAGCTCGCCATATTGTTCGATCACCTGCGCGGCGGCCTTTTCAGCTGCGGCACCTTGGCCCGCCTGCGCGAAGGCCAAGCCCACCACCAGCCAGATCAATCCAGCACCCAGAACCACTGGCTTAGATTTGCGCAGATCGATCACCTCTTCCAGCACCACCAGTACATAGGCGATGATGAAGATGATCAGCGCTGCAATGCCATAAGCCGTGAAGGGCAGGGCCATCATTTAGCTTGCCTCAAGCTCCAGCCATTGGGTTTCCAGCACATCCAGTTCATTCGCCAACTTACCGCGAAGCTTGGCAAAATCCGCCGCGCGTTTGGGGTCTTGCTTATAGATCGTGTGGTCGGCCAGCGCTTGGTCGAGAATGTCGATCTTCTCGCGGTGCTTGTCGATTTTGGCAATAAGATCGCTGGCCTTCCATTGCGGGGCCGCTGCCTTCGCTGGCCCTTTGGCCCTGGCGACGGGCGCAGTCACCTCAACTTTGCGCGGCTTTGCAACGCTGCGCCCCAACACGAGGTTTGTATAATCTTCCATGTCGCCATCATAGGGCTGAACTGTTCCGTCTTTCACCAGCCAAAGCTGGTCGGCGCAGGTTTCAATAATATGCCGATCATGGCTGATCAAAACCACAGCACCTTCATAATCATTGATCGCCATTACCAAAGCCTCGCGACTGTCGATGTCCAAATGGTTGGTGGGTTCGTCCAAAACCAACACATGTGGCTTATGAAACGTCGCCAGCATGAACAGCAACCGCGCCTTCTCACCGCCCGAGAGCGTTTCACATTTCGAATCCGCAAGCCGCGCACCAAAGCCCAGCGCCCCCAAATGCGCCCGCCGTTTCGGCACGGGCGCATCGGGCATCAATGAGGAAATATATTCAAACGGCGTGCGACTCTCATCCAGATCATCCATCTGGTGCTGGGCGAAATAACCGATGGTGAGTTTGCCGGGCTGCCGCATCTCGCCCGCCATCGGCTTGATCTTACCGCACAATAGTTTGGCGAAGGTGGATTTGCCGTTGCCGTTGGAACCGAGCAAAGCGATCCGGTCATCCGGGTCCATGCGCAGCGAAATGTTCCGCAACACCATGCGCTCGCCATACCCAGCGCCACACTTGTCCCAAGCCACAGCAGGCGGCGCCATCGTTCGCTCCGGGTTGGGAAACACGATCGGTGCCACGCGGTCATCCACCATGTCGGCAATGGGTTCAAGTTTCGCCAAAGCTTTCATCCGGCTTTGCGCCTGCCGCGCTTTCGAGGCCTTGGCTTTGAAGCGGTCAACAAACGCCTGCATATGGGCGCGTTGGTCATCCTGCTTCTTCTTCATCTTGGCATTGAGCGCCTGCTGCTCGCGTCGCTGGCGTTCAAAGTTGTCATAGTTGCCGGGATAAAGCGTCAGCTTCAACTGATCGAGATGGAGAATGGAATCAACGGCGATATTGAGCAAGTCGCGGTCGTGGCTCACCAGCAGAATGGTATGCGGATAATCGCGGATATAGCTTTGCAACCAGATCGAACCTTCAAGATCGAGATAGTTGGTGGGTTCGTCGAGCAGCAACACATCAGGCGCGCCGAAGAGAGCTGCGGCCAATGCGACACGCATCCGCCAACCGCCGGACAAAGCGGAGCAGGGGCCGCGCATGACGTCTTCGGTAAAGCCCAAGCCAGAGAGAATGATGGCGGCGCGAGATTCGGCGGAATAGGCGTCAATGTCAGCCAATCGCGTTTGGATTTCGGCGATGCGGTGCGGGTCATGGGCGGTCTCTGCCTCGGCCAGCAGGTCACTGCGTTCCTTGTCACCCGCCAGAACCACTTCGAGCAAGCTTTCCTCACCGCCCGGTGCCTCCTGCGCCACGGTGCCGATCCGCGCACCGCGTGGGATTGAGGCCTCGCCAGACTCGGAAGCCAACTCGCCCAGGATAAGCTTCAACAAAGTGGATTTGCCGGTGCCATTGCGGCCGACGAGACCCACCTTGTGGCCGTCGGGGATAGCCGCCGAAGCGCCTTCCAGCAACACGCGCCCGCCGATCCGGTAAGTCAGGTCTGAAATCATCAACATGTGGCGCTCCTTAACCGTTCACCACCGCATGTGCAAACCTGTTGACTCAATTGATGTTGCGGCGCACAAAACATCAAACAATGAGGCACGCTCCTCAAGGCCGGAATGACATGAACACCCTCTCCAAGACCCCCGTTGAAGACACCAGCTATATCGATGAAATCACCGCCATGCTGCGCGGCCTGCTGCGCCAGGTGATTAAGCTGCGCGAGCCCGAAGTGTTGCCGATCCTCGATGATGCGACAGCCGCCAACAATATTCCGCCACGCTTGGTGGAACATGCGCTGCAGGTCATTTCGATTTGGCTGCAACTGATGAACATCGCCGAGGAAAACGCCGCCATCCGTAACCGCCGCGCGGTGGAAAAGCAGGCCGGGCCTGATTCTGTTGGCGGTTCTCTGTCTCAATCCCTCGCCATGGCGGCGGCCAACGGTGTTTCAGGTGACACAGTGGAGAAGGTTCTGAGCATCCTCGACGTTGGCCCAACGATCACCGCACACCCAACAGAAGCCAAGCGCGTCACCGTATTGGAAATTCACCGCCGCATCTATCTAAAGCTCTTTGAACTCGAAAGCCCGCGCTGGACACCGCGTGAGCGTGACACATTGCTGTTTCAACTGCGCAATGAAATTGATTTGCTGTGGATGACAGGCGAAGTCCGCGCCGAAAAGCCAACCGTCGCCAGCGAAGTCGCATGGGGTCTGCACTTTTTCCGCGATGCCCTGTTTGATCGCACCACAGCGGTTTGCGACACTTTGCAAGCGGCTCTGACCCGCCACTTCCCTGAGCAGGCCGCCACCATCCGCCCGCCACTCAAATTCTCGTCGTGGATCGGCGGCGACAGGGACGGCAATCCCTTTGTCACCGTAGACACCACCCGCAAGGCACTGGCCGCCAATGCCAAGGCCTCCGTCTCGCGGCTGGAGTTGAAGCTGAAGGATTTGGCCCAATTGGTCTCAGTCAGCACGACGGAAATGGCCGTGCCCGCCGCGTTCGAAAAGCTGGTGGACGAACAGTTGGCCCTCGTGCCCATTGCCGCGATTTTGAAAACGCGCAACAACTTTGAACCTTTCCGCCGTTATTTTAGCGCCTTGCGCGAAAGGTTGAAAGCCACCTATGAAGAGAGAAGCAAGGCGAAACCCTTCGCCAATGTTGACGAACTGATCGGTCTGCTGCGCCAGGCCGAAGAAGCACTCTCGGAAATCCGAGCCGCTGGCTTGGCCGTTGATTTGATCCGCCCGGTGCGTTGGGAAGCTGAGATTTTTGGCTTCCGCACAGCCAGTCTCGATCTGCGCCAAAACACCACCGTCACCAACCGGGTGCTCGGCGAACTCTGGCACAAGATGAACCCAGTAGCCAAGGAAGCAGCACCAAAACTTCATTCACCTGAATGGAGCACCTGGATCAGGGCCGAACTCGCCAAGCCCATGGCCTTCGTGCCGCAGTTCCGCGAACTTTCCGAAGAGGCCACCGAACTTCTCGGCCTCTTGCATCTCATCCGCGAAACTTTGGATGGGCCGGACCCGAAAGCCATCGGCACGTTCATCCTCTCGATGACGCAAGCCGCTGATGACGTACTAGGCCTTTATCTCTTGGCCAAATATTGCGGACTGTTCAGCGATGTCGCCAGCCATGAAACCTGCCGCATCCGCGTCGTGCCACTGTTTGAAACGATTGAAGATCTGCGCGCTGGTCCCGCCATCATGGAAGACCTGCTCGCCAACCCCATCGTGCAATCCTCCGTCAAGTCGACGGGTGGCGCGCAGGAAATCATGCTGGGTTATTCTGACTCGAACAAGGATGGCGGCTTTTTCTGCGCCTCGTTTGAATTGTTTGAAGCGCAGCGCCGGTTGATCCGTGTGGGTGAAAAGGCCCAAGTGGCCATCAGCTTCTTCCATGGCCGTGGCGGTTCCGTCAGCCGTGGCGGCGCACCCGCAGGCCGCGCCATCGCCGCCCAGCCCGCAGGGACAGTGGGTGGCCGCATGCGCGTGACAGAGCAGGGCGAAGTTGTCTCCTCCAAATTCGCCAACCGTGGCACGGCGCTGATCAACCTCGAAACGCTCACCTCCGCGGTGTTGCTGCATTCACTGAAATCCCGCGCTGAAGATGTGCAGCGTTTGAACCCGGACCACCAATCCGCCGTTGAACAAATTGCGCAACTCTCATTCAAGGCCTATCAAAAGCTGGCGACAGATGCAGCACTCATCACCTATTTCCAGCAGGCCAGCCCAGTGGAAGAATTGGCGCTGCTCAAAATCGGCTCGCGCCCTTCGCGCCGCTTTGGTGCCAAGGGCCTGTCCGATCTCCGTGCCATTCCATGGGTCTTTGCCTGGAGCCAAAACCGCCATCTGCTCACCGGCTGGTATGGCCTCGGCTATGCGCTCGACGATTTCGTATCTTCGCGCGGTGGCGACGGAGTGAAGCTGCTGCGTGAAATGTTCCAGAAGTCGCCGGGCTTTCGCCTCGCCATCGATGAAGTGGAAAAGTCGCTCTATTTGGCGGATATGGACGTCGCTGAAAAATACGCGGGCCTCGTGCAAAACCGCAATGACGCCGAGCGGCTCTTTGCGCTCATTCGCCACGAACACAAGCGCACTTCGAAAGTGATCCTTGAACTTTCGGGCGACAAGCTCCTCTGCGAACGCTTTCATTCTTTCCGCAGGCGCTTTGACCGCGTGCGCGAAATGGTCGACCAAGCCAACCACTGGCAGGTGGAACTTTTGCGTGAAACCCGAAGCGGCAAAGGGGATGACACGCTCAACGCCCCACTGCTGGCCACCATGAACTGTGTGGCCGCCGGGCTGGGTTGGACAGGTTAACTATTCACTAATTTGGTTTGCGATTGATAAAAAGCTGAACACTTTGGTCAGCAATTGGAAATTTGTGCGGCATTAATCGATGACTGTATCGGGTCGTTTCCGACTTTCATTTTTAAAAGGTATTGCCCACATGCTGAATCGCTATTCCGTAAGTCTCGTTGCCGCGTTGGCGCTCGCTAGCTTCTCCAACACAAATGCTTGGGCCAAAGATGGTGGCCATAATGGTCCTGCGGCTCACCCAGCCGCACCAACGAATGGTGCCCCGGCTTCACACGCCGTTGGATCAGAACCCGCCCACGGCGCGCCACAGGCTCCTGCATTGACCCAACGTGGCGGGTTTCACGCCGAAGCCAACGAACCCAAGCATACGCCTTTGCCACCTGCCGTGAAGGCTGATCCAACAGTGGTTGCAGCGAAGGCCACCTTGATTGCCGCCCATACTACAACCGAACAGGCAGAAGCCGCCAAGCACACTGCAAAAGAAGCGCTCGCATCCGCCAATGCCGCCCTCGCGGCAAATCCAAATGACCCCGCCCTGCAAGCCGCACAAGCTCAAGCCCAGGCCGATCTCGCCGCAGCCCGCAGTGCCCTGCAGGCTGACCGTGCAGCTGCTGCCCAAGCTCGGGCTGATCTAATGGCCGCAATCGCTGCTGCCCTTGCGGCCTTGACCAATCCCGCGCCAACACCAACACCAATGTAATCACCCCTGCAGTTGAGGTGAAAAAGAGCGGCGCGGGAGTATAACTCCTGCGCCGTTTTGCTTTGGGCTCTGGTGATTTTCCGTAGGCACAGGCTTCAAACCAACCACCGCGCGTCGAACAACTTATCACTTGCAAACCTTGACCCACCGCGACGCGTTCAACGCGCCAGTGTTGGCTAACATGAACTGTGTGGCAGCGGGGCTGAGCTGGACAAGTTAGTGTTAATGACGTGGCTTTAATGTCTTTACCGAATTCAGTCAGCGCAACGTCAGTTTCCAGCGATTAGAATCCCGGCAAATCAATGATGGAATTGCCATGACTGCACATCGCCTGAATACCATCCGCAACTTCATGGTGGCGGGAGTCGTCGTTATTGCAGCTTATGGCTCAGGCAGTGCCTTTGCTGGAAATGGTAACGGAAAAGGCGGTGGCAACGGCAATGGCAATGGTGGCAACGGACAGACCGCAATCGCCAGCAACAGCCTAAGTCAAGTCCACGGCAATGCTGGTGGCAACGGCAAATCCAATTCTGGCAACGGTGGCGGCAGCCAAGCCAGCGCGATGGGCTCACTCAATGCGGCCCACGCCTCGGCGCAGGCCTTTGCTCATGCCTCGCCCAATTCGCGCATCGGTAAACTCAGAACTTACTATCTCGCGGAAGTGGCCGCCAAAGCGGCGGACGCCAAGTTGATCGCATTGAAGACTGATCTGAAAACGGCTGAGGGCAATCTGGCAACGGCACAACAGGCAATCACTGATGCGCAGGCAGCATTGGATGCTGCCAATACAGCCTTGAAAGCCAACCCAGCCGATCCCGCCTTGATCCAGGCGCAAAAGGACGCTCAGGTCGCCTTGGATAAAGCCACGGCGGGCGCTGCAAGCGCGCAGGCTCAGCTGGACGCAGCCAACAAATCATTGGCGGATGCACAGGCCGCTGATGCCGCTGCCAAAGCAGCAGCGGATGCCGCACTGGCGGCTGCAGCCAACAAGAACCCGGTGAGCGACAAGATCCGCGCGGCGCTGGACGCATTGTTGGCAGGCAAGATCGTAACGGCCTCAGCACAATAGAATAACAATCAAAGCAGGGCTGGAAATCTGGACTCAGGCAACCGGCCCCAAATGCTTTAGCCCGCGCTTGGCGGCCAGATCCACCTGCCTCTGCCGCTCGCGGTTTGATGCCTTCTGCACGTCGCTCAAGCCATCGGCACAGGCCGGGCAGCACACGCCTTCTTCAAACTTGGGGCTCTGACGGTCTTCGGCAGACACCGGCTTCAAACAGCCATGGCACGTGGAAAAATCCATCACTTGCAAACCATGCCCCACGGCCACGCGCTCATCAAAAACAAAGCAGCCGCCCTCCCACAGACTTTGTTCGGCCGGCACGTCCTCAAGATATTTTAGAATGCCACCCTTGAGGTGATAGACATTTTCAAACCCTTCGTTGAGCATGAAGGACGAAGCCTTCTCGCAGCGGATGCCGCCAGTGCAGAACATTGCGATGCGCTGGTTGGGCTTGGCCCCGAACTCCCTGACAAACTTCTCGCGCACCCAAGCGGGGAATTCGCCAAAGCTTTCGGTGCCGGGGTCGAGAGCGCCCTTGAATGTGCCCACGCCAAATTCATAGGCGTTGCGCGTGTCGATCACGATCACATCTGGCGCGCTGATGAGTTCGTTCCATCCTGCAGCCTCAACATAGGTGCCGACCTTTTCATTGGGGTTGGCCTTCACGGGCCCAATCGTCACGATTTCTTTTTTCAACCGCACCTTCATCCGGCGAAACGGTTGCGCCGCAGCATCTGAGAATTTGGGGTTGAAATCGACAAGGCCCGTGATGCGCGAAATCTCCCGCAAAGCCGCAGCAAGTTTTTCGGGCGGACCTGCAATCGTGCCATTGATGCCCTCATGTGCCAGCAAGATCGAACCGCAAATCTCCAATTCCTTCATCGCGGCCAAAAGTTTTGGCTGCATGACTGAAATGTCATTGAGCGGCGCAAATTGATAGAAAGCGGCGATTTTGAACGTGGTCGACATGATGGCCTCTTAGCAATTGATACAATCCCTCACAATTCCCTTGTCAGAGGCAAGGCCTTTGGCTTTAATCAAATTCTCATCAGGGAGAAAAAAATGAAATCTATGAAACTTGTTGCTCTGGCCACCACCGCTTTGTTGGCCATGGCCATGGGAGCCGCAGCTGCCGACAAGATCGACAATTGCGAAGTCACGGGCAAGAAGGGCTCGTTCAAGATCGACAAGCCAGCCCAGGCTGGCCAATTGACGCTGGAAACCAATTTGCCAGCTCCCGTCTGGTATAATGGCGACACCGCCGAATCCATCAAGGACGGCATGGAATATTGCATGGCCGCTGAAATCGCCTGGCGCGCCGGTCTCGACAAGGTAAAGCTGGTTCCCGTGGATTGGGATGCTTTGATCGCGGGCCAAACCCATGATTTCGATTTGGCCATGTCTGAAATCTCGATCACCGACGAACGCAAGAAGGTGCATGATTTCTCCACACCTTATTTCAACTCGGACATCGGCGTATTGACGCGTACCGATGCTCCGGTTGACGCAAAGTCGATAAAGGGTGCCAAAGTCGGTGTGCAACAGGCCACCACTGGTGCAGCCTTCGCCACCGACAAGCTCGGCATCACCGGCGCCCAGGTGTATCCTGATGCAGGTTCGATGTTTGCTGCCCTCGCCGCCAAGCAGATTGACGTGGCAATGACGGATACGTCCATCGTTCTCGCGCAGGAAGTGGAAGGCAAAGGCAAGTTCAAAGTTGTCGGCCAATATCAAACCGGTGAAACCTATGGTGCCATCTACCAGAAGGGCAATCCCAACAATGCCGTTTTCGACAAGATCATCGCTTCGATGATTGCCGACGGCAGCTTGGCCAAGATGAGCGCCAAATATCTGGCCGCCGCCTGGGGCAAGGATCCTTCCACAATCGCTTATTTCAAGCCCTGATAGATAAGTGACCAATCTGAATCAAAATGGTGGTGCGCCTCAACAGGGCGCATCATCCTTGCATCAGCGCGCCGACAAGCTGGCTTGGGGTGGCGTGCTCTTTGCGACTTTCTGCACGGTAGCTGCGATTGGAACGGCTATTGTTGTCGATGGTGCGATGAACCAGCTCGGCGTGGCCACACCGATTTGGTATTTGCTCTACGTAGCCGTAGTTGTTGCTGTGGCCCTTCTCTTCCTGCCCGCCTGGCGTGGATTTAACTTGGCCGGAGCCGCCAACAAGGCACTGAAGTCTGGCGATATTGTACAGGCGCGGATTGATACCGCAGCGGCGCGTGAACAGTCGATGTTGACCTTGGGCTGGGGCTTCTTCGCCTTGATCGCACTTGGCTTCATCTGCTTCCTGCTCATGAATGATGTGGCCGTGGGCCGCACGTTCTTTCTGTTGCCGCTGATTCAAGCCAAATGGTGGCTGGTCACCTGGAAGTTCTTCACCGTCAATCTTTTCATTTTCGTCATCGCCGAAATTCTTGTTTTGATCTGGGGCCTCATCGTGGCGCTGGCACGATTGACACCGGGCGAAGCAGGCAAACCCATTCGTGCCTTGGCCATTCTTTATTGCGATCTGTTTCGCGGCCTGCCGGGCATCGTCACACTTTATCTGATCGGCTTCGGCATTCCGACTTCGGGGATTTCGGATTTGATCATGAGCAACGTCGTCCCGCTTTTCCGCGATCTTTCAACTTTGAACGTGCAGGAAAAAGCTGCGGCAATCCGCGTTGATACGGTCTATTGGTGCATCATCGCCGTGACGATGACTTATGGTGCCTACGTGGCCGAAGTTTACCGTGCAGGCATTGACTCAATTCATCATAGCCAGACCATGGCGGCGCGCTCTCTGGGCCTCAGCTATATGCAGACCATGCGCCATGTCATCGTGCCGCAGGCCGTGCGCCGCATCGTGGCCCCTTTGCTGAACGACTTTATCGGCTTGCAAAAAGATACAGCCCTCGTGCAAGTCGTCGGCGTGATCGACGGTTTCAGCCAGGCCAAGATCATTGCTGCAAATGCATTTAACCTATCCGCCGTCACGGTTGTGGCAGCACTTTTCGTCCTCATCACCATTCCGCAAGCCCGCCTTGTTGACAAGCTCATCGAGCACGACAACGCCCGCATGAAAGCCGGAGGCTGACATGCCGTTTTTGCAAATGACCAACGTCCAGAAGAATTATGGCCCGGTGCAAATTTTGCGCGGCCTCAATCTGGATGTGAATGAACATCAGGTGGTCTGCCTGATCGGCCCCTCGGGCTGTGGCAAATCCACATTGCTGCGTTGCATCAACCAGCTGGAGCAAATCCAGGCCGGTGAAATCCGCATGGACGGAGACCGCGTCTCCGGCCCCGGCGTGGATGTGAACCGCCTGCGCCAGCAGGTGGGCATTGTGTTCCAGAGCTATAATCTCTTCCCGCATATGTCAGTGCTGGAAAATGTGATCCTCGCTCCCACCAAGGTTTTGGGCGTGGCCCGCGAAATGGCGGAAACAAAAGCCATGGCGCTGTTGAAGCGCATAGGTCTTGAAGCCAAGGCCAAGGCATTTCCAGACAGACTGTCGGGCGGCCAGCAGCAGCGCGTCGCCATCGTGCGCGCCCTGGCGATGGAGCCGCGCCTCATGCTGCTCGATGAAATCACCTCGGCACTGGATCCTGAACTCGTCTCGGAAGTCCTGAACATCGTGCGCGATCTTGCGAGCCAGGGCATGACTATGTTGCTCGCCACCCATGAAATGGGTTTCGCCAAGGAAGTGGCCTCGAAAGTCTGCTTCCTTTACGAAGGGGTTGTTCATGAAGAAGGCCCGCCATCGCAAATCTTTGGCGAGCCGAAGATGGAACGCACCAGAGGCTTCCTGAAGCGCATTATCGAAGCCGGCCGTCTGTAGCACTGCACACAAGGCCGCCGCGCCAAGGCCCAAATTACGCCGTATTAATCTTGGAACCAGACGCCGATAGAAGCGTTATAGAATTCTGCGAGCAAATGGGCTTGCGTACAAATTATTGCATTGGTTGAAGGATAAACGGCATGAAACTGAAACTCGCGGCAAGCCTTTTGGGTCTGGCCTTGTTTACCACACCACATGTGGCCATGGCGCAGGATGCCACGGCACCGGCGGCTGCCACTGTAAACTTGCCGCAGGAATTTGCTCAGCTCCTAGCTGACAAACGCAAGCTGCAGGAATTGAGCCCTGAAGAGCTCAAGGCTCGCTTTAAATTGCTGCGCCAACTTCTCGGTGATCAGAACCTGACGCCGGAATTGCACGCGCAAGTGAAGCAAATGGCCGAAGCCACCAAGGCAGAGCTCGAAGCCCGTGCGCAGGGAGATCAAAAGAAGGCCGCTGATACCCAAGGTCAGACAGACACCAAAGCCGCCGCCGATGCGAAGGCCGCCAAGGATCAGGCTGCCATAGACGCCAAAGCCGCAAGTGATGCGAAAGCTGCTGCTGATACACAGGCCGCCGCCGATGCGAAAGCCGCCAAGGATCAGGCCGCCAAGGCTCAAGCTGCCATAGACGCCAAGGCCGCAAGTGACGCAAAAGCAGCGGCCGACGCTCAGTCTGCAATCGATGCGAAAGCAGCCGCGGATGTGAAAGCTGCCGCCGACGCGAAGGCCGCCAAAGATCAAGTTGCCAAAGCCCAAGCTGCTGCGGATGCAGAAGCCGCCGCCGCTGCAAAGGCTGCCAAGGATAAGGCCGCCAAGGAACAGGCAGCACTGGCCGCTGCCGCTGCTGCAGCTGCAGCTGCAGCCCCCGCGGTTGTACCAACGCCACCCGCAATCGCTGCCGCTCCTGCCATCACACCAACGCCGCCCGCAGTCGCCGCGGCCCCTGCAGTTGTGCCAACGCCGCCCGCAGTTGCCCCGGCCCCTCAGGTCGCTGCAGTTGCCCCACTGGCACCTGCGCCCAAGCCATTGGAAAAACCAACAACTGCTGTGCCCGCCGCTGCGCCCGCTGTGGCCCAGGCACCAGACCCGGCAAAGGTGAAAGCGCTGGACTCCAACCCTGTGGACCCCGCGGCCGAACTAAAGGCCAAAGCCTATTTGGCCGATGCTACCGACATCACCAAGCTCAGCGATGACCTGTTGCGCAAGCGCCTTGACGATGTGCGTGAGTTGCTCGTCGCCAATGATCTGTCGCAAGAAACTGAGCGTGCCGTGCGCGCCAAGTTGCTGAAGGAGCGCGATGTGCTGCGTCTGCGCGTGGCGCAGGCCGAAGCCGCAAAACAACAACAGGCCGCGGCCCAAGCGCCGCCACCCGCAGCGCTGCCACCAGCGGCCCCATCTGCAGCTGGCAAAGTTGCAGCCGTCGCCCCGCCGCCAGCAGCCCCCGCACAGAAGGCCGGAGGCGGCTTGAATTTCAACCTGTCGATCGGCATCATCACGGGCCTCACTCCGCCGCGCCAGATCTTGGAAGACCGCAGGCCACCAGAACAATTGCAGGTGCAGGAACTTCAGCGCCGCATTCAGGTCTATGGTCAAGCACAGGGCGACCAACAGTATGACCCGGCTTACCGCGATTATTGGCGTCAATCTCTGGCCTATGACCGTGAAATGCTGCGCCAGCGCATGAAAGAAGAGCGCCGCCGCCGCGCCGATGCATTGACCATGGCCGCCGCCCAAAACCAGATCGATGTGACTATTGATCCTTATGCGACGGCACCGCGCCAGCGCCTTCCGCGCTCTGTCTTTGCCGCAGAAGTGAGCGACATGGATATGCAGGATGTATTGACCGCACCGCCCCCGCGCTTTGATCGCCGCTTCAAGCTGAACGACATCGCCAACATGCCGGACATCCGCAATGCCCTACCGCGCGTCGAAGTCGATACCGTCCACTTCGGCTATAATGAAGGCTTCATCCGCGAGGAAGAGCTGGGCAATCTCGATGGCGTGGCCACCACGATTGAACGCATCGTCAAGAAATATCCAAACGAAGTCTTCCTGATCGAAGGCCACACCGATGCCGTGGGCTCAGATGCCTATAATCTCAAGCTCTCGAAACTCCGTGCTGAAAGCGTGAAACGGGCACTGTCAACTTATTACATTATCCCGGCCAAGAACCTGCGCACGGTGGGCCTTGGCGAACGCTTCCTCAAGATCCCAACGTCCGATCCAGAGCCAGAGAACCGCCGCGTTTCCATCCTGCGCATCACACCGCTCTTGGGGCAGGGGCAGTAAATATCCACCGGAAAAGCCCGCGCTGTTAACTTCTCGTTATAACATTCGAGTCCGATCAACCCCTTGAAAAGAATCATTTTCCGGGGGACAGAATCGGCGGACAATGTGTCCATGAGTGAGATCAACACCCGCCGCCGCCGCAAGATATTCCTGTTCCTGGCCGTTTGCTTGGGGCTGGCCATTCTCGCACCGGTGGCGGTTTTGGCTGCCTGATCGACAAGTTAAAAATAAAATCCTATAATAGAAAATAAGTCTTGATAGCGTACGGCGGATGTATCCCCTCCGCGTATGCTTGCCCGCCCTCCGGAATCGTGCCATGAAAGGGACATGGTGCAGCTTTTTAAAAATGTTTGGCCGTTTGCAGCA
>JAYUEP010000090.1:0-5705 GCA_043739165.1 Hyphomicrobiales bacterium
ACGTTCTAGTCTCTCCCCAAGTTTCAAACTTTGGGAGCAGAAGAAAATGATCCGCACAACGCTTTTAATCGCAGCAATCCTCGGCACCGCGGCCACCGCGCTGGCCAGCGTCAATGGCACACCATCGCTCCCCACCACGGATGCGAATGCCACCAGCGTTTTCTACAAGGCGCAGGCCGCCCCCAAGCTGCAACACATCGTCCTCGCCAAATGTGCACTGGAAGATTGTTCCGACACGCCACAATGAACCCATCCCCTCCGGTGACCCACCCCTGCCGGAGGGGCTGCCAGTCCCGCATTTTGCCCGGGCTTGGCTCTTCGAACCGGGGTGAAGGATGATGCGCAAGCTTCTCGACCCTCTCGACACCTTGCAAATGTCTGAATCCCCGGTTCACCTTTTCCCAATGCCGGTCCCCTGCAAAGTTCCGGCCGGGCGGGGCAGTTGCGCCCCGCCCACGTGTTGGCTAGCATCCCCGAAAAAGTGAAAGGGAACCCCATGACGCGAAACCTGGCCTTGGCCACTCTTGCCTTCGGGCTCCTCACATCAACCGCCATCGCCGATCCGATTGAGGGCAATTGGAAGCGCCCCAATGGCATCATCGTGAAATTCGCTCCCTGTGGTGATGGCTTCTGCGCCACAGCAGTGACCGGCCCTCATGCCGGCGGCAGCGCCGGAAAGCTCAGCCCGTCAAACGCAGGCAAATACGCTGGAACCTTGACTGACCTTGAAAGCAACAAAACCTACTCCGGCAAGGGTGCCATCAACGGCGCAACATTAACCGTCTCCGGCTGTGTGCTGGGCCTCTTCTGTCGCAGCGAAGCCTGGGCTAGGCAGTAGGCCTTCTTGCCTAAAACGAAACGTGGCGCGGGATCAGCTTGTTTTCAAAGGCCTGGCGCTCCAGCTCTTCACGAAAATCCGGATGCGCCAGTGAGATCATCGCCAGCGCGCGTTCGGCAACCGACTTCCCCTTCAAATTCACACAGCCAAATTCCGTCACCACATACATCACGTCCGAACGCGGCGTGGTGACGATATTTCCGGGCGTCAGATGCAACACGATGCGGCTCTTGCGGATGCCCTTTTTCTCATAGGTCGAAGACAGGCAGATAAAGGACTTTCCGCCCTTCGACGCATAGGCACCGCGAACGAATTGCAGCTGCCCGCCCGTGCCACTGATATGGCGGTGGCCATCAGATTCAGATGCGGCCTGGCCCTGCAAATCCACCTGCGTGGTGTTGTTGATGGAAACAACATTGTCGTTCTGCATGATCAGATGGGGCGTGTTGGTATAATCCACCGACCAGCATTCAAAATCATGGTTCCGGTTCAGCATGTCATAAAGCCAGCGTGAGCCAAGGCTGAATGTGAAGGCAACCTTGCCCTTGTTGATCTGCTTGTGATCACCGGTGATGCGGCCTGCCTTGTAAAGCTCGCCGATCCCGTCTGTCATCATCTCGGTGTGAATGCCAAGGTTCTTTGCCCCGCTTTCCAGCAGCAATGTACACACCGCATTGGGCATGCCGCCAATGCCAATCTGCAGACAATCCCCATCATTGATCTTGGCTGCAATATGTTGGGCCACGGCGCGGTCGATGTCCGTGGGCGGCGGATTCGGCAATTCTGTCGGCAACTGGTTGTCGCCATCAATGATGTAATCAACTTCGCTGACGTGCACACCATTTTCCACCCCGTAGACGTAAGGGTTCGCTTCCGTCACCTCGACAATCACAATCTTGGCTCGTTCCAAAACCGCGCGGTGCCACAAGTTGGCCGCGCTGAAATTGAAAACGCCGTCACCATCCATCGGGCAACATTTGAAGATCACCACATCGACGGGATCAAGAAACCGCCGGTAATAATCCGGCACCTCGCCGAGATTGAGCGGCATGTAATGCATCTGCCCGCCATCATGCAGCTTGCGGTCATAACCGGAGAAGTGCCAGCTGAACATGTGGAAATGTTCGGCCGCGGGGTCAATATTCAAGACGGCGCGCGGCTTGATCGAAAGGCAACTGCGGATTTTCACATTGCGCAGCTCTTCCACACGCGCCGCAAGTGCCTTGTCAAAAACATCGGGTTGGCAAAGCGAGGTGCCATAGTCCAGCCAGTCGCCGGTTTTAACCAGCTGCGCCGCTTGTTCTGCGGAAATGCGCTTGGCAGGCGCGGCAGCAACGCGTTTTATCATCATCTTCCTCCGGCTTCGCTCTTGTTTGACCAGAGCTCATCGCTTGTTACTTTAGGGTTTAACCGATCAATTCATTTGAAAACAGGTGCCCTCTTGTCGCGAAAGGCACTGAGCGCTTCGGCAAAATCATCCAACTTCGCCGCCCGGTCTTGCAACCGTGCCTCCACATTCAATTGCGCATCGAAATCATTCTTTGCACTCTCGCGAAACGCCTGCTTGATCAGCGCGTGGGCCTGTGCCGAGCCTTGCCGCAACGGTTTGACGAAATCCAACACATCCTGCTGAAACGTCTCATCTTCGAAAACGCGGTAAATCAGACCCATCGCCTTCGCTTCGTCAGCCGCAACCCGGTCTCCCGTCAGTGCCAGAGCCAGCGCCAGTTTATGGCCGACGATGCGCGGCAGAAACCAGGTGAGCCCGGCATCAGGTACAAGCCCGATCCGCACAAAGGCAATCTGCAGATAGGCAGACTTCGCCGCCACAACAATGTCACACGCCAGCGCCAGTCCGGCCCCCGCCCCCACGGCCGGGCCATTCATGGCGGCAACTGTGATCTTGGGGGAAGCCATCAGCCGCTTGGCCAAGGGGTTGAAATCGCGCTCCAGTGGCAAGGCCAGATCGGGCTTGCCATCTGCGTCGAGGGCCATGGGTTCTTTCAGATCAAGCCCCGTGCAAAAGCCGCGCCCGGAACCAGTGATCACCACCACACGCACTGCATTATCAGCCTCGGCCTGTTCAAACCGTGCGAGCAACGCGGCCAAAGTCTCGGATGTCACGGCGTTCATGCGCTCGGGCCGATTGAGGGCGATAAAACCCACACCGTCTTGAACTTGATAAGTGACACTCTCAGCCATCGCCGTCTCCTCCCAGCAGCCGGACTATCGGAGCAACAGCCATTGCCTTCAAGCGAATAAACACTGGAATTTGCGGTGGAAACACCCCGTCCCCAAAATCCTGTCCACAGGGGTTGGAATCGCCTTCCGTTCTGTGTAGGACACCCGAAATCAGGGTTTCTCGCCACATGCCAAAACGTACCGACCTCAAATCCATCCTCATCATCGGGGCTGGGCCGATCATCATCGGCCAGGCTTGCGAGTTTGACTATTCCGGCACGCAAGCCGTGAAGGCGCTGAAGGAAGAGGGCTACCGCGTCATTCTGGTAAACTCCAACCCCGCCACCATCATGACCGACCCGGACTTGGCGGACGCCACCTATATCGAGCCGATCACGCCGGAAGTTGTGGCCAAGATCATCGAGAAGGAACGCCCCGACGCGATCCTGCCGACGATGGGCGGGCAGACCGCATTGAACACAGCACTCTCGCTCAACAAGATGGGTGTTCTTGAAAAATACAACGTCGAACTTATTGGCGCCAAAGCCGAAGCTATCGACATGGCCGAAGACCGCGAGTTGTTCCGCGAAGCCATGAAGCGCATCGGCCTGGAAACACCGCGCTCGCGCCTCGCAAATGCCTCCGTCGCAAAAGATGCCGACAAGGAGGCCTATGCCATCCAACGCATGGCAGCCGCCGACAAGGAAACCTTCGAGGCAAAATGGGCCGATGGCGAAGCCGATCGCCAGAAGAACTACCGCAGCCGCGCCATGGTGGAAGCCTTTGAAGCCATGCTCGACGTCGGCTTGCCCTGCATCATCCGCCCCTCTTTCACGCTGGGCGGCACAGGTGGCGGCATTGCCTATAACCGCGAAGAGTTTTTCGACATCGTCGAAAAAGGCCTGGATGCCTCCCCCACCGCCGAAGTGCTGATCGAGGAGTCAGTTCTCGGCTGGAAAGAATATGAGATGGAAGTGGTCCGCGACACGGCGGACAATTGCATCATCATTTGCTCTATCGAAAACATCGATCCGATGGGCGTGCACACGGGCGATAGCATCACTGTGGCCCCGGCGCTCACATTGACCGACAAAGAATACCAGATCCGGCGCAACGCTTCGATTGCAGTACTGCGCGAAATCGGCATTGAGACGGGCGGCTCCAACGTACAATTCGGCGTCAACCCTGCCGATGGCCGCCTGGTGGTGATCGAGATGAACCCACGCGTCTCGCGTTCATCAGCACTCGCCTCCAAAGCTACAGGATTCCCGATTGCCAAGATCGCGGCAAAACTCGCCGTGGGCTATACGCTGGATGAGCTCGCCAATGACATCACGGGCGGGGCCACGCCTGCAAGTTTCGAACCCACCATCGACTATGTGGTGACGAAAATCCCGCGTTTCGCCTTCGAGAAATTCCCTGGCTCTGCCCCCCTGCTCACCACGGCCATGAAATCGGTGGGTGAAGTCATGGCCATTGGCCGCACCTTCCAGGAGTCGATGCAGAAGGCCCTGCGGGGTTTGGAAACCGGCCTTTCCGGCTTTGATGAAGTTGAAATCTCCGGCCTCGGCGAAGGCGACGACAAGAACGTCATCCGTGCAGCACTGGCACAACCCACGCCGGACCGCCTGCTCAAAATCGCCCAAGCCTTCCGCCACGGCGCAACGGTCGAACACATTTTCGAAGCCTGCAAATATGAGCCGTGGTTCCTGCGCCAAATTCAGGAGATCGTGGAAACCGAAAAGCGAATCCAGATCAACGGCTTGCCGTCTGATGCTCAGAACTTGCGCAAACTGAAAGCCATGGGCTTTTCCGACAAGCGCCTGGCCCATCTGGCAGGCATCAAGGAAGCCAAAGTTGCCGCCCATCGCAGCAAGCTCAAGGTCCACCCCGTCTACAAGCGCATCGACACCTGTGCGGCCGAATTCGCCTCACCTACGGCCTATATGTATTCAACCTACGAAACAGGTCTGGCAGGCAATGACGGCAACGAGGCCAAGCCTTCCGACAGGCAAAAGATCATCATCTTGGGCGGCGGTCCCAACCGCATCGGCCAAGGCATCGAGTTTGACTATTGCTGCTGCCATGCCTGCTTTGCATTACACGACGCCGGCTATGAATCAATCATGGTCAACTGCAACCCCGAAACAGTCTCGACCGACTATGACACGTCAGACCGCTTGTATTTTGAACCCCTCACCGCCGAAGACGTTCTCGAAATCATCCGCACCGAGCAAAGCAACGGCACGCTGAAAGGTGTGATCGTGCAATTCGGCGGGCAGACACCGTTGAAGCTCGCGGATGCATTGGCCGCAGCAGGTGTGCCCATCCTTGGCACCACGCCAGACGCCATCGATCTGGCCGAAGACCGTGAGCGTTTCTCCAAGCTGGTCAAAAAACTGAAACTGAAACAGCCTGAGAACGGCATGGCTTATTCGGGCGCTGAAGCCAAAAAGATCGCCAAGCGCATCGGCTATCCCGTGGTCATCCGCCCATCTTATGTGCTCGGTGGCCGCGCCATGGAAATCGTCAAGGATGATGCAGGCCTGCAGCGCTATATCACCGAAGCCGTGGTTGTCTCGGGTGACAGCCCCGTGCTCATCGACAGCTACTTGAGCAACGCCATCGAAGTTGATGTCGACGCAATTTGCGACGGCAAGGATGTGTTCATCGCCGGCGTCATGGA
>JAYUEP010000091.1:0-17053 GCA_043739165.1 Hyphomicrobiales bacterium
AGCGTGTAGATAGGGGCGATGAGCGCCTGTTACAGCTCGAAGGATTTAACCAACAACCCATCGTAAACGCCACGACTACGTGCCCGGCCCTTAGTGACCGGGGCATCCAACCGACATACCCGATGACAAAGCCACGTTTGCTTTATCCGCAGGACCTGCCGCCCCCTTCCATCCAGTTCACCGTCGCGAACAGGACCCCGGTGAAAGGGAGCGGAGTGGATATGGCAGATCATAGGAATAAAGTCAAGGTATTTGTTTTAGATTGAGAAGAAAGCTCGGCCCCGGCCTGCGCCGGGGTGACGGCATAAATGGTGCGCGGGCGAGGGAACTAGGGCACGAAGGGTTTGAAGTGTTTGGAAAGCTTGAGGCCCTGCTTTTGATAGTTGGAGCCTAGGCCTTGGCCGTAGACCATTTCGGGGGCCTCGGTCAGGGGCTCATAAACCAATCGGCCGATGATCTGGCCATCTTCCAGAATGAACGGCACTTCGTGGCTGCGCACTTCGAGAACAGCACGCGCACCTTCGCCATGGCCTGAGGCGTGGCCGAAGCCGGGGTCAAAGAAGCCAGCATAATGCACGCGGAATTCGCCGACCAAAGGATTATAGGGCACCATCTCAGCGGCGTGGGTTGGTGGAATGCGCACGGCTTCGCGGCTGGCCAGAATATAGAACTGGTCCGGATCGAGAATGAGCGAGCCCTTCTGCCAGATGGGTTCCCAATAGTCCAACACCTCCAACGCGCCCTTCTTGTCGACATCCACCAAGGCCGAATGGCGCTTGGCCCTGAAGCCTATCGGTTCGCCCTTCTTGATGCCGGAGAGATCGACACTCAACGCCAAGCCGCCTTCGATATTGACCTCACCTTCGGTGATCAGCGGTTCCTTGGCATGAAGGGCGCGGATCAAATCATCGGTGGCCAGCGTGGCCCCGGCGCGGAAACGGATTTGCGACAAGCGTGAGCCTTGGCGCGCCAGGATTGGGAAGGTACGCGGGCTGATCTCGGCATAGAGCGGGCCGTGATAGGCTTCGGCGACATTGTCGAATTCCTGCGCATAGTCCGTGATCACGCGGGTGAAAATATCTAACCGCCCGGTCGAGCTTTTCGGATTGGCAGCGGCGGAAATGCCCATGGGCAGCGCCAGACTTTCGAGCAGCGGCACGATATAGACGCAGCCGGTTTCCAGCACCGTGCCCTGCGTCAAATCCATCTCATGCAGCACGAGCCCTTTAAGACGTTCGGCCACGGTTTGGCGCGGGCCGGGCAGGAAAGACGCGCGCACGCGGTAAGCCTTTGCGCCAAGGCGCAAATCCAAACTGGCAGGTTGCACCTGGTCATGATCCAAGGGCCTTGCGAGTTTGATCAAATGCTCCGCGCAGAAGCGCGTGATCTGGCGGGCAGGCAGGATGCCCAGGGTTTGTTGTGTTGCACTCATGTTGCCCTTTTGGCGGAAGGGGCTGCACTTGCGCAAGACTTAAGCAAACGGGCGTGGATAACTTTGTGATCGCCGCTCATGTATTATTTCTGTGACAGGGCAAAAATGCTCTGCTAGCGTTTCCCCAATCAGCCGTTAGAGTTGGAATGTCGAAGGGGGTTCGTCGGGGATGCATCCAGTTTTACGTACCGTGTTACAGCGCCTTGGTTTGGGGCTGATCACGCTGTTTGCGGTTTCGATCATTATTTTTTCATCACTGCAAATGTTGCCCGGTGGCTATGCGCAGAATATTCTGGGCCAGGGGGCGACGCCGGAGACAGTTGCCAATTTCAACCATGAGCTCGGCCTCGACCGTCCTGCGGCCATACGCTACGTCGAATGGATCAGCAATGCGGTGCGCGGCGATTTCGGCAATTCCTATTCCGGCACCACAGGCACAATCAAGCGCAGTGTTTCGGCGGTGATTGCGCCGCGTCTCTTTAATACTTTCTTCCTTGCGTCGATGGCGGCGATTGTTGCCGTGCCCCTGTCGCTGTTGCTGGGCGTTTTGGCGGCGCTCTACCGCAATTCCTGGTATGACCGCATTGTGAACTCCGTGACGCTGACCACCATTGCCACGCCGGAGTTTTTCATCGCTTATCTGCTGGTTTATGTTTTCGCAGTCAAACTGCACTGGTTTTCGCCACTGTCGACGGTGAGCATCAATACGCCCTTCCTGGAGCATGTTTACCGCGCGGCCCTGCCCGCCGCCACGATGACCTTGGTAATCGTGGCCCATATGATGCGCATGACGCGGGCTTCGATCATCAATCTTCTGGCTAGCCCCTATATTGAAATGGCGCAGCTCAAGGGACTGACACGGTGGCAGGTGATCATGCGCCATGCCCTGCCCAATGCCTGGGCGCCGATTGCCACGGTAATTGCGTTCAACCTCGCGTATCTTGTCGTGGGCGTTGTGGTGGTTGAAGTGGTCTATGTTTATCCCGGCATCGGGCAGATGATGGTGGATGCTGTTTCCAGCCGCGACATGCCTGTTGTGCAAGCTTGTGCCCTGATTTTTGCGGCAACTTACATCACCCTCAACCTGTTGGCCGATATCGTCGCCATCACCACCAATCCCAGATTGTTGCATCCGAAATGACTGACACATCCAGCACACCACGCGTTATCAAGGCGCGCCGCACGTTTTTTGAAAATGCAGTTCGCGTACTCAAGACAGCGCCGATATCCGCATGGTTCGGGATGATCGTTATCTTGATCTATGTGATTGCTGCCGTGTTTGCACCTTGGATTGCGCCTTACGGCGAAGCGGAAATCCTTGGCAAAGCCTATCTGCCATCCAGCGCCGCCAATCTCCTGGGCACCGACCAACTTGGGAGAGACCTCTTTACCCGCCTGATTTATGGCGCCCGAAACACCATCGGGATTGCGCTGATCACCACACTGATGTCCTTCTTCGTGGGTGGCACACTGGGCGTGTTGGCGGCCTTGAAGCGCGGCTGGTTTGATCAAGGGGTTTCGCGTGTTGTGGACGCGTTTCTCGCCATTCCGGTTTTGATTTTCGCATTGATGATGTTGGCTGTTGTCGGCAAGAGCATTGTCAACCTGATCCTCATCCTGGCGCTGCTGGATGCCACGCGTGTGTTTCGCCTCTCACGGGCCGTGGCACTCAATGCGGTGGTGATGGATTATGTTGAATCCGCCAAGCTGCGCGGTGAGGGCATGAGTTGGATCGTGTTCAAGGAAATCGTGCCGAATATTTTACCGCCTTTGGTCACTGAATTCGGCTTGCGGTTTTGCTTCGTGTTTCTCACCATTGCGGCGCTTTCCTTCCTTGGGGTTGGGGTGCAGCCGCCCACGGCGGATTGGGGCTCGATGGTTGCCGAAAACAAATCGCTGATCAATTTTCCGGTGCATACATTCCCCTATATTCCCGCCCCGTTTTATCCGGCGGGCGCCATTGCGCTCCTCACGGTGGCGGTGAATTTCGTGGTGGATTGGGTGTTGCACAGAACTTCGGGGCTTCGTGATGGCAAGTGATCCAAAACGCGTCAAGGGCGATGTGCTGCTTGAAATGCGCGGCCTCAAGATTGATGGCAAAAGCGACGATCAATGGAACCCGATCATCAAGGGCATTGATCTTACATTGCGCCGCGGCGAGGTTCTGGGTCTGATTGGTGAATCGGGCGCCGGCAAATCCACGCTAGGCCTTGCGGGCATGGGATTTGCCCGGCCGGGCTGCCGCATTTCGGCGGGCAGCATCGTGTTCGACGGGATGGATTTGATTGGTGCCACCGACGAACAGCGCCGCGCGCTGTGGGGCTCACGCATCGCCTATGTGGCGCAAAGTGCCTCGGCTTCGTTCAATCCGGCGCATCACATTATTGACCAGACTGTGGAGACGGCTGTCAGCCATGCGATCATGCCGCGTGAGAAGGCTGAGGCGGATGCGCGCGATCTTTACAAGCGTTTGCAATTGCCGAACCCGGACACGATTGGCTTGCGTTTCCCGCATCAGGTTTCGGGCGGACAACTCCAACGCGCCATGACGGCGATGGCCATGTCTTGCCGGCCGGACCTGATCATCTTTGACGAACCCACGACGGCGCTGGATGTGACCACGCAAGTGGAAGTTCTGGCGGCGATGCGTGATATTGTGGAACAATTCAACACGGCCGCAATTTACATTACCCATGATCTTGCGGTGGTCGCACAGATGGCGCACCGGATCATGGTGTTGCGTTACGGCAATCTGGTTGAAGAAGCGCCGACGCGGGTGATGCTGAAGCAGCCCACACAGGATTATACGAAATCGCTTTGGGCGGTGCGCAAACTGGAAAAGCCCGAGTCTCCCAGTGAAGACATTGTGCTCAGCATTCAAAATGTGGATGCCAGCTATGGCACGGCGACGACCAAGGTTCTCGACAACGTCAGCGTGAAAATTCCGCGCGGGCGGACGGTGGCCGTCGTGGGTGAGTCCGGCTCGGGCAAATCCACCTTGGCGCGGGCCATTACCGGCTTGCTGCCACCCTCCAAAGGCAAGATCCTGTTCAACGGCAAGGCCCTTCCTGCAGCGCTTTCAGAGCGCGAGAAGGACACCTTGCGGCGCATCCAGATGATTTATCAATCAGCGGATACGGCCCTCAATCCGCGCCAGCGCGTGCGTGACATTATCGGGCGGCCATTGGAGTTTTATCTCGGCCTCAAGGGCGCGGCCCGGGACCGCAAGGTGGTTGATCTTTTGGAATCCATCGAGTTGGATGAGAGCTATATTGACCGCTATCCCAACGAGATGTCCGGCGGGCAGAAGCAACGCATTTCAATTGCGCGTGCCTTGGCCGCAGAGCCTGAAGTGATCATTTGCGATGAAGTGACCTCGGCTTTGGACCAAATCGTGCAGGAAGAAATCCTGACCCTGTTGATGAAGCTGCAGCGGGACACGAACGTCACCTATCTTTTTATCACCCATGACATTGCCACGGTGCGCGCCATGGCCGATGAGATTGTGGTGATGAACAAGGGCCAGGTGGTGCAGCAGGGATTGAAGAGCCAAGTGCTCAACCCGCCTTATCCTCCGTATACGGAGCTTTTGCTGTCGTCTGTGCCGCAGATGGACCCGGACTGGCTTACGGGGTTGCTGCACAAGCGGGCGAAGGCTTAACGGCTTTCTTCATCCTCCCCTTTGGGGGAGGTGGCGCGATAGCGCCGGAGGGGTTGTTAGCACTTGAGCAGGCCTCCCCTCCGTCCGCCTTCGCCAAAGCTACGGCGGACACCTCCCCCTCAGGGGAGGATGAGTGGCAACGCCTGTTCCAGTAAATCCAAATCCTCATTCGTTCCGCAGCTCACGCGAATGCAGCGGTTGAGCGGGGCAATGCCGGGCATGCGGACGAAGATTTGATGTTGCAAGAGCTTGTCGACGATGTTGCGTGCGTAAGTGCCATCACTTCCGCAATCCACGGCGACAAAATTGGTGCTTGATGGGACGGGCTGGAGGCCATTGGCTTTGGCGATTGCGTAAATACGCTCTCGCGCGGCCTTCACCTCACCGATGACATGCGTGAGCCAGGCTTGATCTTTCAGCGCCGCCAAGCCTGCCACTTGTGACAGGCGTGTCACGCCGAAATGATTTCTGATCTTGTCGAAGGCCATGATCACTTCAGCATGGCCGATCACATAGCCCATGCGCAATCCGGCGAGCCCGTAAGCTTTGGAGAAGGTGCGGAAGCGCAGCACATTGCGGCGTGTGACATCCAGAGCGGGCTGCGTGTTTGCGTCGGCGAATTCGGTATAGGCTTCGTCCAACATCACCATGGTGCCTTCAGGTGTTTCATCGATCAGGCGCTGCACATGGGCCGCGGGCCAGACGGTTCCCATTGGGTTATCGGGATTGGCGAAATAGATCACCCTGGCTTTTTCGCGCTTGGCGAGGGCGAGCAATGAGGTTGGGTCTTCACGGTCTTCCACATAGGGCGTTGTCACCAGCTTGCCGCCAAAGCCTATGACGTGAAAGTTGAACGTGGGATAGGCTCCGAGCGATGTGGCCACAGGCGTGCCCTGCTCGACGTACAGGCGCAAAGCATAGCCGAACAGGCCATCAATGCCCTCGCCCAGACAAATGTTTTCATGCCCGACGCCGAGGTGGGTGGCGAGAGCGTTTTTCAAATCGTGATTTTCTGGATCGCCATATTTCCAGACCTCATGGGCATGGGCTTGCATGGCGGCGATGACCGAAGGTGCTGGGCCGAAGACATTTTCATTGGCGCCAATACGGGCCTTGATGGCGGCTCCATTGCGACGCTCAAGCGCCTCCGGACCGACGAAGGGGGTGGACAACGGGAGGGTGGTGATGAGGGGGGTGAAGCGGGGCATGGGGAATTGTTAGCGAGAATTTCACGGATGGAAAAGGACCGCTTCATCCTCCCCCTCCGGGGAGGATGAATTGATGTACGCTCCTCATTTTTCTTGTGCGGGGCTTAGATTTCCTCTATCCGGCTTGGCAATCTTTCCGCCAGCCTTCAGGAGAAAACATGGCCCGCATTACCCTTCGCCAATTGCTCGATCACGCCGCTGAACAGAACTATGGCGTGCCCGCCTTCAACATCAACAACATGGAACAGGCGCTGGCCATCATGACGGCGGCTTCGGCCACCGACTCGCCGGTGATTTTGCAGGCCTCACGTGGGGCTCGCTCCTACGCCAATGACATCATGTTGAAGCACATGATGGATGCCGTCACCGAAATTTATCCAAACATTCCGGTTTGCGTGCATTTGGATCACGGCAACGAAGCCGGCACCTGCATGACGGCCATTCAATCGGGCTTCACCTCGGTGATGATGGATGGCTCGCTCAAGGCCGACGGCAAAACGGCTGCAGATTGGGATTATAACGTCGGTGTGACCAAGACCGTCACCGACATGGCGCATTTGGGCGGCATTTCGGTGGAAGGTGAACTTGGCGTTTTGGGTTCGCTGGAAACCGGCATGGGTGACAAAGAAGACGGCCACGGTGCGGAAGGCAAGCTGTCGCATGACCAGCTTTTGACCAACCCGGATGAAGCGGTGAAGTTTGTGAAGGAAACCGATGTGGACGCGTTGGCCATCGCCATGGGCACCTCACACGGTGCCTACAAATTCACCCGCAAGCCTGATGGCGCGGTGTTGGCGATGAACGTGATCGAAGAGATTCACAAGAAGCTGCCGAACACGCATTTGGTGATGCACGGCTCATCCTCGGTGCCGGAAGACCTGCAAGAAATCATCAACAAATTCGGCGGCAAGATGAAGCCAACCTGGGGCGTGCCCGTGTCTGAAATCCAGCGCGGCATCAAGCACGGCGTGCGCAAAATCAACATCGACACCGATAACCGCATGGCCATGACGGGCGCCATTCGTAAAGTGTTGTTTGAAGATACGAGCGAATTCGATCCGCGCAAGTATCTGAAGCCCGCCATGGAAGCCATGACCAAGCTGTGCACTTTACGCTTCAACGAATTCGGCACGGCTGGCAATGCCAGCAAGATCAAGAAGGTGATCCCGGTGGCCGAAATGGCCAAGCTCTATAAGGAAGGGAAGCTGAAGCAGAAGTTTGCTTGAGGCTAATTTGACATTCTAAAATGGAGCTTGATGGCGACAGATGATCAACTAGCGCTTCGTGTCGGTCGAGAATTGCGCTCAGCATTTCTTGACGACACGGAGTTTCGAGCTGAAATTCTCAAAACCAATAATCTTCTAAACTTTGCAACGAAGCCATCAAAAAACGATCAAGTCCGTTTCGGACTGCAGTCTGCCTTCAATTCATTCATCGTGAGTTCGTATCACGCGACTCGGTCAATTGAACGAATGCACAAAGCTGCTCGCGATACTTATCGTGAGGGAGGGGACCAAGATTCCCATTTCTTTTTTCTGATGCAACACTCTTTTTGTTTGCATGCGATAATGAACCTTTACTCAGCCAATCAACTATTTCGACATGCACCTGTTGTTGAAATTCTCAAAGATGACGCAACCAAAATTTGCGAAGCCTTTGATGCTGACTTCCCAAACCTTAAAACAGCAAGGGACGCATTGGCCCATGATGATGAAAGAGTGTTTGGTTTGGTCAAACGACAACAGCGGGGAGATGGCATCAAGGATATGAAGTTTACTAAACTGAGTGGCGCTCACTTGGAATACAAGGATGAACAACTTAGAGATGCCGTCTTTAAGTTTCCGTCCCCTGTTTATTTGACTTTGCTATCTAAGATTTCGGAAATCCTGACGAGTAAATAAGGTCGCACAGTTTTTACGGTGCAACGGTCGTTCTGGACTCAAATTCACCTGAAGGTCATGTCGACGGAGGTCGAGACTCGGACTTGTCATAGGCACAGAGCGTGGATTTCTGGGCACGTCTTTAGATGGGGTAGCGGGTGGTTGGGAATCACCCCATCTCCAAAAACACCGCCAGCGCCCTTGTCACTTGAGTCATCACTTCATCGCTGGCGCGGCCGATGACCCTTGTGACACGGGAAACTGCCAGTGTCGTTGTTTTATCGATAGCGATTTGGCTGGGCAGGCGGAGGCCGTTTTCGGCGCTTGGTTCAATAGTGATGCGCAGGAGTGATACATTGCTTTGCAGATCACTGGTGAGAGGGCACACCGTGACGGACAGCATGTCACTAAATCCGTCGGCCTGAACAACCAAGTTTGGGCGTGGTTTGCCATAATCACCAGCGCTTGCCGCCAAG
Source organism: Hyphomicrobiales bacterium (assembly GCA_043739165.1). Classification (GTDB taxonomy): domain Bacteria; phylum Pseudomonadota; class Alphaproteobacteria; order Rhizobiales; family Aestuariivirgaceae; genus Aestuariivirga. The sequence continues at coordinate 8,658 of JAYUEP010000091.1, forward strand.
ACCAAATCGCCGCGCCTGAAATTCACTCTGGCGGCCACTCGTAAATGTCTTCAATCCACTTCATTATTTCATCGCCACCCGCATCATGCGCTGCGATGGCGCGCGATTGCCTGCGCATTTCTGCTTGAAAAGCCGGGGACTTGGTATCCGGCAACCAGAGCGTCACCGGCTTTAGGCCAGCCGCCCGCAACCGCGCACGATAGGCGCTCATGCGCTTGGCGGCGGGGACTGGCTTCTTCTTGGGGCGGGTCTTCTTGGTGACGGTCATGGGTAGATAGTATCACGTAACATGTTACGCGTCTACTTGAGGCTTTCTACCTGATCCAAATACGCCCCATAGCCTTCCGCTTCCATCTCTTCCCTCGGCACAAACCTCAAGCTTGCCGAGTTGATGCAGTAGCGCAGGCCGCCCCTGTCTTGTGGGCCGTCGTTGAAGACGTGGCCCAGATGGCTGTCACCGTGGGTTGATCTCACTTCGACGCGCACCATGCCGTGCGTGGTGTCGCGCAACTCGTTCACATGGGCGGGCTCGATGGGCTTGGTGAAGCTGGGCCAGCCGCAGCCGGATTCATACTTGTCGGAGGAGGCAAAGAGCGGCTCGCCGGAAACGATGTCGACATAGATGCCCTCATCCTTGTTGTCGACATATTCGCCAGTCCACGGGCGCTCTGTGCCCGCGTGCTGGGTCACTTGAAACTGCTCTGGTGTGAGGGCGGCCAAGGCTTCTTTGGTTTTGCTGTAGGTTTTCATCTTCACTTCTCCTCTGTCGCCAAGGTAGGTGCGGCGCGGCGAAGTCTCAAGCCACTATACGCGAGCGTGATCAGAAGTGAAAAGGCCCTTCAGGCCCCATGGGTCCGTAGATGTTGGCTATTTGCGGTGGCCCCATTTGGTCCTAGCATCTGGGCAGAGGATGAAATGCCATGACGATGGTTCCATCAGCTGCTGAACTTGCAGCCAATGTCAGTGTGCCGTTTAAAAAGGCGCGGGCCATGCCGCCTGCGGTCTATACGTCACCGGATTTTCTGAAGCTGGAAATCTCTGAAATCTTTGCAAAAGAATGGGTGTGCGTGGGCCGGGCCAGCGCATTGCCAAACCGGGGGGATTTCCTCACCACGGAAATTGCGGGGCAGCCGGTTTTTGTGATCCGCAATGATGATGGCAGCCTTCGCGCCATGTCCAATGTATGCCTGCACCGCATGTCGACGTTGATGGAAGGCTGTGGCAACAAGCGCCTCATCGTTTGCCCGTACCATGCCTGGACCTATAATATTGACGGCACATTGCGTGGTGCTCCGGCGATGAATGCCAATGAAGGCTTTGCGCGGGAAAATTACCGCCTGCCGCAGCTGCGCTGTGAAGTGTGGCTGGGGTGGATCATGGTCACGCTCAATGCCGATGCGCCGCCGCTCCACCCGGCATTGGCCGAACTCGAAGAGATGGTGCGCGACTATGGCATGGAAAACTATGTTGAGAGCTTCCGTGAAACCCATGTGTGGGATACCAACTGGAAAATTCTCGCCGAGAATTTCATGGAGAGCTACCATCTTCCGGTATGCCATGCCGGAACGATCGGAGGCTTTTCGAAGCTCGATGAAATGGTGTGCCCGCCTGGCCGGGCCGCTTTCAATTTTCATACCATCTTGAAAGATGACAGTTTGAAAATTGCGCTGGCGCATGACAGCAACACGCGCCTTTTGGGTGAAAGGCGGCGCATGACCTATTTGCTGGCCATCTATCCAAGCCTTCTCATAACTTTAACGCCCGGCTATTTTTGGTATTTGATTGTGCAGCCCAAAGGTGTTGGCCAGGTGAACATCATTTTTGGCGGCGGCATGTCACCTGAATATGCGCATTCGGCCGAAGCGCAATCACATTTCGCACAGCTCAAGACCTTGCTGGATGCCGTGAATGTGGAAGACCGTGGCTGCACCGAAAAAGTATTTCGCGGCGCTTCTGCCGCGGCTGCCAAAGCCGGCCATCTCAGCCATTTGGAGCGGCCAAACTATGAATTCGCGAAGTGGATCGCTTCACGCGTGAGCAAACCCCAGGCCGAGTTGCGGGGTCTTTAGAAATTCGCTGGGGTGGAGAAAAGGGCTCCCGGTTGGAAGCCCTTTCGTTTTGGTTTACATCACTGTTGCATTGCCATTGGCCAGCCACTTGGCGCATTCTTCGCCTAACTCTTTGACAGCGCGATTTTCATAGGCCGTCACTTCGGCCTTGGTGAGTGCGTCTTTCCAGCGGCCGTTGGTGCCTTTGTGAATGAAAGTATTGGCACCGCCCTCCCACAAGGCACCGCCCATTGGTGTGACGGTTTCGGCGTGGGCCTTCATGTAGGAGAAAGTGCAGTGGTCAACGATGTCCTGAAATACTTTGCCCTGCTTTGGCAGGCCGAGGAATTCAGCGATTTCATGGATTGAACCCGGCAGATCGCGCTTCATGTCGTTGAAGTGGATGAACTTCACATTGGGCTGGTTGCGCACTTCCCACCAGCTGCGCACATTCTCCCAGTAGGACCAGAAGGGATAGCCATCCTTCTCGAACCACTGGCGGAAAAACTCTTCGGCGGTTGGCGGCGGCGGTTCAATGGCGGGACCGACGCGGCCCGGCGTGTTGTTAAGCGCGCCATACCAATGATCATTGGCATGGGCATAGTGGTTATACATACTCCACACCATGTCGCGGCCATCGCGGCCAACGTAGATGTATTTGGCCTTGGGTGAGAACACGAGTGCATCCACCGGCAAATGGGTTTTGACAGAGCGGCGATGGGTTTGTTGCTCCAAACCGGCCAGGGCCTCTGGCGGCATGATGCGCAGATCGACCCATGGCGACATCATGGAAACCGGCAGATTTTCAGCGCCATCAAAAATCAGCTGCGAAACAATCTGCTGCATCCAGGTGGTGCCGGATTTTGAATAGGTGGCGATGATCACATCATCATCACGGAACTTGAAACGGTCCCACGCGGTTGAATCCATGTGGTGATTATGGATGTCGCGGGTTTTGACGACAGGCGAAATGCTGGCTTGAACGGTCATGGCTGAATTCCTTGTGAAAGGGAGAAGGCGGGACACAGGCGCCCCGCCTGTTGTGGCTTGTGTGTTATACAGCAACGGCGATGATGGCTGTAGGGGCTGCGGTAACACCGCCCTTCATCATGGCATCTTTCAGGCCTGGATCACCGAGGAACGCTTGGGCAGCTTCAAGGCTGGGGAAGCGGTGAATGATGACCATCATGTTGGCATCCTTCGGGTCGTGGAATACTTCAGCACCCGTCACACCCATTTTCTGGCGGATGGGTTCGGCACCGTCATATACTGCGCGCCAAGCCGCATAATCCTTCACGGGATGGCTGACGACGGCGAGCACCGGGCCCATTGCGGCGGCGGAGGCTTTGCCCGCCAAACTGCCCACAGCCAGAGCGGCGGCGGCACCAACGGCGGCTTTCATCATATTGCGCTTTTCCATGGTCGTTTTCCTTCTCATTTTGGTAAAGATTTCCCTTCGCTCAAACGGGCATTGCCCAGAGCGTGGTTCTCGCCATTTCATTTGTTTCGGTCTGTCTATTGGCCGCAGACCATCTGCCTTTCGATGTGATGACCATCGCGCTTCCCAACTGATCCGTCGAGGCCCGCGCCCGCAATCACCTCGTGCAAAAATCTGTGCGGCACAAATCCGCACGATCTCATTGCAAAAATACCATGCCCCCACTAGTTTCAATCGCGGGGCAGAGGTGGAGCACAATTGAGCGAAGTAGAATGGAGTGACTTCAAGGTCATACTGGCGCTTTCGCGCGGCGGTTCGATCGCAGGTGCGGGTCGCATCCTGGGCGTGGACAGCTCGACCGTGAGCCGCAGGCTTGCCGCAGCGGAAGAAGCTTTGGGTGGCTGCCTTGTTTTGCGTGGCGGAAAAGAATTTCGTTTCACACCGGAAGGCACCTTGGCCCTGCAGGCGGCGGAAGCCATGGAAGTATCGGTTCACGCCGTTGCAAGCAGCATCAAATCATCCAAGCAAGTCATTGAAGGCGAAGTAAAGATCACCTGTGTTGAAGCCTATTTTCATGTGTTGAACCCGGTTTGCGAACGCCTAAATGCCAAATATCCGAAACTTCGTGTTGAGCTTGTGGCCTCGGACAGCATGTTGAACTTGGCTTCAGGCGAAGCCGATATTGCCTGGCGCGGTGCCATCCCCAAAGAGCCTGACCTTATTGTGCGCCGGGCGATTGATTTCGGTTGGTGCCTTTATGCCTCGAAAGAATATGCAGAGACTTATGGGCTACCCAAGACCGTTGAGGAACTGCGGGACCACCGCCTCATTCTTTACACCGAGAACCGCCTGCACATGGAAGGGTTTCGCTGGCTGGAGCAGTTTAAGACTGGCAAGGATGGACCGGCCCGCGTTCCAAGCACCAGCTTGGCCTTGCGCATGGCGCTCTCAGGAGCAGGCATTGCAGCTCTTCACACCCATGTCGATTCCGAGCATTTGAATCTGATCAAGGTGTTTCCTGAACCTTTCTCTTTTCAACCCTCATATCTGGTCTATCACGAAAGCCAGCGTAACTCGGCCCGCATCCGCGCCGTGGTGGATGGCGTGCTGGACTATCTAACCAGCATCAAGCACGTGTTGATGGGCGTATGATGCGGTGCCCGCGTGCTAGATCAACTCAGCGGTTCCACGTGAGGGTGGCCAAGGCTCTTTTGGGTTTGCCGTAAGTTTTCACGTTCCTTCGTCTCCTTGACAGGGGCCAAGATCGGGAAGGTCTGCTCAAGTTCCAAGACGCCAAACCTAAGAGTGATCACTTGTGAAATGGCTTCGAGCAGCTTCAAACATTTTCTCACGATGAAGTGTTGGCAACCCGGCTTGACCGTGATCAGCTTTTCCCGTCAGGTCACCCGATCTGAAAGGAGCATGGAATTCCCCGTCCTATTGATACCGACGCACTGATCATTGGTGCTGGCGCTGCCGGGCTCTATGCCGCAAATCGTTTGCGCCAGGCCGGTATCCGCTATGTGGTGTTGGAAGCTGAAGATCACGCGGGCGGGCGGGTGCATTCGCGGCCCGAAAAATCCACCCACCTTGGCCTGGTTTTGGACGAAGGGGCGAACCTTATCAATTCGACTGACCATTTGATGATCGGCCTTCTCGATAAGTTTGACGTGAAATATGTCCGGCGATTAACGCCCGGCGTTGATGCCATGCAATATGTTTACGACGGCCGCTGTTATGATCAAGCCCAAATGGAGCAGTTGATTTTTTCTGCCAATCATTCTGCCCTAGCCCAATATGCCGCGGATCAAGCGACCTGGAGCAAAGACAGTGATCGCGATCACAATCCCCGCTTCATCAATGAAAGCATCGCTGATTATTTCAAACAGATTGGCGCTGATCCGATATTAAAAACCATGATGCATTCGTTTTTCTGGAGTGAATATGGACGCAAGCTCGAACGTTTGAATTTGCACGTACTGTTTGATTATTTGCATGTCGACGTGATGGGCAAAACTTTTGCACTCATTCCCAATGTTGATGAGGCCTATACAGTTCCGGGCGGCACGGGCCAAGTGTTCAAACATCTTGAAACCGCCTGCCATTCACATATTGAATATGGACGGAAGGTGTTTCTGATCAAAGACAGCAATAGCGATCACATCACCGTACAAGCGCATAATCCTTTTGACCACGATGAAACTTACCGCGCGCGCACATTATTTTTCGCCGCGCCCTTGCACAGCTTGCGCAAGATTGAGGTTCAGGTGGAAGGTATTTCGATGGAAGCGTTGGAAATGGCGCGCGATGTGACCTATGGGCGCGGCACCAAGCTTCACATGAAATTTGAACGTGGCTTTCATGCATTTTATCGCTTCCCTGGAATTTTGCTGACAGATTCAGGCGAGCAGATCTGGCCTTCCAGCACAGGCCAGGGAGGCGCTGGTCTGCTGACAGTTCTGAATGGTCCCATTCCACTGGATGATGCGGCCACCGCCGAACGGGTGGAGCGCGCGTTGCGCGTTCTCGATATTGCCGCGCCGGGCGTTCGTTCGTATTTTGCCGGTGCTGAACGCAATGAAGCACCGATGACTTATTCGGGCGCATTTCGTCCCGGCGAAGGGGCCGAGCTTTTGATCAACAAGGGTGGGCTGCGCTGGTCGACCATTGGCGAGGCAAGCAGTGGCGAATTGCAGGGCTATCTCGAAGGTGCATTGCGCAGCGCTGAAGACGCGGTATCAATGTTCATCACGCAGCATCGCTCACGGGTGAGCACCAATTAAGCCGAGCGTTCCAGCGCCTTGATATTGCCTCTGGGCTTGCCTGACATCTCGGCGATCTTGCGATCCTGCGCCATGATTTCGGTTTTGGCGTGGGCTTCGATTTCGTCCTTGTCCAGGCCTGCGACATTGATCTTGCGGCGCGAGCTTTTGGTGCCATCTTCGTAGATCACGTCAAACTGCACGAACACGGGTTCCTGCTTCTTTTCCTTCTTGGCCAAGATCAAATATCCTTTTTCAGCGCGGGCGCTGGTGCATCGGTTGGCTTGACTTCAAGCTCTTGCTTGCGCTGCGCCGACTTCTCGTCGCGCTTCTGCTGCTTTTCCATCGCCTTGCGATGTTTGGCATTTTCGCGGCTCTTGCGTTCTTGATTGTAATTGGGAGGGAATGCCATGGCCCGATCCTTTCTGCTGTTGGCGCGCGCAAGGTTCCGGCGCGGCGGATCGATGGATCGGGCTTTAGGCGGTTGGGGTGGGGAAGTCTAGACTTTCACCCACTTGCCATTTTTGCTGGAGCTTTTGACGCAGGCTTCAATGAAGGCCATGCCCTCGACGCCATCTTCGATGCCGGGGAAGGTGACTTCTTTTGGCGCCTTCTTTCCAGCACGCGCGGCTTTGATGGCCTGGGCGACTTCGCTGTAAATATTGGCGAAGCCTTCAAGATAGCCTTCCGGGTGTCCGGCAGGAATACGTGTCACCCGCGCGGCTTCGGGGCCAGAGCCTGCACCGCCACGCGTGATCAAGCGCTTCTCGCCGCCATAGGGCGTGAACCACAGATAGTTCGGATCAGCCTGCACCCATTCGATGCCGCCCTTGGTACCGTAAACACGCAGCTTCAAACCATTCTCATGGCCGACGGCCACTTGGCTCGCCCAGATCGCACCCTTGGCACCACCTTTGAAGCGCAGCATGGCTTGCACATTGTCATCGAGCTTGCGGCCTTTGACGAAGCTGGTGAGTTCGCAGGCAATTTCGTCGAGCTTCAGGCCAGAAACGAAAGTGGCGAGCTGATAGGTGTGCGTGCCGATGTCGCCGACGCAGCCGCCAGCGCCGGAGCGCTTGGGGTCTGTGCGCCAGGCGGCCTGTTTCTGGCCCGATTTTTCGAGATCGGTGGTCAGCCAGTCTTGCGGATATTCGCCCTGCACCAAACGGATTTCACCAAGATCACCTTTGGCCACCATGGCCCGGGCCTGGCGGATCATCGGATAGCCGGAATAGTTATGAGTGAGCGCGAAGATCACCTTGGGGTGCTTCTTCAACAGGGCTTCGAGCTGCTTGGCTTCCTTGAGGTTTAGCGAAAGCGGCTTGTCGCAGATCACATGAATGCCCGCTTCGATGAAGGCCTTGGCCACGGGAAAGTGCATGTGGTTTGGTGTGACTATTGAAACAGCCTCGATGCCATCGGCACGTTTGGCTTCGGTCTTGGCCATGAGCGCGTAATCGGAATAGCAACGCTCCGCCGAAAGGCCCAGTTCCTTGCCCGAAGCGGCGGCTTTTTCCGGTGTCGAGGACAGTGCCCCCGCCACAAAATCATAGTGGTCGTCAACACGCGCCGCCAGGCGGTGCACTGCGCCGATGAAAGCGCCCTGCCCGCCGCCTACCATGCCATAGCGGATGCGTCCTGTTGATTTTTCTGATGTGCCTGTGATTGCCATTTTCTTCTCCGTCAATTCTTCAAAAACCTTTCCAGCCTTTCGCGCGCAAAATTGCAATGCCAAAACGTGAAAGGAGCGTGGCAGGCAAGGGATCCAGCGGCAGAAATTGCTTTGCGGGGTTCGGCAAGGGCGGCAGGAATTTGGCACCTGCCCCCAACATCGCCATGCGGGCGACACCCAGCGCTGTCAGATCTGTGCTGCTGGCCACACTCACCTGACGGTCCATGGCGTTGCCCAGAAACTGGCCGAAATACGGATTGGCGGCGAGGCCGCCATCCATTGAAAGGGTTTTACCCCTGCCGCCCTGGCGCGCAATGGCTTCCATCACTTCAGTGGCACGTAGAGCAATGCCTTCGAGTAAGGCCTGCATCATATCCTGCTTTGTTGTGTCGAGACCGAGGCCCAGCCACAGGCCTGCTGCATTCCTGTCCCAGTGGGGTGCTGCCAGACCAGAGAGGGCTGGCACAAAGACGAGG
>JAYUEP010000092.1:0-1855 GCA_043739165.1 Hyphomicrobiales bacterium
GCCTTGCTGGCGCGCCATCTCGCCTCTGGTGCAGCACCTTTGCTGGATGCAGGCGCTGGCACAGGCCTGATCGGCGAATGGCTTGCGATCATGGGTTACCCAGACGTGGAGGCCTTGGATATTTCCGAAGGCATGTTGGCCGTGGCCCGCAGCAAAAATGCCTATAGGGCTTTCCACACGTTGGCCCTGGGCGGACCCTTGCCCTTTGCCGATGGATACTTCGCGGGGGTCATTTCAACCGGCGTCTTCACCACAGGCCATGTGGGTGCCGAAGGCTTGGATGAGCTGATCCGCATCTGCAGGCCGAGCGGCATCATTGTCCTCACCGTCAAAAACACCGTTTGGGAACAGGGCTTTGCAGCCCGTATTCAGCAATTGGTGGCAGCCAGACTGGTTTCCATCGCCGAAGAAACCCCGCTCTATGTGTCGATGCCCGGTGAAAAGGGAACCACGCCCAGCCGCGGTCTGGTCTTGAAAGTCTTGCCCCGCTGAGCACTCACCCCGGCCCTGCTTCCAGTGCAGGCCAGCCAAGAGCGAGCTTTAAAATCATTCTAATCTGGTCTATATACCCGACCAAGGAACTCAACCATGTTTATTCAAACCGAAGCCACGCCAAACCCAGCCACCCTGAAATTCATTCCCGGCAAGCCCGTTCTGCCGGGTTCGACGCGCGAATACCGCAAGGCGGTTGACGCATTGGAAAGCCCCTTGGCTGAAAAGCTTTTTGCGGTCTCCGGTGTTTCCGGCGTGTTTCTGGGCCATGATTTCATCACCGTGTCCAAAGGCTCGGGCGAGTGGCAGCATTTGAAGCCTGCCATCTTGGGCACCATCATGGATCATTATCTCAGCGGCGCTCCTGTGCTGGCTGATGACACCAAAGAGGAAGCGGGCGGAGAAGAATTCTTTGCTGATGAACATTCTGAAGTGGTGAAGACGATCAAGGACCTGCTGGACAGCCGCGTGCGCCCCGCCGTGGCTCAGGATGGTGGCGACATCACCTTCAAGGGGTTCAAGGAAGGCATTGTCTATCTGAACATGAAGGGCTCTTGCGCGGGGTGCCCCTCATCCACCGCCACTTTGAAGCATGGCATTGAGAATTTGCTCAAACATTTCGTGCCGGAAGTCACCGAAGTCCGCCCTGTTTAAAAATCACTTTTGGCATTTCGGGCAATAGAAGCTCGACCGCCCAGATTGCACAATGCGTTTGATCGTGCCGCCGCAGGCGCATGCTTCCCCCTCGCGGTCATAGACGGCAAAGCGTTGTTGATAGGAACCTTGCCCGCCGTCAGTGTGCTGAAAGTCTTGCAGCGTAGAACCGCCGGCCACAATGGCTTCGTTCAAAATATCACGAATATGCCGCACCATTTCTTCCAGCTTATCGGCCTTGACGCTTCCCGCCTTGCGCTTGGGCGAAAGCTTGGCGCGGTATAAAACTTCGCAAACATAAATATTGCCCAGCCCGGCGATGATCCGCTGATCCAGCAGGGCGGCCTTGAGCGGTGCCGCTTTGCCTTTGAACTTTGCTGCCAGATAGCCAGCCGATAACCCGTTACCCAGTGGCTCCACGCCCAAATCACGCAGCAACTTGTGTTGATCAAGACCCGAAGTTTCAACGAGATCCATCATGCCAAATCGCCGGGGATCGGAATAGACCAGCCGCGTGCCGTCTTCGAGATGAAGCACCACGTGATCATGTGGCCCATCGGCGGCCTCAGTCGCCCCAGTCTCGAAATAAAACTCGCCCAAGCTCTGCACGCCAGCTTTGCTCAGGGTGGTAAAGCGACCAGTCATGCCCAAATGCACCAGCAAACTGAAACCGGTATCGAGGCCCACCAAAATATATTTGGCCCGGCGT
>JAYUEP010000093.1:0-5621 GCA_043739165.1 Hyphomicrobiales bacterium
CTGAATTTACAAAAAAAGCCGCGCCAGGCTTATCAGCATGGCGCGGCCCATTTCGTTCAGACGACCAAATTAGCAGCCCTTGGCAGCGCCGGCTTTTACGCCTGCGCAAGCTGCGTCCTTGGTAATGTGGCCAGCAGTGATGGCAACATCAACATTGTCTTTGGTGATTGGCGTTGGGGCCAAGAGGATCGAGTTCATCTCAACCTTCTTCTTGCCGCCGTTGAACTTGGCAACGCCGGGGAGCTTGTCCATGGCAGTGCCATCAGCCATGGCAATGGCAGCAGCTGCCGCAGTGTTGCCCAAGTCGACGGAGTTCTTCCAAACCGAAACGGTCTGGGTGCCAAGCGCAACGCGGTTGATGGCGGCCAAGTCACCGTCCTGACCGGATACTGGAATGCCAGCCATGCCTTGTGCTTTCAATGCAGCGACAACGCCTGAGGCCATGCCGTCATTTTCAGACAGGACAGCATCAACCTTGTTGCCGGTTGAGGTCAGGCATTGCTCCATGTTCTTCTGGGCTTCGTCCGGCTTCCAACCGTTGGTGAAGGTTTCACAGACGTTCTTGATCTTGCCGCCATCGAGAGCAGCTTTCAGAACTTCCATTTGGCCCTGGAACAAGAAGGTGGCGTTTGGATCGCCCTTGTCGCCCTTGATGAAGGCATAGTTGCCCGCTGGCTTCACTTTGAGAACTTCCTTGGCCATGATGCGGCCGACGCCGACGTTATCGAAGGTGACATACAGTGCGTTTGGATCTTCGAACTGCACGTCATAGGCAATCGACTTGATGCCGGCATCGCTGAGTTTCTTGATCGATGGCAAAATGGCGTCCGAGTCAAAAGCAACGACCATTACAACGTCAGGCTTCTGAGCGATCAGGCCTTCGATGTCTGCAGCTTGCTTCTGGGCAGAGCCCTGAGCGTCGGTAGAAATATACTTGTCGCCAGCCTTTTCAACGGCAGCCTTGATGGCAGCTTCGTCTGTCTTCCAACGCTCTTCCTGGAATGTCTTCCACGACACGGCAATGGTTTTGCCGCCGGCCATTGCAACGCCGCCCATGGCGGTTGCGAGCATTGCGCCGAGCGCGATTGTCTTGATGATGTTCTTCATTTGGATCTTCCTCCTGTTAATCTCCAAACCCTTCGGGCCGCCCACGCGCGATTGCGTGACCAACCCTTTTTGCCGCGCCACACCGAAAATGCAGTGCTGCAAATCTCGTTTCGATACAAATCGGCGACAAAAAGCGAATTGTGTGACAATTTATTTCGATACTCAAAATAATCTTGCATGGGCGGGCGGATTGAGTCAACTTGATTTTCGGAACGGCTTCAAAACAGTTACAAACCTGGCCGATTACGTCATCGGAAGCTTAGGAGTCCCCATCTGGTCTCGCACAATTGGTGAAATTGTGCGTTCCCTCTCATCACCCCTTGGAGCGCTGGACGGGCTTGTGCCCGTGTGCTTCAAATTGCGAGGGCGGATTTTGTTTTGAGGTGGGCCTGATGCAAGACGATCAGCATATTGAGCAGAGTATCGCGCGCAATGCGCTTTCCTATGACCTCCTGCCTTACGAATCCAAAGCGCTGCCGCAGACACATCCTGCCCGGCTTGCGGCGATGGCCAAGATATTTGGGCTGTCAAGCAAGCCCGTGGACGGCGCGCGGGTGCTTGAGTTGGGCTGCGCTTCGGGCGGCAATCTTGTGCCGATGGCTGTGAGCTTTCCTGATGCGCAATTTGTTGGCATCGATATTTCGTCCAGGCAAGTGGCGGAGGGCCGCGCGCGGATTGAAAAGCTGGGCCTTCGGAATCTTGAACTGATCTGCGACAGCTTTTCGAATCTCCAGCCGGACATAGGCAAGTTTGATTACATTATCTGCCACGGCGTGTTTTCCTGGGTGCCGCGTGCACTGCAGGATTCGATCTTTAGGACTTGCCAAAACCATCTGGCCGCTGATGGCATTGCCTATATCAGTTACAACGTCTTGCCGGGCTGGCGCATGCTGCAGCCACTACGCGATGCGTTCCAGGCGGCCTTGCCAAAGGATCTTGATGGTACTGCCAAAGTTCAGGCGGCGGCACAGTTGCTGGGTTTTCTCAGCGAAGTTTCCAATGCCAAGACGGGATATTCGCAAGCTTTGAAATCGATCAAGGACAAGTTCCACAGATTTTCAATTGCCTACGTGGCGCATGAATATCTTGAAGAGACCAATGATCCTTGCTTGTTCAGCGATTTTGCCGGGCGGGCGGCGGCGTATGGGTTGGGCTTTCTGGGAGAGAGTGAGGTGCAGTCGATGATCGTCGATCAGCACGGGAAAGCTGCCGCCGACGAAATCCGTCGGCGTGCAGGCGGCGACGCCATTGCCACCGAGCAGCTTCTGGATTTGATCAGCGGAAGAACGTTTCGGCAAACGCTGCTGGTGCATGGTGAGCGGACGGATAAAATTGATCGCAGCTTGGATCCCGATTGCCTCGATGGCTTGCACCTTGAAGCGGATATCGGCATGCGCTTGGAGGACGAGGGGGAAGAGGCCAAACTCATGCTTGCAGATGGACAGGCGTTCTGGATCAAATCAAAACCCATGTGTGTGGCCCTGCAAAAATTGATCGCCAGATTGCCCTCAACCAGCGACATTGAAAGCCTCATGCCGCAGGGAGTTGATGCTGAGGACGTCAAGCGGGGCTTGCGCAATCTCATGTTGGCGGGCGTTGTTGTGCCAACCGTGCGACCTGTGGTGGCGGTCAACCCCGCCCCCCTAAAACCCAAGGCGTGGCGGGTTGCACAGGTTGATGCTGAGGCTTGCGCATCTGTGACCACAAACTTGAAACACGAGCCCATCGCGTTGGAGCCCGCTACCTGGTTTCTTCTGCGGCACATGGATGGCACGCGCGAGCAGAGCCAATTAGTTGCGGCACTGGTTGAAGACATCCGCCAAGGCCGAATTGTGTTTTATGAAGATGGCAAGGAGGCCAGTTCAACCGAAAAGGCGGTCGCCTTCGTGGAGCAAAATGCTGTCCACGTGATTGATGGATTGGCCGTGGCCGCACTCTTGGAACCCTGACCCGCGGCCCAAGATAACTTATCGAGGGTTAAGCCCCTTCGTCTCATCCAAATGGGGGATTTGAATGTGCGGAAACTACCCTAGGGTCATTGGCAGTCCACGGCGGCGTTAACTGGTGATTTGGCTTCCCATTGCCAGCGGCGTTACCTTGGGTTAAGGTTTCCCTTCGGGGTCAAACTTCATGCAATCAGAGAGGCAAAAGCCATGGCTGACAGTGGGCAAAAGTTTATCAAGCGCAACCGTCCCCCGCGCGTTCAAATTCAATATGAAGATCCTTACAACGCCGAGAAAATGGTGGAATTGCCATTTGTGATGGGCGTCATGTCGGATCTGTCCGGCAATGCTTCCGAAGTGGAAAAGCCGGCAATTGCTGACCGCAAATATCTCGACTTCGACATGGACAATGTTGATGACCGGATGAAGGCGATCAAGCCTGGAATTGCGTTCAATGTCACCAACAAGCTGGGCGACGCAAAGAACGAAAAAATGTCGGTCCAACTCAACTTTGAGAAGATGGCGGATTTCAACCCTGCCGCAGTTGTACGGCAGGTTCCGGCCATGGCCAAGCTGTTGAAGGCGCGCGAGCAGCTTGCCAATTTGCAGCGCTATATGGATGGCAAGGTTGCGGCCGAAGACCAGATCAAGGCGCTGTTGAAAGATCCGGACCTGATGAAGCTTTTGGCAGAGCGCAAAGCCGAAGCTGAAGCCGAGGAAAGCAAATAATATATTTCCGTTTGACAGGCTTTGACGCCTGGGGAGAGAAATAGAATGGCCGAGAAAACCGCCCAGCAGCAAGGCGTTGCAACTGAGACCAAAGAGATCGATCAATTTGAGGCCCTGCTCAAAAAGAGCTTCAAGCCGCGCAATGACAGCGCTGCGACAGAAGTTCAAAATGCCGTGCAGGCACTGGTCCAGCAGGCTTTGCAGGACACCACGCTTGTCAAAGACGATGTGCTTGATACAATCGATTCGATGATTGCCAAGCTTGATGAGCAGCTTTCGCTGCAACTCAATGAAGTCATTCATGCGCCCGAGTTCCAGCAGCTCGAGAGCGCTTGGCGTGGCCTGAATTATCTGGTGACCAACTCCGAGACGGACACTTCCCTCAAGATTCGGGTGATGAACATCGGCAAGAACGAGCTTTACCGTGAGTTCAAGGTTTACCCCGGTGCACGCTGGGATCAGAGCCCGATTTTCAAGAAACTTTATGAAGCGGAATATGGCCAGCTGGGCGGCGACCCCTATGGCTGCCTAGTGGGCGACTATTATTTTGATCATTCCCCCACTGATGTGCAGCTGCTGCGCGATATCAGCAAGGTGGCTGCTGCCTCCCATGCGCCGTTCTTTGCCGCTGCCGAAAGCAGTTTGCTTGGCATGGACAGCTGGAACGAGTTGACCAATCCACGCGACATCGGCAAGATTTTTGACACGCCGGACTATGCCGCATTCAAGTCTCTGCGCGATGCACCGGATTCGCGTTATGTGGGACTGTGCATGCCGCGCGTTTTGGCGCGGCAGCCTTACGGTGCCAAGAATGAGCCCGTCGAAGAATTTGCTTTTGAGGAAGATACGGACGGACACAAGGGCGAGAAATACGCCTGGATGAATGCCGCCTACGCCATGGCCGCCAATGTCAACCGGGCTTACAAGGAATATGGCTGGACGGTGCGCATTCGGGGCGTTCAATCGGGTGGTGAAGTTGAAAACCTGCCCACTCACACGTTTCCGACAGATGATGGCGGCGTTGATCTCAAATGCCCCACGGAAATTGCCATCAGCGACAGGCGTGAGGCCGAGCTTTCCAAGGCTGGCCTGCTGCCCCTGATCCACCGCAAGAATACAGACAAGGCGGCCTTCATCGGCGCGCAGTCGCTCTACAGACCCAAGAAGATGGACACAGATGAGGCAACCGCTTCTGAAAACCTGTCGTCACGATTGCCCTATATGTTCGCCGTTTCGCGTTTTGCCCATTATCTGAAGTGCATGGTACGCGACAAGGTTGGTGCCACTATGGAAGAGGACCAGCTGCAGAAGTGGTTGCAGGAATGGATCACGAAATATGTGGATGGTGATCCAAAGAACTCCAGCGAGGCCACCAAAGCCAGGCTTCCGTTGGCTGGTGCTGAGGTTCAAGTTTTCCCGGATGAGGAAAACCCTGGCTATTATGCTGCGCGCTTCTACCTCCGCCCGCATTATCAGCTGGAAGGCATGGATATTGGCATGAGCCTCGTTTCTCGTTTGCCCAACCAGCAAGGGGGATAAGGCTGTGACCCTCATCAAAATGGGGGATTAAATTTCCGCGGGTCTATGAGAATATCTTGTTTACGCAATGAGCGTGGCACGCAACCAAGAAAACGGAGACCAAAATGGCAGACGATATCATTCTGAAAATTGAAGGCATCCCAGGTGAATCGAAACTCAAGGGGCATGAAAAGGAAATCGATGTCCACTCTGTTTCATGGGGATTGAGCAACCAGGCTTCAAATCACATGGGCGGCGGCGGCGGCTCAGGCAAAGTGCAATTCCAAGATATCCATTTCAGCAAGAATTTTGATTCTGCTTCGA
>JAYUEP010000094.1:0-1822 GCA_043739165.1 Hyphomicrobiales bacterium
AATGCGCGCAAATGGCCAGCGCCAAGGTTCTGCATCCGCGCGGGCCATGTCACCTGGCGCAAACCTGCAGCAATCGCATCTTCGGTGATGCGCGTATCACTCAGTGCGCGAAGGGCAGCTATGGCATTGCCGGCATTGTCAATCTGGTGCGGGCCTTGAAGCGCGGGCAATGGCAAGTCCAGCAGGCCATTCTCATCCTGAAACACCAGCCGCCCATGCTGGGTGTAAACCTGCCAATCCTGATTGGCGATCTTGAGTGGTGCACCAACCTTCTCGGCCACGCGCTCAATCTCATCGCGCACATGTGGTTCATTCGCACCAAGAATGCCAACGCAGCTGCGCTTCAAAATGCCAGCTTTCTCGCGCGCAATCTCTTCCACCGTCTCGCCGAGATATTGCTGATGGTCGAGGCCGATGGAGGTGATGACGCAGACAGCGGGATGATCAATCACATTGGTCGCATCAAGTCTTCCACCAAGGCCAACCTCGAGCAGCAGATAGTCAGCAGCTATGCGCGAAAAAGCGAGGAAGGCCGCCGCCGTGGTGATCTCGAAAAAAGTAATCGGCGCGCCGCCATTGGCAACTTCACATTCTTCCAGAAGTGCCGTGAGGTGTTCTTCCGAAATCAAATCTCCGGCCAGGCGAATACGCTCATGAAAGCGCACCAGATGCGGTGAGACATAGGCATGAACCTTGAGGCCCGCCGCTTCCAACATGGCGCGGCTCATCGCCAATGTGGAGCCCTTGCCATTGGTGCCTGCAATGTGAATGACTGGCGGCAGCTTGCGCTCGGGGTTGCCCAGCCGCGCCAACAAGCGCTCCATCCGCACCAGCGAAAGATCAATGATCTTGGGATGCAGCGAAAGCAGCCGCATCAATATGGCGTCAGAGCGCATGATAGCTTATGCGGAAACGGGAACCAGCGCGCCGGTCATTGCCAAGGCCTCTTGCTTCATCAGCATCCTGGCAACACGGCTCACCGTGGATTTCATCTCATGGCGCGGCACCACCATATCCACCATGCCGTGGTCCTTGAGATATTCCGAACGCTGGAAGCCTTGTGGCAGCTTCTCGCGAATGGTCTGTTCAATGACGCGCTGGCCTGCAAAACCGATGATGGCATTGGGCTCCGCCAGATGCACATCGCCCAACATTGCGTAAGAGGCCGTGACACCGCCGGTCGTCGGGTTGGTGAGCACAACGATATAAGGCAGCTTGGCCGCACGCAAGTCTTGCACGGCAATCGTGGTGCGCGGCAATTGCATGAGCGAGAGAATGCCCTCCTGCATGCGGGCCCCACCGGAAGCCACAAACATCACAAAGGGACAGCGCTTGGAAACCGCAAAGCGCATGGCCGCGATGATCGCATCACCCGCCGCCATCCCCAACGAGCCACCGATGAAGCCCATGTCTTGCACGGCGATCACCATGGGCTGTTCCGCCACGTTGCCGAAGCCCGCCTGAACGGAATCTTCCACGCCGGATTTGGCCTTGGCATCCTTGAGTTGATCGACATAACGCTTCTCGGCGCGGAATTTCAGCGGGTCCGCCGTCACCGTGGGCATTGGCAGCTTTTCAAATTCGCCGCCGTCAAACATCGTGCTAAAACGCAAAGCCGCAGGCATGCGGTGATGATGGCCTGAACCGGGAAACACAAACTGGTTGGCCTCAAGGTCTTTGTAGAAAACCATCTGGCCGGAATCAGGATCCTTGATCCACATATTCTCTGGCACTTCGCGTTTTGTGGCCGCCCCCAGAATGGAGCGGATGCGCGGGCGAACGAAATTCTTGATCCAGTTCATCTCTTAACTCCGAACCCCTT
>JAYUEP010000095.1:0-5529 GCA_043739165.1 Hyphomicrobiales bacterium
AACCGATCCCGAATATGGCCTGCCGCACTCGTTGCCGAGGAAAGTGTCTGGACGACACCGAGGGGAATGCCTTTGGACGGATCAATGCCGATTGTTTTGAGATACTCGCTTATCTGTCGCAACAGGGGTGAATCCGCTGAACCAGACTCGGCAAAGCGCAAGTGAAACGCCCGCAACATGCGTATGGTATTTTCAGCACGTTCAACATAACGGCCCATCCAAAACAGGTTGTCAGCGGCGCGGCTTGGAAGGACAGCGGGCTGCTGGCGCACAAAGGGAGCCGAAGGCAGTTCAAGCATGGTCTCCGTGCGAACCGGCTTTTTGCTTACAATCCAAACGTCAGCTGCTGAACCGCCATTTTGCAAGGCTAGCGACGTGGAGTTTCCGGCCGGGCCGATGCGCGCAAAGCCACCGGGCATCACTTGCCATCCACGCGACGAACGGGCGAGAAAAACCCGCAAACTCATGGGATGAGGCGCTAGTACGTTTCCCTTGAACGCTGGTGTGGTGGAAAGTGTCACAACTTCCTGAGCCACCAGATGCCCTGCCCCGCGATCAATGAAACTGTCGAGATTGGCCGAAAGCGGCGAAGCAACTGAATCTTTGAGCGCTGCCATATCGCCCAAGTCAAAGAGAAGTCGGGTTGCGAAGGCATTACCGATTGTCATGCGCGCAGCATTGGCTTTGACGTAGTTTCGTTCAGCCTCCTGCCCACACCACCAGGTGGCCACATTAGGCAATGCCAAGGATTTGCCCATCAAGGCTTCACTGATCCGCGGCAAAAAAGCCAGAAATGCCTTGGTCTCGAGAATACCGGAACCGAGCGCATTGACCATTGTGACGGTACCATCACGCACGGCACCCAACAGGCCCGGCGTTCCCAACCTTGAGGCTTCGTCTAACTCAAGAGGATCAGCCCACGCGGCATCAAGCCTGCGCCACAAAACACTGATCGGGCGCAAGCCAGCAACTGTTCGCACCATCAGTCGCCCATCGCGCACCGTTAAATCCTCGCCTTCGAGCAACATCAGGCCGAGATAACGCGCAATATAGGCATGCTCGTAATAAGTGTCGTTCAAGGGGCCGGGGGTCAGGATGCCCACACGGCTTTCGTCTTCGGCGCGCAAGTCCAGCAACGTATCGCGAAAAGATCGGAAAAATCCGGCGAGACGATTGACGTTTGAGCGCGCAAAAATATCCGAATAGATGCGCGATGTGGCGATGCGGTTCTCGAGCGCAAAGCCTGCCCCCGATGGGGCTTGCGTACGGTCCCCCAACACCCACCATTGGCCCTGCGGCCCGCGCCCGATATCGAAGGCTACGAAATGCAGAAAGTGCCCTGAACGTGGCTTCGTTCCCACCAAGGGGCGTAACCATTCGGGATTGTCGGCAATGAGGCTGGCCGGAATATGGCCATTGGCCACCAGCGTGTTGCTTCCATAGAGATCGGAAACAACCTGTTCCAAAAGCTCGGCACGTTCGGTCAAACCTGCACTGATTGATGCCCACTCATCCTCATCAATCAAAACCGGCATGGCACTGAGCGGCCATTCCCGCTCAGCCGAATCTTGCGGCCCATAGCGGCGATAGAATACGCCGGCATCACGGAGATATTGCTCGCCACGGGTTATGCGCTGGGCCAGGTCTGCTGGAGACATTTCATCCAGTGCGGCAATCAATCCGGTCCAGACCGGGCGAATTTGACCATCTGGCCCCAGCAACTCATCGGGCGTTCTTTCCAATGCCTGATAGCCCGCCAAGAGACGTGATGTGGAACTTTTGGCAGCGGCATTGGTTCGAAACGGCATGTCAAATACCAGGAGGGCGACGAAGATCGAGCGTTAGCGGGAAGTCACGATGTGTCACTTCCTGCGGTGGCACATAGAAACCGGGAGTATGGCCGCGGGCTTCGAATCGTGCAAGGCGGCGCGCATCCGCTTCGTTGCCATTTACCGGAAAAGTATCATAGGTGCGGCCTCCGGGGTGTGCCGCATGATAAACGCAGCCGCCGATGGATCGCCCCGTCCATGTATCATAGATGTCGAATGTCAAAGGCGCGTTCACCGGTAAGGTGGGATGCAACGCCTTTGCCGGTTGCCAAGCCTTGAAACGCACACCCGCCACTGCAACGCCAGGGCCGACATTTCTAAGCGGCACGGTACGACCATTGCAGGTCACTGTGTATCGTTCAGTGTCTGCCGCCGTCAACTTCACTTGCAGGCGTTCCACCGAACTGTCGGTGTAGCGCACGGTGCCGCCGATGGCCCCGGTTTCGCCCAGCACGTGCCAAGGCTCTAACGCTTGACGCAATTCCAAATGAGCGCCTTCATATTCAACTTCCCCACAGAACGGAAAACGGAATTCGGCCTGCGCTTCATACCAATCCTCGCGCATTTTGAACCCATGCTCACCGAGATCGCGGAGCACGTCACGGAAGTCTTCCCATACAAAATGTGGCAGCATGAACCGATCATGCAGGCTCGTGCCCCACCGGGTGGCATTGCCGGACAATGGTGCCTGCCAATGGCGGGCAATGATGGCGCGGATCAAAAGCTGCTGCGCCAGACTCATGCGTGGATCGGGTGGCATTTCAAAACCACGAAATTCCACAAGGCCGAGACGCCCTGTCGGGCCATCGGGCGAATAAAGTTTGTCGATGCAGATTTCAGCACGATGAGTGTTGCCCGTCACATCAATGAGGATGTTGCGCAACAAGCGATCAACCAGCCATGGCAGGGGTGGTGTGTCTTGTCGTTTTGGAATTTGCGCCAAGGCAATTTCCAACTCGTAGAGACCATCATGCCGCGCCTCATCAATACGTGGCGCTTGACTGGTGGGCCCAATGAACAAGCCGGAAAACAAATAAGACAAACTTGGATGACGTTGCCAAAACAAGATCAGGCTCTTGAGCAAATCGGGCCTGCGCAGGAAGGGGCTGTCCAAGGGCGTGGCACCACCAACAACGACGTGGTTGCCACCACCCGTGCCAGTATGACGGCCATCAATCATGAACTTGTCGGCACCAAGCCGCGTTTGGCGTGCCTCTTCATAGACCGTTTGGGTGATTGCGACACACTCATCCCAGTTTGTCGCGGGATGAATGTTGACTTCAATGACGCCGGGATCGGGGGCCACGCGCACAACATTCATGCGTGGGTCCGGCGGTGGCGCATAGCCCTCAATATGAACCGGCACGCCAAGCGCCTTTGCCGCTGCTTCGGCGGCGGCAACGAGTTCAAGATAATCTTCAAGGCGCTCAACCGGAGGCATGAATACACACAACCTGCCATCACGTGGCTCAACCGATATCGCGGTACGAACAATACCTTCGACATCGCCAAGTTTCTGTTCCACGCGATCTTGAACAGGTTCCGAGGCCGTGAACGATGCCCGTGCCTGCTCTCGACCCATCTCGCCTTTGTCAAATTCCGGCAAGGGACTGCGCGGTGAAGTAGGGTCAGCAACGTGTAGATAGGGGTATTGTTCTGCCGGAACATGAGGCAACGTTCCAAGTGGCAAACGATAGCCAACAGGGCTGTCGCCAGCCACGAGAAATAAGTGGTTGCGCCTTGTTTTCCATTTTTCTGAACGCCAACGCAAACCACTGGCTTTGGATTGCCAGCGTTGAACTGGCAAAACATAACCCGATGGATTTGTGAGTCCACGCTCAAACACGCGCGCGATACGGCTACGCTCTTCAGGATCCTTGAGTTTTGAATTTTGCGGCGTGACGTTATCCGGAAGGTTTGCTTCTTTCACGATCCATTCTGCCGGGTCTTCATAGGCAGCTGCTACAAAGCTACCCTCCACACCAAGCTCAGAGGCAATGTTTTTCAGCAGACTTTCGGCCAGCTCGGGCGTGGCATGGTTCTCAACATCTTCTTTGGCGATCAATGCGGTGTCAGACCAGATCCGCTTCTGATCACGGCGCCAATAGAGCGAAAAGGTCCAGCGCGGCAGCGTTTCACCCGGATACCACTTCCCTTGGCCGTAGTGCAGAAATCCGCCGGGCGCAAAACGCTCACGAAGACGGCGGATCAATTGATCAGCCAGTGCGCGCTTGGTGGGGCCCACCGCATCGGTGTTCCATTCACCGGATTCAAAATCGTCAATCGAAACAAAAGTCGGCTCGCCGCCCATCGTAAGGCGCACGTCACCCTTTTTTAGAGACTCGTCCACTATATGTCCCAGCGACAAAAGTTCAGCCCATGAGTCTTCTGAGAAGGGTTTGGTAATGCGCGGGTGCTCAGCCATACGATCCACACGCATATCGAAAACAAAATCGACATTGGCAAAACTGGCAGCGCCCGAGATCGGTGCGGCGTTGCGGTAGTGTGGCGAGGCGGCAAGCGGAATGTGGCTTTCGCCCGTCAACAATCCTGAGGTCGGATCAAACCCAATCCAGCCTGCACCTGGAATGTAAACTTCCACCCAGGCGTGAAGGTCGGTGAAATCGCGCTCTGTGCCCTTGGGTCCATCGATGGCCACAAGATCGGGCTTCAATTGGATGAGATAGCCCGAGACAAAACGCGCGGCAAAGCCCAGATTGCGGAGCGCATGCACCAGCAGCCAACTCGTATCGCGGCAAGACCCGGTGGCCCGCTCAAAAGTCTCTTCAGGCGTTTGAACGCCCGACTCCATGCGAATGACATAGCCTATCTCACGCGCTAGGCGGGCGTTGAGATCGACCAGAAAATCAATTGTACCTTT
Organism: Hyphomicrobiales bacterium; assembly: GCA_043739165.1. GTDB lineage: Bacteria > Pseudomonadota > Alphaproteobacteria > Rhizobiales > Aestuariivirgaceae > Aestuariivirga. The sequence goes on from JAYUEP010000095.1 coordinate 4,711, forward strand.
TTTGCCGCGATCAATGCTGGCGAGAAATTTTTGCAGATGCGGACCGACAGGTTCAAGCTCGCGGTAGATCACAAGGTCAGCGCTGATGTCGTCGCCATATGTGAACGGCCAATCCCTGACGCTGTCTTCAACAAAAAAGTCGAAGGGATTATACACCGTCATGTCAGCGACGATATCGACTTCGACCTTGAACTCGGTGACTGGATTGGGGAAAACATACCGCGCCAGCCAATTGCCATACGGGTCTTGCTGGTAGTTCACGAAATGATCTGCAGGCGTCACTTTGAGCGAATGGGAGATGACCCGCGTTCGACTGTGGGGCGCTGGCCGCAAGCGGATGAGCTGGGGACCAAGTGTAACTGGCCGATCATATCTATAGTGGGTCAGATGATGAAGTGCCGCCGTGATTGCCATTTCGAAATTTCACCTGTTCAAGGCGACCAAGGTTTCACATTCCGCTGCATTGCACAATGAAAATCGAAAATCATGTGCCAGATGCAAAAATCGCGCTGGCATTGCTGACCGAAGCAACATGGGCGCGGGCTGCTTCGCCCGCCGCATTGCCATCGGCGCGCATAATGGCGGTGACGATTGCATCGTGCTCTTGCCAGGATTTTGCCAAGCGTCCTATCAAACGAAATTGCGCACGGCGGAACGGCGCCAATCGGCTGCGCGTCAACGTCACCAACTCATAGATATGCTTGCTATGCGCACCTTCATAAAGTTTGGAATGAAATGTGGTATTGTAGCTTTCATAGTCCTCTTCAGCACCAAGATGCACGAGCCGTGCTGAAGCAAGGTGTTCACTCTCCAATGTGC
>JAYUEP010000096.1:0-5514 GCA_043739165.1 Hyphomicrobiales bacterium
CCTGAAACCCTGTCGCCTTTGTCGAAACGCACGGCGATGATCTGCCGATCGGTTTCCACCGGCTTCAGGAATGAACGCTGCTCGGTGGTGGATGATATATAATAATAGCTGTCGCCCTGAAAGTTGATCGATGCTGTGGTGGATGGCGAACCCAGTACGCCCTCCACTTCAGCTTTGGCCATGCCCTCATGCAACTGGCTGAAAACCCCGGGCTTGGCGACATAGCCCCGGTGATCAATCACGGGGGTGCAGGCCACAAGCGAACTTGCAATCACAGCGCCGAAAAGCCAATGTGCGGCCCGTTTTGTCAATTGCGCGTGTGTCACCATGTCGATTCCAATTTGCTGCCCGCCCTTTAGCCCCTCGCGGTGCGAAAGGGCAAGCCAATGATCTTGGCCAAACTCTTCACCCGCAAGGTGAATCCGGCCCAGCCTCTCTATGAAGCGATTGTGGCGGCGGCGCGGCAACCGCATTTCTATGCGCAGTGGCAGGTCCCCGACACGGTTGATGGGCGTTTTGACCTGCTTGTGCTTCACCTTTGCCTCGTCGTCGAGCGCCTGCGCAGCGAAGCGCCGGGACTCTGCCAAAACCTGATTGATTATTTCTGCACCGACATGGACGGCAATTTGCGCGAATTGGGGGCAGGGGATTTGAGCGTTGGCAAGAAAGTCCGCCGCATGGCCGAGGCCTTTCAAGGCCGGTATGAAGCCTATGCCGCCGCGCGTGAATCCGAGACCATGGTGCAGGCACTGGTGCGCAATGTCTATGCGGGGAAGGCAGCACCTGACGCAGACAGTTTGGCGCACTATGCTTTGCAGGTGAGAGCGGAACTGGCGCTCCAGAAAGCAGATGACATCGCAGTCGGAAAGTTGAAATTCGCATGAGCAAGGCCCATCTGGAAAAACCTGAATTCTCGCGGCCCCTGTTGGTGGACCGCGTGCCCCGCAAAGGCTCGCACGAAGTGTTCAAGGCGGACGCGAAGGAATGCGCGGCCTTGGCCAAGCGCTTCAATATTCCAAATCTGTTTACGCTAAGTGCGCGCATGTTTGCGGCACCATGGCGGGGCGGTGGACTGAAGGTAACGGGCACGGTGGAGGCTGATATCGAGCAGCTCTCCGTCATCTCACTTGAGGCCTTCCGTACATTGAGCAAGTTTGAGGTAGAGCGCTATTTCCTGCAGTCCAAAGACCTTACCGATGGGGCTGAAGAAGACGCTGATCCCATCATCAACGGCGAAATCGACCTGGGTTCCATCGTCGCAGAAGCCCTGGGCCTTGAGCTTGACCCTTACCCCCGTAAACCCGGCGAGAGCTTTTCATCCCCTGCAACCGAGAATTAAAAGGGTTTGTTTCGCTGGTCGAAGCCTCTATCTTAACGGGAGTATCTGCCCAAACCGGAATCACGCCTGAAGTATGACGCCAAAATTGATCATCGCTGTTGACGCCATGGGCGGGGATAGAGGACCGGAAATAGCAATTCCCGGTGCTGCGCTCGCGTTGGAGCGGCACCCGGACGTTGAATTCATCCTGTTCGGCAATGAACAGCTGATCGCCCCGCTCCTGGCCAAGCGGCCAAAACTACAAGCCAGGTCCAGCATCCGGAATGCCGAAATTCACGTGCAGATGGATGAAAAGCCCAGCCAAGCCCTGCGCCGCGGCCGCCACAAGAGCGGCATGTGGATGGCCATTGATGCGGTGCGCCAGCAAGAAGCCGCGGCGGTGGTGTCAGCCGGCAACACCGGCGCATTGATGGCCATGTCGCGCTTTATCCTGCGCACACTGCCTGGCATTGAACGCCCAGCCATCGCAGCCATCTGGCCCACCACAACAGGGGAATGCGTCGTGCTTGATGTCGGCGCTACGGTGGGGGCCGATGCCCACCAACTGGTGGAATTCGCCATCATGGGAGAGGCCATGGCCTCCTGCCTCTTTGGCAAGCAGCAGCCGACCGTGGGCCTCCTCAACATTGGTGTCGAAGAAGTCAAAGGCAATGACAGCGTCAAGGAAGCCGCGCGCATGTTGCGCGAGATGAAACTGCCCTTGGTATATGCAGGTTTTGTCGAGGGCGACGACATTGGCAGGGGTAAGGTTGATGTGGTAGTGACCGAAGGCTTTACTGGCAATGTTGCAATCAAGACCGCAGAAGGCACGGCCAAGCAGATTACCGGTTTTCTGCGCCAGGCCCTGAGTTCAACGCTCATGTCGAAACTCGGTGCGTTTCTGGCGGGCGGGGCCTTCAAGGCGCTGCGCGAAAGGCTGGATCCAAGCAAACACAATGGGGGCGTATTTCTGGGCCTCAATGGGGTCGTCGTAAAAAGCCATGGTGGCACGGATGTTCTGGGCTATGCAACGGCCATTGAAGTGGCCATTGATATGGTAAGGAACGGTTTGGTGGAACGTATCGCCTCTGATGTTGCAGAAGTGCACAATGTTTTGCAGGCCCCCAGGCCTGAAGGAACTTCGGCATGAAGCATTCAGTGATCGCAGGCGTGGGCTCGGCCTTGCCGCGCCGTATCATGACCAATGACGACATTTCGAAAATCGTCGACACAACGGATGAATGGATCACCGAACGCACCGGCATCAAAGCCCGCCACATTGCGGGCGAGGGTGAAACAACCCGCAGCCTTGCCACCGAAGCGGCGCGCAAGGCACTCGCTCACGCAGGTATCGCCGCCGCAGAAGTTGATTTGATCATTCTGGCAACATCAACGCCGGACCACACCTTTCCCGCAACCGCAACCCAGGTGCAGGCCGACCTCGGAATCACCCAAGGCGCAGCCTTCGATTTGCAAGCCGTGTGCTCCGGCTTTGTCTATGCCCTGACCACCGCCGATTCCATGATCAAGGCAGGCCAAGCGACTTGTGCGCTCGTCATCGGCTCAGAAACCTTTTCGCGCATTCTCGATTGGACTGACCGGGGCACCTGCGTCTTGTTTGGCGATGGGGCCGGAGCCTTCGTGCTCAAGGCTGAAGAGGGCACACGCGGCATTCTGGCGGCAAGGCTGCGCGCCGATGGCCGCTATATGAACAAGCTCTATGTCGATGGTGGACCTTCCACCACCAAGACCGTGGGCCATTTGCGCATGGAAGGCCGCGAGGTTTTCAAACATGCCGTGGCCAACATGGCCGAAGTGATCACCGAGCTTCTCAACATCGGGAATATGACGGTGGCCGACATTGATTGGTTTGTGCCGCACCAGGCCAACAAGCGCATTCTTGAAGCCACTGCAAAAAAGCTCGGCGTGCCAGAAGAGAAATTCATCGTCACCCTCGACCAGCATGGCAATACCTCGGCGGCATCGATTCCCTTGGCCTTTGACCACGGCGTGCGCCACGGCCTTATCAAGCGCGGGCAAACCGTATTGATGGAAGCCATGGGCGGCGGCTTCACCTGGGGCGGGGTTTTGGCCCGCTATTGATGCTGTTGCCGCGAGCCACTGCAACTTGCGCGAAGAAACGCCTCTAAGCCTTTGAGATAGTGCAAATTCCTTGACCGTGGGGTAGGGAATCTCGTAGTGTCCCGGCATTGGCGGAGGGGCCCATGAGCAGCAAGACACTGACACGCGCTGATTTGACGGAAGTCCTGCACCGGGAAGTTGGGCTTTCCCGGACAGAATCAGCCGATATGGTCAACTCAGTTCTCGATCTTGTGTCAGATGCTTTGGTGCAGGGCCACACGGTGAAGCTTTCATCCTTTGGAACCTTCATGGTGCGCGCCAAACGCGAACGTATGGGCCGCAACCCCAAAACCGGTAAGGAAGTGCCCATCACGCCACGGCGCGTTTTGGTTTTTCGGCCAAGCCAGATCATGAAGAACATCGTGAACGGGCAAGAACCAGGGGAAGTCGATTGAGCGTCAAAGGATCGGGGGATCAACCATGACGATTGAAAAATCACCAGACGCCTTTCGCACCATCAGCGAAGCGGCAGATGAACTAAGCGTGCCGCAGCACGTGCTGCGCTTTTGGGAAACGCGCTTCTCGCAAATAAAGCCGATGAAGCGCGCCGGCGGGCGGCGTTATTACCGCCCGGCCGATATTGAATTGCTCAAGGGCATTCATGAGCTGCTCTATAAGCGCGGCTATACAATTCGCGGCGTGCAGATCATCCTCAAGGAAGAGGGTGCGGCCTATGTGACAGGTGTCGGGCGCGGCGAAGTTGTGCTGCGCAAGTCTGAACTGGCCCATGAAGGCGCTCCTCCACCCGGAACCGCTCGAGTTGCTCCGCGCTTGGGCCGTGCGCCCTTGGCCCGCCCCATTGGTGAGGGGCCGAAGGTCATTCATAAGCTTTCGACCAATCAGTCAGATGCCCTGCGCGCCGCCCTGAAGGATCTGGGGGATGCCCGTAAACTGCTCGATCAGGCCGGTTGATCTTCGCCAGCGTGAGTGAGGGCCCCGCAATATGACCTTGGGGCGCATGATGCAGTTAATGTTTGGCAGTGTCGGCCTGCGCTTTGCAGGTGCAGGCCTGGGCCTGTTGACGCAACTGGTGCTCACCCGCAATTTCGCCCCCGCCGATGTTGGCATCATCTTCCTTGGCATGTCGATTGCCGCCTTCTTCAGCCTGTGTGTTGCCGTGGGCTATCCATTGCTGGCCCTCACGCAACTGCCGCGCTTTTACACGCTGGGCCTGAATGGCCACGCGCGGGCCTTTCATGGCACATTCCTGCATGACATGGTGCTGACGACCCTGATGATTTATGCAGGCGTGGCGCTCTTTGGCCTGTTCTTCAAGCCTGATCCTGGGGTTTATCTGGCATTGTTTTTCGGGGCGCTCTCCGCCGTGCCCTCGGCTCTGATCCGATACAACTGTTCGGTGGCCAACAGCCTGCGCTATTACCAATGGGCTTTCCTGCCGGACTTCATCATTCGCCCCGGCCTGTTTCTTGCCTTCATATTGGGTTCGATCCTTCTGCATGTGCCACTTTCAATCAGCCATGTGCTTCTGGCGTTTGTCATCGCAAATGTGATTGTGGCTTTCATCCAGGCCTGGGTGGTCGGGGCTGAGGGTGTAAAACTTTCTGATTGGAACAAGACCAAGCAACATCTGACGGCAGTGCTGCGGCAAAGATCAATCGCCCTCGCGATTGTCGGGGCTGTCTCGGTGATGTTTGCCGATGTTGTGACGCTGCTCGGCGGCTTCATCCTGCCGCATGATGAACTGGCGGTTCTCGGCCTCTGCATCCGGCTTGCGGGGATCGCCGGATTTGTCATTCAGGCCACCCAACAATTCATCCTGCCGGATTTGACCCAAGCCATCACCCACAAAGACGACAAGGCCGCCCACACATTGCTGCTGCGCCTCAATCTTTTGACGGTGGTCACGCTGACTTGCGGCCTCGGCTCTGCAATTCTGTTTGGCGGCTATTTCCTCAGCTTCTTCGGCGAAACGTACCGCGCGGGCCAATGGTTGCTGGTGCTTTTCCTCTGCGGCCAGTCCATTCGCGCCTTGAGCGGCATGAACCAGAACCTGATGTCGATTGCGGGCCAGCAAGTCCGCTCTGCGAGCGCCG
>JAYUEP010000097.1:0-1789 GCA_043739165.1 Hyphomicrobiales bacterium
TTCTTCACATCCTTCATGATCGGTGCGGCAATGGTCGAGGCGCGCGCGGCACCTTCGGTCAGAACCTGCTCGACATAGCCCTGATCAGCCAAGAGCTGGTTCATTCGTACGTTGATCGGCGAAAGCTTGGCCACGGCCAAGTCGGCAAGCGCGTTCTTGAAAGCCGAAAATTGCCCGCCGCCAAATTGTTTGAGCACGGCGTCAACATTTTCACCCGCAAGCGCAGCATAAATGCCAACCAGATTTTCCGCTTCGGCCCGACCTTTCAGACCTTCAGCCTCAGCAGGCAGACCATCGGCATCGGTTTTGGCCTTGCGGATCTTCTTGGCAACATCGTCAGCTGAATCAGTCAGATTGATGCGCGACAGATCAGACGGATCTGACTTTGACATCTTCTTGGTACCATCGCGCAGACTCATGACCCGCGTGGCCGGACCCATGATCACGGGCTCTGTGATCGGGAAGAATTCCGTGCCAAAGTCATTATTGAATTTGATCGCAATGTCGCGGCAAAGTTCCAGATGCTGCTTCTGGTCTTCACCCACAGGCACATGTGTGGCGTGATAGATCAGAATGTCAGCCGCCATCAAAACCGGATAATCGTAAAGCCCGACAGAAGCATTCTCGCGGTCCTTGCCGGCTTTTTCCTTGAACTGCGTCATGCGGTTGAGCCAACCGAGACGCGCCACGCAGTTGAAAACCCAGGCCAGCTCGGCATGTTCATGCACGCGGCTCTGGTTGAAGAGGACCGACTTCTTGGGATCAATTCCCGCAGCCATATAGGCCGCCGCCACTTCGAGGATGGATTTCCGCAATACCGCGGGCCCACCCCACACAGAAGTGGGCTGGGTGATGGCATGCATATCCACCACGCAATAGAGCGTCTCATGAGTGTCTTGCATCTTCACCCAATTCACCATGGCTCCGAGATAATTGCCGAGGTGCAAATTGCCAGTGGGCTGCATGCCGGAAAGCACGCGCGGGGCGAAAGTGGTCATCGTTTAATTCCTTTTCAGCGCGGCCTTTAGCTCAGAAATCCGCCAAGCTCCAGTGAGTTGTGAGGCACCGAAATAGGAGACAATGCCAAGCCCCACCAATAGGACGAGACCCCAAAGCGCGTGGATAAAATGCGTCTCAGCCAGAAAATTGACGGAGAGCAAAAGCGAGGCATCAAAAAGCGCCATTGCCATGATGGCCGTGGAAAGAAGCATCAGAGGAATGCGCCAGCGTGCACTATGGTCAAAGGTAAAATGATCAAGCGCGCGCAACCTGAAATAAAGCTGTCCGGCATTCACCCATGCGGCAATTGTGGCCGCCAAGGCAATGCCAACATGGCCGAAGAACCGCGAAAGCACGAGACTTCCAATGATATTCACCACCACCGAGACAATGGCAAAGCGCATTGGCGTTGTGGTGTCTTCGCGGGCATAAAAGCCAGGCTGGAAAACCTTGGTCAATGAATAGGCCGGAAGGCCCGCCGCATAGGCAGCCACGGCGGGGGCGACAGCGGCCGTGTCCGCCGCATGGAAAACCCCATGTTCAAAAACCGTATGCAAAATTGGCGCACCGATCACCATCAGCGCAGCAGTCGCAGGCAAAGTCAGAAACAGTGAAAACTCAATGGCGCGGTTTTTGGCATCCAATGCACCAACGTGATCGCCAGCCCGCAACTTGCGTGACAAGGTGGGAAGCAAGACCACGCCGATGGCAACGCCAATCACGCCGAGAGGCAACTGATAGAGCCGGTCGGCATAGTAGAGATAGGCCACGGCATGGTCGATCCGCGTGG
>JAYUEP010000098.1:0-5485 GCA_043739165.1 Hyphomicrobiales bacterium
CAACGACACTGCGCATGATCTGCGGGCTGCTGACGCCTGACGGCGGAAGTGGAACTGTTTTGGGGGAAGATCTGATTAAAGGCCGTGACAGCATCAAACGCCAAACGGGATATATGACGCAGCGGTTCGGATTTTACGAAGATCTCACCATCACTGAAAATCTTGAATTCGTGGCGCAGCTCTACCAGCTGCCGCATGTGACCCGCTTGGTGGCGGAGGCCATCGAGAGGCTGGGGCTGGGCGATCGGCGCAATCAATTGGCAGGCGCGCTTTCAGGTGGGTGGAAGCAGCGCATGGCCTTGGCGGCTTGCGTGTTGCACCAGCCCAAGCTGCTGCTGCTCGATGAACCCACGGCAGGCGTGGACCCAAAGGCACGCCGCACGTTTTGGGATGAGATTCATGGGCTGGCCGCGCAAGGCATTACCGTTCTTGTCTCGACGCATTACATGGACGAGGCCGAGCGTTGCCATGAGATTGCCTATATCGCCTTTGGCAAATTGATGGCACGTGGCTCGGCGGCAGACATCATCGCAGCGTCTGGCTTGCATGCCTTGGTGGCGACAGGGGAAGGCGCAGACCGGTTGGCGCCCCGGCTCTCGGGCTTGCCGGGCATTACCGCCGCTGCAGCTTTTGGTGCCACGCTGCATTTGTGCAGCCCGGATGAAGTGGCGTTGAAGCGTGCGGTGGATACCGTGAAAGACAAGGCCATTCGCTGGAGCCGGGTTGAACCCACATTGGAGGATGTGTTCATCCATCTCATGGGCCAAGCGCAAGACAACATGGCTGTCACATGAGCGCGTTCAACCGCCTGCTTGCGATGATCATCAAGGAAGCGCGGCAAATCAGGCGCGACCCGCTCACCATGGGCATGATGTTTGTGATCCCGATCATGCAACTTGTGCTGTTCGGCTATGCCATCAATTCTGATCCCAAGAACTTGCCCACGGCGGTGTTGGCCTATGATCATTCCCCGCTGTCACGCGCCATCACCCGCGCCATTGGCAACACCGGCTATTTTTCCGCCGCCCGCGAGGTTAGCTCGGAGAGCGAGGCTGACACCCTGATGCAGGCGGGTGAAGTGCAATTTGTGCTGACCATTCCAGATGGGTTCTTCCGCCATCTGGTGCGTCATGAGGCGGCGCAAGTGGATGTGGAGGCGGATGCAACCGACCCTTCCACCGTGGCACCTGCCATTGCGGCGGTGAATGGAGCGATTGCACAAACATTGTCGGAAGAATTGACCGGGCCGCTCGCCGCCTATCGCCCGGCGGCGCAGACCGTGAATGTGATTTTGCAAAAGCGCTATAACCCGGAAAGTCTCACGCGCTTCAACATCGTGCCCGGACTTCTCGGCATCATTCTCACCATGACCATGGTGATGCAAACGGCTTTGGCCGTGACGCGCGAATATGAGCGCGGCACGATGGAAAACCTTCTGGCAATGCCAGTGCGACCGTGGGAGGTGATGGTGGGTAAGATTGCACCCTATGTGATCATCGGCGCGGTGCAGGTCTCCGTGGTGCTCACCGCCTCGCATATTCTGTTCAATGTGCCCTTCCTGGGGGCGGCATGGGTGTTTGGCCTTGCGACACTTCTGTTCATCACCGTCAATCTCGCCATCGGCTTCACGTTCTCGACAGTGGCGCGCAATCAGCTTCAAGCCGTGCAGATGTCATTCTTTTTCATGCTGCCCTCGATCCTGCTGTCAGGCTTTGCCTTCCCCTTTCGCGGGATGCCGGATTGGGCGCAGGTGCTGGGTGCCATGCTGCCCGCAACGCATTTCATCCGGATCTCGCGCGGCGTAATGCTGAAGGGCGCGACGCTCATGCAGCTTGCGCCAGAAGTTTCAGTCTTGGTGCTGATGCTGGTGGTGGTGGGGGCCGTGGCCGTGAGCCGCTACCGGGTGACGCTGGACTAAAAAACCCCGGGCTCACACCCGGGGTTTCGCATTTGTAACGCTTGAGCGCTGGACTTAGAAATCCATGCCGCCCATGCCGCCGCCGCCCATGCCGCCGCCGCCGCCGGGCATGGCCGGGGCTTGGTTCTTGGGCTTCTCGGCGATCATGGCTTCGGTGGTGATCAGCAGGGCTGCAACCGAGGCTGCATCCTGCAAGGCCACACGCACAACCTTGGTTGGGTCGATGATGCCGGCGGTGACCATGTCGACATATTCTTCGGTCTGGGCGTTGAAGCCGTAGTTGCCGGATTTCTCCAACAGCTTGCCCACAACGATCGAGCCTTCCACGCCAGCGTTCTCAACGATCTGGCGGATCGGCGCTTCCAAGGCCTTGGACACGATCTTGATGCCGGCCATGATATCTGCATTATCAGAATGCAGGGCATCCACGGCCTTCTTGGCGCGCAGCAGAGCCACGCCACCGCCGGGAACCACACCTTCTTCAACGGCTGCACGCGTGGCGTTCAGCGCGTCGTCAACGCGGTCTTTCTTTTCCTTCACTTCGATTTCGGTTGAGCCGCCAACCTTGATCACAGCAACGCCACCGGCCAGCTTGGCCAAACGTTCCTGCAGCTTTTCCTTGTCATAGTCGCTCGTGGTTTCTTCGATCTGCGCCTTGATCTGGGCGATGCGGCCAACGATGTCGGCCTTCTTGCCTGAACCGTCCACAATCGTGGTGTTTTCCTTGTCAACGCGAACGCGCTTGGCGCGGCCGAGCATGTCAAGCGTGACTGACTCAAGCTTGATGCCGAGGTCTTCAGCAATCATCTGGCCGCCCGTGAGGGTGGCGATGTCTTCCAGCATGGCCTTGCGGCGATCACCAAAGCCTGGGGCTTTGACGGCGCAAATCTTGAGGCCGCCGCGCAGCTTGTTGACAACCAAAGTTGCCAAGGCTTCGCCTTCGATGTCTTCAGCGATGATCAGCAAAGGCTTCGAGGTTTGAACAACGGCTTCGAGGATCGGCAGCATCGGCTGCAAGCTCGAGAGCTTCTTCTCGTGGAGGAGGATGTAAACATCTTCCAGTTCGGCAACCATCTTGTCGGCGTTGGTGATGAAGTAGGGGCTGAGATAGCCGCGATCAAACTGCATACCTTCGACGACATCGAGTTCGGTTTCAGCGGTCTTGGCTTCTTCGACGGTGATCACACCTTCGTTGCCAACCTTCTGCATGGCCTTGGCGATCATTTCGCCAATGTCCTTGTCGCCGTTGGCGGAGATGGTGCCAACCTGGGCAATTTCTTCGGTGCCCTTGACCTTCTTGGAGCGCTTCTTGATGTCGTCAATGGCCACAGCCACGGCCTGATCAATGCCGCGCTTCAGATCCATCGGGTTCATGCCAGCGGCAACGTTCTTGGCGCCTTCGCGCACGATGGCCTGGGCCAGAACGGTTGCGGTGGTGGTGCCGTCGCCAGCCATGTCATTGGTTTTGGAAGCTACTTCGCGCACCATTTGCGCGCCCATGTTTTCGAACTTGTCTTCGAGTTCGATTTCCTTGGCAACGGTGACGCCGTCCTTGGTGGTGCGTGGTGCGCCATAGGATTTGTCGATGATGACGTTGCGGCCTTTCGGGCCGAGGGTGACTTTTACAGCATTGGCGAGAATGTCGACGCCGCGGAGCATTTTCTCACGGGCTTCGCCGCCGAAACGGACTTCTTTAGCAGCCATATTAAAATTCCTTATTCAGATTGAGTTGATGTTTGCAAAGCGCGTCGAGATTATTTCTCGAGAACGCCCATCACGTCGGATTCCTTCATGATCAGCAGCTCTTCGCCGTCGATCTTCACTTCCGTACCGGACCATTTGCCGAAGAGGATCAAATCACCCTTCTTCAAATCGATGGGGATCAGCTTGCCGGCTTCATCGCGGCCACCGGGGCCCACAGCGACGATCTTGCCCTGCATTGGCTTTTCCTGGGCGGTTTCGGGGATGATGATGCCACCCTTGGTCTTGGTGTCTTCTTCAACCCGCTTGACGACAACACGGTCGTGCAAAGGACGGAATTTCATGGGTGTTAACTCCTTGCTTATGATGCGAATTTCGTGGCCACGCGAAGCGCGACCGGGGCGCTGTTAGCACTCTCATTATAAGAGTGCCAATTGCTGAAAGGGGAGATAGGAGCGTATGGTCGGGGTGTCAAGGGGTCGAGATGGGTCTTCCGACCGTTCGAGTGAATATCCCTGCCACCTTTTCCTGCAATTCCGCCAAATAGGCCTCGGTGGTTGTGATATTGGGTTGGGCGGCGGCCTGGGCCAGGGCTTCGAGCAGATGGGCTGGGGCCGTTTCGGGCTTGAACGTGCCTTCGATGCAGAGACGCAGCACATGGGTGAGGCGTTGGTAGAGGCCGAGGGCTTGGACAAGCGTTTCGGCATCGCCCGCCGCCAGCAACCCATTCTTGCTGGCTGTGGCCAAAGTGGCCGCTGTTTCAGGGTTGATCATTTCGGGATGGGTTCTGGCGTGGATGAGTTCCAGATATTGCGCGATGAATTCGATCTCGATCTGTCCGCCCCTGATGCGCTTCAAATCCCAGACATCAGTGGTCGGATGTTCCTTCAGCATCAGGCCGCGCATGGTGGCGATGTCTGCCTTGGTTTGGGTTGCGTCACGCTTCACCATCAGGGCCGAAGTGATGATGGCTTTGGTGGCTTTTGCCAGCGCTTCATCTCCGGCGATGGCGCGGCCGCGTGTCATGGCCATGCGTTCCCATGTCCAGGCCTCTTTTTCATGATAGGTGGCAAAGGCTTCGCGGCTGACGGCGAGCGGGCCCTTGGAGCCTGATGGGCGCAAGCGCATATCCACATCATAGAGCTTGCCCTCTGCTGTGGGTGAACTGAGTGCAGTCACTAGCTGCTGTGTCACCTTGGCGTAATATTGGCCCGGTGCCAGCGGTCTTGCGCCATCTGATTGCTCGGCTTCCGCGTCATGATCATAGATCAACATGATGTCGAGGTCTGAGGTTGCCGTCATCTCGCGGCCGCCGAGCTTGCCAAGGCCCAGCACGATGCAGGCTCCGCCGGGGAAAATGCCATGCTTGGCGCGCAGTTCACCAAGCACCACTTCCAGCAAGCGCGCGATCACCACGTCGGCAATATCAGAAAAGCCTTTGCCTGCTTCCTCGGCACTCAAGGTTTCAGACAGGATGCGCACGCCGACGCGGAAGTTTTTCTCACGGGCGAAAATGCGCGCCAAGTCCATGGCCTCTTCAAGTGGGGCGGTCGAAGGAATGAGCACTTCCATTTCGCTGGCCAGCATCTTCTTTTCCGGCAGGGGGGAGAAGAAATCTGGTGCGGTCACCGCTTCAAGAATACGCGGGCGTGATGCGATGCTTTCAGTCAATCGCGGGGCCGAGCCCAGGATTTGTGCAATGAGGCCGAGTATTTTCGGATTGGCCTTCATCATGGCCAGAAGCTGCACGCCTGCGGGCAGGGCTTCAATGAATTTGTCGAAGGCGATAAAGGCCCGGTCGGCATCGCCGCTTTGCGCCAGAGTCTTGAGCAAGGCGGGCATCAACTCGGTGAGCAGTTCGCGCGC
>JAYUEP010000099.1:0-5479 GCA_043739165.1 Hyphomicrobiales bacterium
TCTTTGACTTCGGCAATGAACTCCGCGCCCTTTTGACCCGGTGGGGCGGAATAGAGGCCGTCAATATCAGAGAGCAGCACCAGAACATCAGCCGACATCATCGAGGCGACGCGGGCGGCGAGCCTGTCATTATCCCCGTAACGGATTTCGGAGGTGGCCACCGTGTCATTCTCATTGATCACCGGCACAGCGCCTTGCGTCAGCAGAGTTGAAAGCGTGGCGCGCGCGTTGAGATAGCGGCGGCGCTCTTCCGTGTCTTGCAGGGTGACGAGAATCTGCGCGGCCACGATGCCTCGGGTTTTCAATGCTTCCGCCCAGGCTTGTGCCAAAGCAATTTGGCCCACGGCGGCAGCGGCCTGGCTTTGATCGAGTTTCAACTTGCCTACGGGCAGTCCCAAGGTACGGCGGCCCAAGGCGATGGCCCCGGAGGAGACGAGGATCACATCCGCGCCTGCTTGTTTCAGTTTGGCGATGTCGGTGACGAGAGATGCGAGCCAGGCCGCTTTGATCGTGCCACTCTTTTGGTCGACGAGCAGGGCTGAACCGACTTTGACAACAACGCGCTTGGCTTTGGCGAGGCGGGAGGTCATGGGAGGTTAATCATGGACGCCAGCCTTCGGTCACCACGCCCTCGGGGTCTGGCATGCGCTCTTTGCGTCTGGTGGTTTTGACCACGTCATAAAGCGCAAAGATCACTTGATCGATGTTCCTTTGGGTGGCGGCGGAGATGAGCAACGGGGTTTTCTTGATCTTGGTTTTGAACTTTTCCAGCTTCTTGGCCAAGTCTTTGGCGTCCACCGCATCGATCTTGTTGAAAGCGATGATTTCGGGTTTTTTGGACAGAATTGTAGAATAGGCTTTGAGTTCGGCGCGGATGGTCTTGTAGGCGGCGACGGGATCATCCGCCGTCACATCGATCAAATGCAGTAGAACCGCACAGCGTTCGACATGGCCCAAAAATCTTGTGCCGAGGCCTGCCCCTTCCGATGCGCCTTCGATGAGGCCAGGAATATCGGCAAGCACGAATGAGTTTGTGCCAGCTTTCACCACGCCGAGCTGAGGGTGAAGGGTGGTGAAGGGATAGTCCGCGATCTTGGGCTTGGCGGCGCTGACGACTGAGAGGAACGTGGATTTGCCAGCATTGGGCAGGCCAACGATGCCCGCATCGGCGATCAGCTTCATGCGCAGCCAGATCCAGCGCTCTTGCCCTTCAATGCCAGGGTTGGCGTGATAGGGCGAGCGGTTGGTTGCGGATTTGAAATAGTGATTGCCAAAGCCGCCATTGCCGCCACGGGCCACGCAGACGCGGTCTCCCAGTTTGGCCAGATCAGCAATCAGGGTTTCATGGTCTTCATCGTATACTTCGGTGCCGACGGGAACTTTGAGGACGATGTCTGGCGTGTTGGCCCCGGCGCGCAAGCGGCCCATGCCATGGCCTGCGGTTGAGACTTTGAAGTGCTGTTGGTAGCGATAGTCAATCAGCGTGTTGAGATCGGCCGCTGCTTCCACCCAGACATCGCCACCCTTGCCGCCATCGCCGCCATCGGGCCCGCCGAATTCAATGAATTTCTCACGGCGGAAAGACACGGAGCCTGCCCCACCATCACCACTGCGAACGTAAATTTTTGCTTCATCGAGAAATTTCATGCTTTGGCTCTTAGTTGGTTTTGGGCGGCTGTTGAATTGATTTCTAGCACTGCGGATTTCGCAGAGATTAGATTCCAGTATGGTGCTTTTAAGCGGGCGGCACCAGTATATAATCCTATTTTTGAAAAATGCCGAAATGTCGATTTGACTCGACTCGGTGGTTAAAATCTCGTTAAAGCCATTTTAGCCGCCAACTTATTAAGGCCACATTTGGCCCATTTACGGGGCTTCTTCCCCAGGCATCGGCGGTTCTGCGGTTTAACAGCATTTGGCATTTTCCAAGTGTTCCGCAGCCCTGTTCCGAAGATATGAAAGGAATATAAACATGCGTACTAAGTTTGCTCTTTCGCTGGCCGCTGCGGCCATTTCGTTGGGTTTCATGGTGAGCGGCGCTGAAGCGGCACAAAAGCACCATCACGCCCGTCATCATACGCGCCATGGTCATGTGCATCATGGCCGTGCGCACTTTCCAAAAGTCAGCCAAGCCACGCGTGACCGCGTGGTGGCCATGATCAAATCTCAGGCACCGCATTATGGCGTGCCGACGTGGTTTGCCCTGAAGATTGCCAAGATCGAATCCGGCTATAATCCTTTGGTGACGGGCTCGGTTGGCGAAATCGGCGTTTTCCAGATGAAATGCCAGACTGCGCGCGGGATTGGTTTTTCCGGCTCGTGTTCGGCGCTGTATAATCCTGCCACCAATGTCCGATATGGCTTGAAGTATCTTTCCATGGCAGTGCGCTCGTCGCATGGCAATTTGCGCATGGCCGCGTCCAAACAGAATGGCGGCCTGGGCCGCAAGCACTTGGTGCGTTCTTACGTCGCCATGGTGTTTTAAGCCAATCGCGTGCTGAATTTCGGGCCGCGCAATCATGTTGCGCGGCCTTTTTGTTGCTCCAGCCAGCGGGCGCTGGGGAGGTTCATTTTCATCACCGGCACCTCCTTGCCTTGGGCGAGGCTGAAGTTTAGCTCTTCGTGCGTCTCAACAAATCCCAATTTGCGCAGGATGCGGCCTGAGTTTGGGTTGTCCGTGTGATAGCCGGACTGCAGCGCCTCCAGCAGGGCAGTTGCAAATGCGTGTTGGACCAGAGCAACTGCTGCTTCCGACATCACGCCCATGTGCCAGCAGCATTCGCGCAGCCAGTAGCCGAATTCGCATGCGCCCTTGGCGTCTACTTCATAGGTGGTGACACCAATCAATTCATCGGGTGCGCATTTGAAGGTGATGGCGCAGATTTTTGAGCGTTGATCAAAACTGCGTTGCAGGGCGATGAAGGCTTGCGCGTCTGCAAGCCCGTAAGGAAACGCGACACGGGCCAGGTTGCGGCTGACATTGATGTTGTTCAGCCCATGCGCCATGGCTGGCGCGTCTTCGTCTCGCAGCGGCCTTAGAAGCAGTCTTCTTGTTTCAAGTTCCATGGTGCAATTCCAAATAAAAACGGAGAGGTGGTTTCCCATCTCCCCGTTCAATTCAGAACTGACTTATGCAGAACTGCCGGGCCCGATGGGCGGCAGTTCTTTCACTGCCATTTATTCTGCGGCCTTCATCGGGATTACCGACACGAGTTGGCGACCACCTTTGGTGCCACGGAACTCGACCTTGCCCGCGACCTTGGCAAACAAGGTGTGATCCTTGCCCATGCCAACGCCTGTGCCGGCATGCACTTTCGTGCCGCGCTGACGGATGATGATGTTGCCAGCGATGACAGCTTCGCCGCCAAAGGCCTTCACGCCCAAGCGGCGGCCTGCGCTATCGCGGCCGTTGCGGGATGAACCACCTGCTTTTTTATGTGCCATGGTTTTTCTCCTTATTCCTTGTCAGCAGCAGGCTTGGCAGCCTTGGCGCGAGGCTTGCTCACTTTGGCAGCTGCCTTGGGGGCTTCAACTGCGGTTGCTTCTGCGATTGCGACTTCTGGCTTGGCAGCCTTGGCCATCACTTCAGCCTTCTTGCCGGTTGGCTTGGCGCCGCCGGTGAGGATTTCAGTGATGATCACCGAAGTCAGATCCTGACGGTGGCCATTGCGGCGGCGATAATGCTTGCGGCGGCGCTTCTTGAAAATGATCAAGTGGGGGCCACGGGCTTGCTTTTCGATTTCGCCCACAACGGTGGCACCAGCCACCAGCGGAGCGCCGACGGCCACGTCAGCACCATTGCCGACCATGAGCACATCGGTAAATGAGATATGATCGCCAGCCGCGCCTTCGAGCTTTTCGATCAGAATTTTGTCGTTGGCGGCAACGCGATATTGCTTGCCGCCTGTCTTGATGACTGCGTACATCTTCTTCATCCTTACACCCGCGCCCTTTGGAGCCTTTTCCAAACCCTTGAGGGAAAAGGACTTTTTTAGAAAAGCCGAAGCTTTGAGGGTTGCCCTCGGGCAGCGCTATGAGCCCCGCAAGGCAAAAGACCAGCGGGGCAGGCGCTCCTCTAAGGGCGAAGGAGGGGATAAGTCAAGGGTTGTGGCGCGTCATGCGGCCAAATAGGCCCCAACGGCTGGGCTTGGCCGAAACTGCTGTCTGCTCATCTGGAACATAATATTCGCAGAATGACCAATCAGAGGAAATGGGGCCGATGGATGGCTTGCCGCCATGGCGCGCGGCGGCTTTGCGCTTCGGGAAAGAGGAATTTGTCATTTCAAGACCTTTCAAAAGTGATCGTCAGGCCTCCCGGTCGATGCGCGCCTGTTTGCCTCAAGGGCATGCTCAAACGCTTGGATATTGCATAGCACAATTTTCTATGTTGCGCAGCACAAATTCATGTGAAAATTGGCTGGACTTGTGGTGCTGTCAGGGGTTGGTGCCAATGGGCAGTTGCTCCACTCTGCGCCCGTTGGTATCGATTAACAGCGTTCCATCTTCCTTATAGAGAGGGCCCGGTGGCAGGCTGTCCAACAGGTCAAGGACGACCTCACTGGGGCGGCACAGTTTCACACCCCTTGGCGAACAAACGATGGGCCTGTTCACCAAGACCGGATGTTCCAGCATGGCTTGCAGCAACTGGCTGTCACTGACGCCCGGAGCGAGCAAGCCAAGCACTTGTGCGGGGGATTTGGTCTCACGCAAGGCGCTGCGCGGTGTCAGGCCGGCCGCCGCAAACAGGCCCATCAATTGTGGCTCGGTCCAACCCGTTTGCAGATATTCAATGACGGTGGGTTCGTGGCCCGCAGCTTTGATGATGCCCAGCACATTGCGCGACGTGCCACATTCCGGATTGTGATAGATGACGATGTTCAAGGCTAGGCCTCTTTGTCAGCTGCAAAGAGTAGCGCACTACAGGCGATGGCCAACGAACTGCCAATTTGTCCAACCTTTTTCACCGGCGTGGTTTCTCGGGGATGGGGCTTCGTGACTTGTAGAGCATGAAGACACGGTTCACTTCACCGCCGAAGATCAGGGCGAGGGCTGCGAGGTAGGTAAAGAACATCGTGGCAAAGAGACCCGAGAGCGAGGCGTAGGTGGAAGCGAAGCTGTTGAAGTTTCGCAGGTACCAGGAAAAGCCTTCGGTGAGCACCACCCAAACCAGAACGGTGATGGCGATGCCGGGCATCAGCTCCAGCAAGCGGAAGTGCGTGGTGGGCAAGAGCCTGTGTGCCACCAGAAGCCCGAACAACAAGATCAACATGGCCACGGGATAGCGCAGGTTATCCAGCGTGGTGAAGGGGCGGAAGGCATCTGGCGCATGTTCGCCAAAGAACTGGCTGACGGCGGGTAACACGACGAGAAGCAGGGCCACGACCAGCATCAAGGTTGCAGCGCCAATCACGAACAAGACATTTTGCAGGTAAAGAAACCAGATGGGGCGCTGGTCTTTCAAGTCATAGGCGCGGTTCAG
>JAYUEP010000100.1:0-16450 GCA_043739165.1 Hyphomicrobiales bacterium
GGCGTGTCAGAGTTGTTGCGATCCCGGCGGTTCTGCCAGCGCGGTCGGAAGCGGTCGCGGTTGCCTTCGCGGTTATCCCGGTTGTCACGATTGTTACGGTTGTTGCGCTGCTGGCCCTCATGCGGCTGGCCTTCGGCCTGCGGCTCCTGGCCCTCAGGTGTTTCGGGGCTAGGCTGGCCTTCGCTGCCCTCTTCATCGCCTGCGTCATCCTGGCCGTCTTCTTCGAATTCTTCTTCGCCCAATTTGCGCGTCATCTGCAGGGGCTGGCCCACTGGCTGGTTGGAGGCCCAAATGCGGTAATAATGTTCCGCATGCTGATAATAATTTTCAGCGGCAACATTGTCGCCAGACGATTGTGAGTCGCGCCCCAGCTGCATGTATTTTTCAGCAACCGTTTGCGCCGTACCACGCAGCTTTACGTCTGGCCCGTTCGAGTCAAAGACCTTGTTGGCCGAATTGCCGCCGCCGCCACCACCACCATTGTTGCTGCCCGGGGTGCGATGACGGCTGCGATTGTTCCGGTTACGGTTGCGGTTGCCCTGTTGGGGTCTCATGAAATTATTGTTCACTTTGAATAACCGTCCTTGTGGATTGCGCGGGCACATTGCGGCCTGCGCTGGTGCATATTTTCAAAACCGCAGAATAAATGCTGCAAATAACACCTTGTTGAAACGATCCCGGCTCTAGCGCCAAATGCCAAGGCGCTCCATCGGCGGCTGGCCGCACATTGTGCACGAACAATTCCAAGCCATTGGGGATGGAATGCTTTTAGCGCAGGCCCGCGCCGATTCCAATGACTAATTTGTAAGATCACCCATTTACCTTAAATGCCAGCGCACGCGGCGTGGCCGCGAGGTCATTGCGTTGTTCGACAAGGATGAAACCCTGAGTTTCAAAAACTGCAATGACTTCATCTGCCTGGCCCCAACCAATTTCAACCAGCAGCAATCCATGTGGCGTGAGAAAATGGGAGGCATCTTTGGCAATGGCGCGGTAGGCCACCAAGCCGTCCGGACCGCCAAAGAGCGCCAAGGGTGGATCATAGTCGGCCACGTCCGGCATCAACGTCGTGGCGTCACGAATATAGGGTGGGTTGGAGATGATGAGGTTGAAGTTGCCGGCAAGGCCTTCAAACCATGCGGCTTGCTGGAAGCGCAATCGGTTATTCACGCCCAGCGCCGTTGCGTTCTGTTGTGCGATGACAAGGGCGGCGGACGAGAGGTCGGTTGCAATGCCGGTGAAACCCGCACGCTCAGCGCATAGCGATACCGCGATGGCGCCGCTGCCTGTGCCGAGATCGAGGAAGTGGCATGGGCTGGGGCAAAGGTCCAAGGCCAATGTGATCAAGGTTTCAGTATCAGCCCGCGGATCCAAAACATCTGGTGTGACGGTAAAGCTGCGTCCATAAAAATCGCGCTTGCCCAAAATGCGTGACACCGGTTCATATTTCGTGCGCCGGGCGATGGAAACTTCAAATCGTGCTATTGCTTCTGGCGGGAGTGTTGAAGCCGGATTTGCAATCAACGCTTCGGGCGAGATGCCGCTCGTTGCCTGCAACAACAACCGCGCATCGAGTGCTGCCGTTTCAATGCCTTGCGCCGCCAGTTGCGCACGCGCCGCCTTCAACAGCGCGGCAATGCTCTCAGGATTCATTGTCCATTTCAGCCAGGAGGCTTGCCTGATGTTCGGTGACCAACGCTTGCACCACTTCTTCGAGTGCGGGGCCTTCGACGATCTCCGGCAGTTTGTAGAGCGTCAAGTTGATGCGGTGATCAGTGAGACGGCCTTGCGGGAAATTGTATGTCCGTATGCGCTCAGACCTGTCACCGGAGCCCACTTGGCCTTTGCGTGTGGCCGAACGTTCAGAATCAATGCGTTCGCGCTCTCGCTCATAGAGCCTGGCACGGAGCAGTTTCATTGCGGCGTTTTTGTTTTTGAGTTGGGACTTCTCAGTTTGCTGCGCGACCGCAAGGCCTGTGGGGATGTGGGTGATGCGCACGGCTGAGTCTGTGGTGTTCACGCTCTGCCCGCCGGGGCCAGATGAACGGTAGACGTCAATACGCAAATCCTTCTCTTCAATCTTGATGTCGACTTCTTCGGCCTCCGGCAAAACGGCTACGGTGGCGGCAGAGGTGTGGATGCGGCCCTGGGTTTCCGTCGCGGGCACACGCTGCACGCGGTGAACGCCAGATTCAAACTTCAAATGGGCATAGGCGCCGGAGCCAAAGATGTTGGCGATGATTTCCTTATAGCCACCATGTTCGCCCTCGCTTGAAGAGATGACTTCAACTTTCCATCCTTTCCAGGAGGCATAGCGCTGATACATGCGAAACAAGTCGCCTGCAAAAATCGCTGCCTCATCGCCACCAGTTCCGCCACGGACTTCGAGGATGACGTTGCGTTCGTCGGCCGCATCCTTGGGCAGGAGCAGGATGCGCATATCCTGCTCAAGCTGTTCGATACGCTGATCCAGCAATGGCTTTTCGGCTTCGGCCATTTGAGCCAGTTCGCCGCCACCGCTGAGCATTTCGGCAAGGCCCTGGCGCTCGGCATAGGCGGCTTTCAGCGCGGTCGCCCCCTTGGCCATTGGCGAGAGTTCGGCATATTCCTTGGAGTTCTTGACGAAAGCTTCGCCGGTGGCCCCGCTCGACAAAGCGTGTTCAACGCCAGCGAAGCGTTCAATAATACGATCCAGTTTTTGGGGATTGATCGGGGCCATGTAAATCTTTTTGAATTTGCATGGTGCTTAGTGGAAAGCGCTGCGCGCCTCAATAGGCCGGAGTGATCTTGCGCACACGTCCATCAATGGGTGAAATATAGATGTTCAGCCTTTGGCCATTGCGCCAGACTTTGAAGATATAATACCTGCCCGAGCAGCGCAGTGGCTGCACGTGACTGTAGCCCTGATCGCCGAGCTCAATGGCAAGGTCTTGGCACAGGCCCTGGTTGGGAACAAAGCGCGGAGGGAAAGGTTGGCCGAAACCGAAGAAGACCCCATCCCGGCCGCGCCAATGATTGAAGTGTGGGCCCGGCGGGCGGGGCGGATGGCCTTGACATTGGGGTGCGCTTGGGTTGGCCCGGCAGAAATCGCGTTGGCTTGCCGCATCGGCACGACCAATCAGGGCCACGGCCCCGATGGCGGCCAGCAATCCAATCACCATCAATTTCTTCATCGCAGTCCCCTCATCAGATCGTAACAAGATGTCATGGGAATTCGTTCCCCTGATGTTGGCTTTGTGGGCAGATTGTGACGGGTTTCGCGCGTTACTTCATCACGATATAGGTGATTTTCGCCACGCCTGAAGTATTGAGGCCAATGACCTTGGCGGCGCCGAGGCTCAAATCGAGCACGCGGCCACGGATGAAGGGGCCGCGATCATTGACGCGCACGACGACGGAACGGCCGTTGCGGAGGTTGGTGACTTTAAGCTTGGTGCCGAAAGGCAAACGCCTATGGGCACAGGTCATCCCCATAGGCAGGAAGCGTTCGCCATTGGCGGTGCGGCGGCCCGTTTCGTAATAAGAGGCATAGCCGGTTGACGCGTTGGCGAGGGGTGCTGTGAGGCCAACAACAAGAAAGGCCACGACAGCGCTTGAAAGAATAGTCTTCATTTTTGAAGGCTCCTATGTTGCAGCGCAACATAGGAGCGATTGTGGCGAGAATGTGACAGGTCTAGACTGCGGCTTCGACCATGATCTCCACGTCCAGACCGGTGCCAGCAAGCTTTGATTCGACAGTGGCACGGGCGGGCGTGTGGCCTTGCGGCACCCAGGCGTCCCAAGCTTCATTCATCTGCCCAAACGAACCCATATTGGTGAGCCAGATGTTGGCTTTGAGAATGCGGGTCTTGTCCGTGCCGGCCTCTTTGAGCGTGGCATCAATGAGGCCGAGGATTTCAGCTGTCTGTTCCTTCACGGATTTGCCCGCCGTCTTATCGGCCACAAAGCCTGCCAAACGGGCAACGCCGCCATAAACGGTTGCTTCACTCATGCGTTTGCCAACGCCAATTCTCTTGATTGTCATTTTGCTCTCCTTGTGGGAGCTTCCTAGCCGCAAGTGTTGGCAGCCGCAATCAGCTTGCAGTGCATTGGGGTTTGAGTTTCACGCATCCTAAGACTTGTCACATTCGCGGTTGGCGTTTGGCGATGTGCGGGGCGTGAAGGGCCAGGTCGGCGGGACCAAGCCTCTCGGTTACAGTGTTAAGTTGATGCCAATAGGGATAGATCAGTTCGGGCAGGCTCACTTCTTCCAAGGTCTTGAATTCCGCTGAGGTCAACACCAATTGCGCGGAAGCCAGACTGTCGATGAGCTGCGCCTCATTGCGTGCGCCAATGATCAGGGAAGATACGCCGGGGCGGCTTGCCGTCCAGGCCAGCGCCACTTGGGCTGCCGAAATGCCGCGCGCGTCGCCCACGGCAACCAAGGTATCGATGATCCTCCATAAGCGTTCTTGGTCTCTGATCGGAGGTTCGCTCCAACCTGAGATGTGGCGGGATTGTTCAGGGTTCTTGTCGCGGCGGAACTTGCCTGAAAGCAGGCCACCAGCAATCGGGCTCCAGACCTGAATGCCCACGCCTTGATCGAGTGCTATGGGCATCAACTCAAACTCAGCATCGCGCGACTCAATCGTGTAGTGAATCTGCTGGCAGGTGAATTTCTCAAAATTGTGCCTGTCCGCTGCCATCATTGCTTTCATGATGTGCCAGCCAGAAAAATTTGAGCACCCAATATAACGCACCTTGCCCTGCTTCACCAAAGTGTTGAGAGCTTCCATGGTTTCTTCAATGGGTGTCAGACCATCCCATTCGTGCAAGAAATAAATATCAATACGGTCACGCTGCAGGCGCTTCAGACTGGCTTCCGCTTCGTGGATGATATGAAAGCGCGAGAGGCCCTGCTCATTCGGACCCTTGCCCATACCGAACCGTACCTTTGTGCCGACCAAAAGCTGATCAGACCGTGATTTGAGAACTTCCCCCAAGGCGGATTCGGATTTGCCAGCGGTGTAGGCGTTGGATGTATCAAAAAGATTGACGCCCTGATCAACCGCAATATCCACAAGGCGGGTTGCTTGTTTTCGGTCCAGGCTTCCAGCCATGTTGAAAAAGCCTTCGCCGTCAAAATTCATCGTGCCCAAGGTCAGCTGCGACACTTTGAGGCCCGATTGTCCCAGATTGCGGTATTCCATTTCAATCTCCCTTTCCTACAGGAGACGACACCGCACAGCTTTGGTCAAGCCTTGGGCGTTTTCAGCAGTGCTGGATGATCGTTCCGGACTTTCTCGACCAGTGATTTCATTGTATTGCTGGTATCGAGATGGGCCACGAGTATGGCGTCCGGCGTTACGGTGACGACCACATTGGAAAGGCCTTCGACAGTCACCAATTGTGTATCACCCAGTACAAGAATGTTCTGGCTGTGGGTAAACTGCGCTTTGCCGCTGGCGGTGTTGCCATCTTCATCCTGGGGCATGACCGCGTGAACTGATTTCCAGGTTCCAAGGTCTGACCAGGTGAAGTTTGACGGCAGCACCGTGGCCCTTGCAGTTTTCTCAAGCACGGCGAAATCTATCGAGAGTGATTTGGCGGCGGTGAAATGCTTTTCATCGAGATGGATGAAATCTTCACCCTGCTTTGCGGCATTTGCGGCGCGCGTGGCTGGCTCGGCAATTTCATGCGCAAGAAGATTGGCCTCCGCCAGCAAGACTTGCGGGCTGCAGATAAAGTTTCCAGAATTCCAGAGATAGCCTTTGGCAATGTAAATCTCGGCCACGGCGGCGGTTGGCTTTTCGGCAAACTTGATCACACTGTGCACAGGTGCGAAGGCCTTCAGCTCATTGCCCGGTGAAATATAGCCATAGTCCACCGAAGGTTCCTGTGGCTGAATGCCAAAGAGGACGATGTGGTCTTTCGCCGCTTTCAGGGCCAATTCAATATGGTCATGAAAGGAAGAGACGTCGGGAATGGCGTGGTCTGACGCAACCACCATGGAAAGGCCCTTGCGCTTTTGGGCGACCATGAAGGCGGCCGCTGCCAAGATAGCGGCGGCACTGTCGCGGCGCACCGGCTCCAACAGGATATCAGCCTTGACGCCAATCTCCCGCAGCTGTTCGGCCACAAGATAACGATGCTCTGCGCTGGTGGCGATGATCGGTTGTTCAAAGACAAATTTGCCCTCACGGCGACCCTGCAAGCGCAGAACGGTCGCCTGAAATAATGAACGTGGCCCCGCGCCCAATTTCAGGAACTGCTTGGGGAAGTCTTCGCGTGATAGCGGCCAAAGCCTTTGGCCGAAGCCGCCACAAAGAATGATGGGTGTGATGTTGATCGTTGTCGGCATGGTGGCCCAGTACACTACAGGTTCACTTACAGGAGGCAAAGCGATGATTGCAGCAATTTGGCTTAACGTGACTTGTCGGGTTCAGACCCTGACACGGGTGGCACCCGCTTTGGACGAAACAATTGCGGCTTCGACGACTTTTTGAATTTCATAGGCTTCGCGGAAATCGGGGCCTGCGGTATTGCCTGAGGCAATGCTGCCAAGGAACTCAGCCATCTCAATGGTCTTCAAATCATTGAAGCCCAGCTGATGTCCGCCTGCCACGCAGAAACCGCCATAAGGTGGATGTTGCGGGCCGGACTCGATAGTGGTGAAGCCCTTGTCGCGAATGTTCCCGCCTGCCTTGTAAAATTTTAATTCGTTCAGTCGCTCTTGCGTGAAGGCAAGGGCACCTTTGGAGCCTTCGATTTCAAAGCCCAACTGCATGTTACGTCCGGTTTTCACCCAGTTTGCTTCGATGCTGCCGCCAAAACCTTTTTCAAAGCGCACCAAGATGCGGGCAATGTCATCAACGAGGACGGGCACCATGTCATTCGACCCCCGCGCCTTTGGACGTTGCTTGATCACGGTTTCAACATCGGCATTTACCGATGCAATTGGCCCAAGCAGAAACCGCGCCATACCTATGATATGGCTGCCGAGATCAGCGATCACGCCAGGGCCTCCTGATGGGTCGATGCGCCAAGTCCATGGGTTGGCCGGATCATACATGTAATCTTCAGCGTGAATGCCGCGAAAACTGGTGATCTCGCCCAGTTCGCCAGCGGCAATCATGTCCCGCGCCACTTTGAGCATGGGATTCTTGATATAGTTGAAGCCCACTTGGGTTTTCACACCCTTGGCTTCTGCGGCCGTCAACATCTCTTCAGACTCTTTGAGCGTGGGTGACAGCGGCTTTTCACAATGCACGTGTTTGCCCGCAGCGATAGCCGCCAGCGCCATTTCCTTATGCAAGGTGTTGGGTGTGGTGATTGAGACGACATCAATGCTCTTGTCGTTGATGAGGTCATGCCAATCGCCGGAAGACCTTTCGAAGCCGTATTGGTGCGCGGCTTTCATGGCGCTTTCTGCATTCACATCCGCAATCATCTTCATCACTGGCACGGGAATTTCGGGGAAGGCTGCGAGAGCTGAGCGATAAGCAAAGGCGTGAGCCTTGCCCATAAAGCCAGTGCCAATGATGCCGATGTTGAGGGACCTTTTAGACATTCGGAAAGCCTAGCGTCTCCACAGCGTAACCCGCCGCTGTCATCACGCGCATCAGTTCCTTGTGACCCACTTGCGCCATTTTGAGGGGTGGATTTTTCTTGGGGTCTTGCTCTGCTTCCACCACGAACCAGCCTTCATAGCCGTGATTGGCGAAAGCTTGCACGATGGCTTTGAAATCCAAAGAGCCATCGCCCGGCACAGTGAATGCGCCCAGGGCCACAGCATCGAGGAAGCTTTGCTTCGTCCAATCAAGTTTGGAAAGCACTTCACCTCGCACGTCTTTGGTGTGCACATGAGTGATGCGCTTGTAGTGCTTGTTGATGGCACGCATCACATCGCCCTTTGCGAAGGCGAGATGGCCCGCGTCAAACAACAAAGGAATGCCTTCACCTGAGTGATTCATGAAGGCATCCAGCTCATGCTCAAACTGCACTACGGCACCCATATGGTGATGATAAGAAAGCGGCATGCCTTGCTCGGCACACCACTCACCAAATTGTGTCATTTTGCGCGCATAGGTTTTCATGTCTGAATCTTCGAGCACTGGTTTGGTTGCCAGCGGCTTTGAGCGGTCACCCTGAATCGACAGACCCACTTCACCATAAACAATGCAAGGCGCTGCCACCGCTTTGAAGAGTTCAATCATCGGCGCAATTCGGTCCTTGTTTTCGGATAGGCCTTCATGGGTGAGTGTGCCAGAGAACCAACCCCCGCAGAGGGTCACGTCTGCCTTCTTCAAGATCGGCAACATTTCCTTGGGGTCTTCAGGAAAACGGCGGCCCTTTTCCATGCCGGTGAAGCCCGCGCTGCGCGATTGGCGCAAGCATTCTTCGAGTGACACGTCGTCGCTGAGTTCTGCAAGATCATCATTCCACCAGGCGATGGGCGACATGCCGAGTTTGGCTTTCAACATCTTAAATCTCCGGCTTTGAATTAAACGCCAATGCGCTGTTTCTTGCGCAAGTCATCTTGATACTTGCGGGCTTCGTTCACTTCCTTGCGCTTGGACACCGTGGGCACGCCCACGTCCCACATGGCATCGCCCGGCGTCCAGACAAAGGCGTCATTCTCGATCACGATGACGGTCGTGCGGTCGGTGGTTTTTGCCCAGTCCAAGGCCTGATCAAACTCAGCCAGGCTTGCGGCCTTGCGGGCATAGGCCCCCATGGATTCTGCGTGCTTCACGAAATCGACATGGAACAGATTCTTCACATTACAATCTTTGAGCAGGTTGTTATAGCTCTCGCCGCCCTTGAAGTTTTGCAAGCGGTTGATCACGCCATAGCCGCCGTTGTCACAGATGATCACGATCATCTTGTGACCGGTGAGAACGGTAGAATAGATATCCGAATTCATGATCAGGTATGAGCCGTCGCCCACCATCACGAAAGTGTTGCGCGTGGGGTCTGCCATGGCCGCACCCCAGCCGCCGGCCACTTCATAGCCCATGCAGCTAAAGCCATACTCAACGTCAAAGGTGTTTGGAGATTTCACACGCCAGACTTTATTGAGTTCGCCTGGTAAACCACCCGCAGCGCCCACCACATAGTCGCGCTCGCCCGCCTTATCGCTGACCATGCCTACGATTTGACCATAGGTCGCCACGGCGGCGTTGGTTGGCTTTTTGTAGCCATCCACAGCGGCGTTCCAAATCGCCATTTCGTCTTGGCCTTTTTTGGTCCAAGCGGCATCAACCTTGAAGCCCTTCATGGCGGCGGCCAATTCTTCCATCGTCACCTTGGCATCGCCCACCACCGCTACGGCACGGTGCTTAACGGCATCGTATCGAGCAGCATTGATGGAGATGAATTTGGCGTCATGGCGGAAGCACGTCCACGAACCTGTGGTGAAATCCTGCAAGCGCGTGCCGATCGACAGGATCACATCGGCTTCTGCGGCCATGTTGTTGGCAGAGGTTGAACCGGTCACACCCAACGGACCCACATAAGTGGCATGGTAATGAACCACTGCTGCCTTGCCCGCCATGGTTTCACAAATCGGAATACCATGGTCAGCCGCGAATTTGGCAACTTCTGCGTCTGCACCAGAATAACGTACGCCACCGCCCGAAATGATCAACGGCTTCTTGGCGGATTTCAAAACTTCAATTGCCGCGGCCAATCGCTTTGCATCGGGGCGATTGCGGGCGATCTCGTGCACCGTCGGCGCGAAGAAGGCCGCGGGATAATCGAAGGCAAGTTCCTGAATATCTTGTGGCAGACCAACAAAGGCGGGGCCGCAATCAGCGGGATCCAGCATTGTGGCCACGGCTTGTGGCAGGGAGGAGATGATCTGTTCTGGGTGGGTGATGCGGTCCCAATAGCGCGAGACGGGCTTGAAGCCATCATTCACCGTGATGGACGGCACACCATAGTGTTCCACCTGCTGCAAAACAGGGTCTGGCCTGCGGTTCTGGAATGTGTCGCCGGCGAGAATCAAGATTGGCAGGCGGTTGGCATGGGCCACACCCGCAGCGGTAATCATATTCGTGGCACCGGGGCCAACTGAGGAAGACGCAATCATGATCTGGCGGCGCAGTTTGGCCTTGGCATAGGCAATGCCTGCCAGTGCCATGGACTGTTCATTCTGGCCGCGCCAGACCGGCAGCTTGTCCTTTACCTCGACCAACGCTTCGGACAGGCAAGTGACATTGCCATGGCCGAAAATGCCGAAAACGCCAGGGAACAAGGGTTCCTGCTTGCCATCAATGACGATGAATTGGTTGACCAGATATTTGACCAAGGCTTGGGCCATGGTGAGGCGGACGGTGGACATGGAACTCTCCTGCTGCAGGCTCCAAACTATTTCAGCTCTGCCCTGTTGCCAAGACCCAATACAGAAAAAAAATTCTATTTGAAATGTTTTTTGGAACGTTTGCTCTGAATCTTTCAAAATCGCTCTAGGGCCGCGGCTTGGGTCGCTTGGCCTATTCCAATATCAAGCGCTCCTCGTGAAGGTCTGCTGCAAATACTGTCTCGATACAAGTTAAGGGCAAAAACCAGCATGTCCGGACAAATTATTTTGATACTCAAAATAATCTTGCGTGGCTGATTGGAATGAGTCAACTTGATTTTGGGAGAGGCCAAAGAACAATGACAAACAAGGCCGATAGCGATTTTGTCCGGCGGCAGAATCGGCACTTGGTGTTGGAGGCTTTGCGATTTGCGGGGCGGGCGCCGCGCATTGAACTCGGACGCCTCACACGGCTTTCGCCCGCCACGATCACTTCGATCACGACGCAATTGATCAACGAAGGCTTGCTGGAAGAGCAGGCAGAAAATGGTGTGTCCGCTGCCCGGCGCGGGCGACCCAGTGTTGACCTGTCGCTGAAGCCCGACGCCGTTCATATCCTTGCCTTCAAAATCTCCATCGACAGGTTTGAGCTGGTGCTGGCGGATTACTCTGGCACCCGTTTGGCTCATGAGGTCAAGAGTATTCGCACCTATCAAATGGCGGCGGAAGATGTGGGTCGGCACGCGGCTGAATTTATTCTGACATTCTTGAATGTACAGAAAATTCCTGCGCCACACATCCGCAAGATTGGCGTTGCTGCACAGGGGGCGGCCGATATTGGCGCAGGCCGATTGCGATGGAGCCCCGCCTTCAAAGCGCTGAATATTCCGATTGCCGAGCCGATCACCCGGCTTACCGGCATTGCTTGCCAGATTGCCAATGACGCCAACATGATTGCCGAAGGGTTGATGGCGCGCGAGCATTATCAATACAAGGGTACGGCTGCAGTGATGTTCATGGGTTACGGCGTGGGCATGGGCCTTGTCATTGATGGCAAGACCTATCACGGGGCCACCGGAGCTGCCGCAGAATTTGGTCATATGAACCACATTCCCCACGGAGCGCTTTGCCGCTGCGGCATGGCGGGGTGCCTGGAAGCCTATGCGTCGGACTATGGCATTTTGCGCCATGCAGAAGGGTTGCCTGATTCCGTAGCACCGCCCTCGTCGGCAGTTGAACCGGACGTGATGCTTGCGCTGGAGAAAGCAGCCCGGCGCGGCGACGCCAGTGCCCTTGGTGCCTATCGCAAGGCCGGTGAGGCCATCGGCTTTGGATTGGCGCGCATGATCGCACTTTTAAACCCAGACCGGATTGTGATCAGCGGGCCGGGCCTTCGGGCTTTCGATCTCATTGAACCTGCCATCAACGCGGCACTTGCCGAAGGTGTGGTTCCGGCCCTTCGCGAGAACGTGAAGATTGAGACGCTGCCGATGGACCACGACATGATCATCACGGGCACAATCGACAAGCTTTTGCATGATCTCGACCGGACCGTGTTTGCGAGTGCGTGAGGATCAGCTCCGCAAGAATTCGCCTTTGGCTTTGTGCACGGCCTGCGACACATAATCATAGACGGCACCTACCCGCGCCGTGCGGTGCGTATCCGGGTGGCTCATCAGCCAATAGGTGCGCGTGAACCGCATCGCTGGGAGCAGGCGCTTCAGCTCCGGAAATTGCGCAGCGGCATAGTCATGCAGTACGCCGATGCCATGGCCGGCGCGCACCGCCTCCATTTGGGCCACCACGCTGCCGCATTCGTAGTGACGCTTCATCCGTTGGCCCAGTTCGGCGGCATAATCGAGGGCGCGGCTGTAGACGAAGTCTTCAACATGGGTGATGAATAGCGCACCATCGAGATCGTCGGCCGTTTTCACCTTGCCATGTGTTTCAAGATACGAGTCGGCGGCATAAATACTGAGGGAATAATCCGTCAGTTTCTTGATGATGAGCTTGCCCTGCTTGGGCCTGTCCAAAGTTACCACAATATCGGCTTCGCGGCGCGACAGTGAGAACGTGCGCGGCAGGGGGACGAGTTGGATGGTGAGTTCCGGATGGCTGTTGGCGAGCTTGCCCAGGGCGCGGGCGAGAAAGTAATTGCCAAGGCCGTCGGGTGCGCCGATACGGACTGTGCCAGAAACAGCGGCTCGGGCGCCGGAGATTTCGGAGCCGACCTGCAACACTTCGGATTCGACGCGTTCGGCTGATTTGAGTAACGCCTCACCCGCCGGCGTCAGCGTGCAGCCTTGGGTTTGGCGTTCGACCAATTTGGCGCCGAGGTCCTCTTCCAGCGCGGTCAGTTGGCGGCCTACGGTGGCGTGGTTGAGCCCCAATTGCTGGGCCGCCCCCAAGATCTGACCAGCACGGGCGACAGCCAGGAATATGCGGATGCGGTCCCAGTCCATGCTCATTTGATTTCCCATCCCCTCGCGATCGAGGAATGGGGTGACTTTAGTTTTTGCACATCGAAAATGCAATTCTTTATCTTGCTGTGCAAAAGTTAAAAGGGCAGAAAGACCCTCACGGAAGCAAAAAGTCTTTTCAGGAGGAATTCATGGTTACGAACATTCAGCATCACATTGACGGCAAGTTGGTGGACGGCAAGTCTGGCCGCAAGTCACCCGTTTTCAACCCCGCCACGGGCGAACAGTCGGGCGAAATCAATCTGGCCAATACGGCCCAAGTGAATGAAGCCATCGCGGTTGCCAAGAAAGCAGCACCTGCCTGGGCCAATACCACGCCGCTGCGCCGCGCGCGCATTCTCAACAAGTTCCTGCATATTGCAGAAAGCCGCGCCGCTGAACTGGCCGCCGTGATCACGGCTGAGCATGGCAAAGTCCTTTCAGACGCCATGGGCGAAGTGCAGCGCGGACTTGAAGTTGTCGAATTCGCCACTGCCGCCCCTCAGCTCTTGAAGACAGAATTCACCGAAAACGTCGGCACGCGCGTCGACTCCTATGCCCTGCGCCAGCCGCTCGGCGTTGTGGCGGGCATCACGCCGTTCAACTTCCCGGCCATGGTGCCAATGTGGATGTTCCCCATCGCGCTGGCCGCTGGCAATACTTTCATCCTGAAACCTTCGGAGCGTGATCCTTCCGCCTCGCTGTTGGTGGCCAAGTGGCTCGAAGAAGCGGGCCTGCCCAAGGGTGTGTTCAACGTGGTGATCGGCGACAAGGAAGCCGTGGATGCCATTTTGCTCAGCCCCGATATTTCTGCCGTGTCCTTCGTCGGTTCCACGCCGATTGCACGCTACATTTATGAAACCGGCACACGCACGGGCAAGCGCGTGCAGGCCCTTGGTGGGGCCAAGAACCACATGATCATCATGCCCGATGCGGACATGGACCAGGCTGTCGATGCCCTGATGGGTGCGGCTTACGGCTCGGCTGGCGAGCGCTGTATGGCGATTTCGGTTGCTGTGCCCGTGGGCAAGAAGACGGCTGACACATTGATTGCCAAGTTGGAACCCAAGATCCGCGCGCTGAAGGTTGCGCCGGGCACCGACAAGGAAGCCGAGATGGGCCCGCTGGTCACCAAGCAACATTATGACAAGGTGAAATCCTATATCGACGCTGGTGTGGCCGAAGGTGCGACGCTGAAGGTCGACGGCCGCGGCCTCAAACTGCAAGGCTATGAGGGCGGCTATTTCATGGGCGGCTCGCTGTTCGACAACGTGACCACCGACATGAAGATCTACAAGGAAGAGATCTTCGGGCCTGTGCTGGGTGTGGTTCGCGCCGAGTCCTATGCCGAGGCCGCCAAGATGATCAACGATCATGAGTTCGGCAACGGCACGGCGATCTTTACCCGGGACGGCGACGCGGCGCGCGAATTCGCGCACCAGATCCAGGTCGGCATGGTGGGCATCAATGTGCCGATCCCGGTGCCGATGGCGTTCCATTCATTCGGCGGCTGGAAGGCCTCGCTGTTTGGCGATCATCACATGCACGGGCCGGAAGGCCTGCGCTTCTACACCAAGCTCAAGACCGTGACCTCACGCTGGCCAACAGGCATCCGCGCTGGCGCTGAGTTTGTGATGCCAACGATGAAGTAAAATGAGGAATTCAAAATAAAGAACTCCCTCCCCACAGGGGGGAGGGAGTTTGACCTGGCCAAGCTGAGAACAATTCAGCGGGGCTAATATTTTCGGCTAAATGCAGGTTTCATCCTTTGCGCTGTTGAATGCAAAACCCGAACGGGTTTGGCGATATCCACTTCGCCATTCTCCCAATTCTCGCTCACCTGCATTGTTGTTGCGGCAATACGAGTAAAAGCACGTTGAATTGCGGCAATGCTTCCCATGAGAATGAACGAACCAAGCCAACCTGCCGTCACCACTGCGCCATAGATCGCAAGAATGAGCCACATGGGTGTCACATAGTTCAGTTCACTGGCTTTGCCCAAAACGAAGGGCGTCGTCCATGAGACAAACGAGATGCTACCGATCAACGTGAGTGTGGCAATTTGTACGCGACTAACGCTAACAAACAATCGTTGGCCCAGTCGCTGTTTGAGCAAGGGCATAACCTTGTGGTGAATGAACATGCCATTCAAAGTCAAAATCATTACGATGATGATCTTCGCCCAAAGCTTCTGGTTCGTCAGGTATTCAGGCTTCTCAAGCAGGTTCAACCAAATCAAACCGATGCCGGTCGTCCACAGCAGAACAAGGCCCCACGTGACGATGCGCGAAAGCACTTCGGCTTGATGAATGGTATATTGGCTCACCGGACGGATTACGCCACGCATGAAGATGGTTCCATCGAGCAGGACAGCACCACCAAAGCCCATGACGAGTCCGAGGAGATGAAATATTCGAATAAAAGTCAAAAGATGCATTGGCTCTTCCTCTTTGATTTCGGAATGAGTGCTCAGCGCCAACAATCGTCAAATTTGTGATTGTCGTTCCCCGGAAATCCCAACACTACAAAAGTTGGTTTCTGAATAGGGCGAGCACAACTGGCTCAGCGAGGCACTGGGCCTGAAGTAGTTATCAACAGTGTTCAGAGTTTGGTGATTGTGAGATCATTCTGCGAACTGGCAAATTCGCGGTCATAGATATTCAAACTCTCACATTAATCTTTTTTTTCAGCGCGTTGTGAAGCTACAATTGCAATTCATTGATTCAGGATGGATGCGTTTGAGGCCCTCATGTGGACCCCCGCTGACAGCGCCCTGACAGAACCAGTCTGGAATCGGATCGCGCCATTTTTGACATGAGGCTGCTGAGGTGAAGAATGGGCCAACCAGCGGCACGCCCAATTCTTAACAATGTCTTAACCTCCCCCGCCGACACTTGGCGTGGGGAGGGCTCGATTCGATGTTTGATCGTCTGGTTGAAAACTTGGGTCGCGCCAGCGTGGCGGGGGATGCCGCACAAATCCGCAATCCTGAAACCCAACTGGCGGCGGCCATGTTGCTCTATGCCGTATTGCCCGCAGACAATGTGATCCGCCCCGAAGAGAGCTTTGAGCTCAGGCTGACGTTGCAGCGCCTGCTCCGCGTAGGCGATGTGCAGGCCCAACACCTGATCAGTCGCGCGGTTTCTGCCTACAGCCGCGAACCCAGCCTTCTGGCCTGTGCCACCATTTTGAAACACCGTTTCACCCTTGGGTTTCGTAACAGCCTGTTTGAGGCGGCGCGGCGCATTGCGGCGGCGGACGGGCAGATTCATGTGAACGAGGCCGATGTCTTGTCACGTATCACATCGCTTCTCGGGTTGAATCGCGTGCCGCAAAGATTGAGCGCCTGAGGCACGCCTCCGCCCTTGTTCACCGGATTTCATCTCCGGCGGGAGAAATAA
Organism: Hyphomicrobiales bacterium; assembly: GCA_043739165.1. Classification (GTDB taxonomy): domain Bacteria; phylum Pseudomonadota; class Alphaproteobacteria; order Rhizobiales; family Aestuariivirgaceae; genus Aestuariivirga. Next base: position 16,143 of record JAYUEP010000100.1, read on the forward strand.
AAGGGTAGCGCGTGGGGAAATCCGACGCGGTGTGCCACTGGCTTAAAGTGGCGAAATATGCGTTGGGTTGCCCCACGCGCGGACAGGTTTGGTTCACCTGCTGGATGATGCACGTCCGATTTTACCCCCTGCTGAACACCCCACCTTAAGGAGCCAGATCAGCGTGTATCCAGGGGCGATGAGCGCCTGTTACAGCTCGAAGGCGATTAGCCAACAACCCATCGTAAACGCCACGACTACGTGCCCGGCCCTTAGTGACCAAGGCATCCAACCGACATACCCGATGACAAAGCCACGTTTGCTTCATC
>JAYUEP010000101.1:0-16298 GCA_043739165.1 Hyphomicrobiales bacterium
CGTCATCCGATTTTCAACAGCGCCACGCTTGCGGCACAAAAACACCTTTGGCAGTTGCAGGGCCAGCGGCGCACTTGGTTCTGTGGTGCTTATTTCGGCGCGGGGTTCCACGAAGATGGCCTACAAGCGGGCCTTGCCGTTGCTGAGCAGTTGGGCGGTGCCAAGCGGCCATGGAGTGTGCCCAACCCTTCGGGCCGCATTTATCTTGGAAAAGAAGGCGGCATAGCTGAAGTGCTTCTACAGGCTGCAAAATAATGTTCAGCGGGAACGCCATATTCACTGGCAAGCTGATGCACAGGCGCTATCAGCCGAGGCACCATGAACTCTCGTATCATGTGGCCGATGTACTGGTGGATGTGGACCGACTTGAAGAGTTGAACCGCAGCTCGTGGTTGTTCGGGTATAACCGCAAGCGCCTGTTCAGCATTGATGACAAAAACCATGGAGTCGGCGATGGCTCACCCATTGCGGCACATGTTCGCGGTTTGATGGATGGCCTTGAACTTGGCGAGTCCATCGCTCGTATATTCATGCTGTGTTACCCTGCCGTTCTGGGCAGAGTTTTTAACCCACTCACCGTTTACTTCGGGCTCGCCGTTGATGGACGCTGGTTGGCCGTGGTTTACGAGGTGAACAACACTTTCGGGCAAAGGCACTCTTATGTGCTGCCGGTTGTTGATGGTGCTGAACACCGCGTCGAGAAATGCCTTTATGTTTCACCCTTCAACAACGTGGAGGGCGAATATCATTTCAGTGTGGAGCGGCAGACTGATCACTTGCGGCTCAACATCGCACTGTTTGAGCACGGGCGTTTGAAGATGGTGGCGCGTTTTGAGGGGCAGGAAGAGTCGTTTTCTGACATGACGCTGTTGCAGAGCCTCGCGCAGCTTGCGCTGCAACCCGTAAAGGTCATGATGGCGATTCACTGGGAGGCGCTGAGGCTCTATTTGAAGGGCTTGCGGCCCAAGGCCCGCCCCGTCCATGCACGTTTTGCCGCGACACAACACATCCACCCTGCTCCCACCACTGATAGACTTCGGAAAGTGAAACCATGACGACAGCTCTCGCCACTTATGCCATCACCCTCGTTCTATTTCTGGGCATTGACATGGTCTGGCTCATGGGGCCGGGTCGGCCCGTTTATGTGGCCGAGATCGGCGGCCTGTTGCGCAGCCAGCCAAACCTTGGGGCGGCACTGGCATTCTATGTGCTTTACGCCATCGGCCTCACCTATTTTGTGGTGATGCCCAACTTGAAAGCTTCCATGCCGTTGCAAGCGCTGGGCACCGGCGCGCTCTTCGGTCTCATGGCCTATGCGACCTATGACCTCACCAATCTCGCAGTTATGAACGGCTTCACCGCGCGCATTGCGCTGATCGACATGGCTTGGGGGTGTTTGCTGAGTGGGGTCGTTTCCTGGCTATCACTGAAGCTTATGATGTTTTTGGGATCTTCATTGGCCTAGCGCCGCGAATATAAACCGACATCGCGAACTGTCTGTCATCATGAGGTCAGGTGATGAACAGCGGGCCGGACTGGCCGAAATCAGCCGCTTTGCAGCTCCATTTTCGCCGACTATTTCAGGCAATCCGGGGCAATTCTAACCGGGCTAATAGGTCGCACTTGCCAAGCGGCGAAAAATGTCACGTAATCAAGCCCAACGGTTTGGGGCGCGATGAGCAAATTCTTCAATGAGATGGGCGACACCAAGGATCTGGCAAGGCGTCCTTATTCCCATGTTGCGGGCTGGCTGAAGACCATTGCCCGCAAAGATGTGGAGCGCGCCAAACATGAGGCTGAAAATATCTTCCGCCGCCAAGGCATTACTTTTGCGGTCTATGGCGATGGTGAGTCGTCTGAGCGCCTGATTCCTTTCGATATCATCCCGCGCGTGTTTTCCAGTCGCGAATGGCGCAAGCTTTCGGCCGGGCTTGAACAGCGCGTTCGGGCTTTGAACGCCTTCTTGCATGACATTTATCACCGCCAAGAGATCATCCGCGCCGGGCGCGTTCCGGCCGAAGTGATTGTGCAGAACGCCGCCTTTGTGCCGGACATGGTGGGGGTGAACCCGGCGCGGGGCATTTATGCCCATATCACCGGCACCGATCTGGTGCGTGTATCTGAAAACGAATTTTACGTGTTGGAAGACAATTGCCGCACACCTTCGGGTGTTTCCTACATGCTGGAAGGCCGCGAAGCGATGATGCGCCTGTTCCCGAATCTATTTGCCGAACAGCGCGTGGCCCCTGTGGATGGCTATCCCGCAATGCTGCGCAAGACGCTGGAGAGTGTGGCACCGCCTGCTTGCAAGGGCGAACCGACGATTGTTGTTTTAACCCCCGGGATTTTCAACTCGGCCTTTTTCGAACACGCTTTTCTGGCAGATGAAATGGGCGTTGAACTTTGCGAGGGTGGCGACCTCTTTGTCTCTGACGGCTATCTTTACATGCGTACCACACAGGCGCCGCAGCGGGTTGATGTGGTCTATCGCCGGCTCGATGACGCCTATCTCGATCCACTGTCGTTCCGCGCGGATTCAACCATTGGCGTTCCGGGCCTGATTGATCTTTACCGTGCGGGCCGGGTGACCATTGTCAATGCGCCCGGCACTGGCATTGCCGATGACAAATCGATTTACACCTATATGCCGGACGTTATTGAATTCTATACCGGCGAAAGGCCCTTGTTGAAAAACGTCCCCACATGGCGTTGCAGCGAACCAAAATCTCTCACCTATGTGCTCGAACATTTGGCAGAACTGGTGGTGAAGGAAGTCCATGGCTCCGGCGGCTATGGCATGTTGGTGGGGCCGACATCTTCGAAGAAGGAGATTGAGGCCTTCCGCGCGAAGTTGAAGGCGCGGCCCTCCAACTACATCGCCCAGCCCACTCTGGCTTTGTCTGCAGTGCCCACTTACACAAATTCAGGCGTGGCTCCGCGCCATGTGGATTTGCGGCCCTTTGTGTTGTCGGGCGATCAAGTCCGCATTACGCCAGGTGGCCTCACCCGCGTGGCGTTGAAGAAGGATTCACTGGTGGTGAATTCGAGCCAAGGCGGCGGCACCAAAGACACTTGGGTTTTGGAGGACTGATGCTCGGCCGCACCGCTTCTTCATTGTTCTGGATGTCGCGCTATATGGAGCGTGCCGAAAACATGGCGCGCCTGCTGGAAGTAGGCCACCGCATTTCACTGATGCCGGGCGCCATCGAAGGCCACCGTGATGAGTGGCGTTCGACCTTGATGAGTGCCGCCTCTGCGCAAGGTTACGATGACACACATAGTGAAATCAGTGCGGAAAAAGTTGTCGATTATCTCATCTTTGACGAGAGCAATCCTTCCAGCATCAAGTCCGCAATTCGCACAGCGCGCAACAATTGCCGCGCGGTGCGCACCGCTTTGACGCGCGATGTGTGGGAAAGCATCAACGCCACCTGGAATGAGTTGGTGACGGTGAAGCCAACAGATTTGAGCGCCGATCGCCTGCCGGTGTTTCTTGAATGGGTGAAGCACCGTTCCATGTCGTTCCGCGGTGCGGTGCTTGGCACCATGCTGCGCAATGAGAATTACTATTTCAGCCAGCTGGGCAATTTCATTGAGCGCGCCGACAACACGGCACGTATTCTCGATGTAAAATATTTCATCCTCCTGCCCAAGCCGTCGGACGTCGGCTCAGAAGTGGACATGCAGCAATGGGCGCAAATCCTGCGCAGCGTCTCGGCCCACCGCGCCTATCGCTGGTTTTATCATGACAGCCGCTATCGCCCCTGGCTGGTGGCGGAATTTTTGATTTTACGTGAAGAAATGCCACGTTCTTTGGTTTTCAGTTATCAATGGATCAACACCGCACTGGAAGGCTTGGGCAATCTTCACGGCAAGCGCTATGAATGCCATGACATGGTGGCGCAATCCTTGGCAAAACTACGCGCCGGGAAAATGGATGATATTTTCCAATCCGGCCTGCATGAATATATTTCTGCCTTTGTTGCCGACAACCGCGCGCTTTCTGCCAGCATCGCGCAAACCTATCATTTCCCGTGAGCAACATGCGCATCAAGATCCATCACGAGACGACTTACCACTATGATGTACAGCCCACGCATCTGGTGCAGCGCTTGCATCTTACACCCAGTGATTTTGCCGCTCAGAAAACGCTGAGTTGGACAATATCCGCACCGGGCATTGAGACGGGGTTCAGTTATGTCGATGGCTTTGGCAACAAAGTGCATCTGGTCACGGCAGACCTGGCGGAGAAAAGTTACAGCATCATTGCAGAAGGCGAAGTTGAAACTTCGGATGCCGCCGGCTTGGTGCGGGGTTTGGCCGGTTCCCTGTCGGATCAAATCTACCTGCGCCAGACAGATATCACCCAGCCCAGCAGCGCCATGGCTGCGTCACTTGAGAAGTTTCCAGCAAAGGGTGCCGCACTTGAACGCGCCCATGCGCTGATGCAATTCGTGCACGGCAAAATTGCATATGAAATTGGCACATCTGTTGCGGAAACAACGGCGGCAGAAGCCTTCGCTGCGGGACGTGGCGTGTGCCAGGACCATGCGCATATTCTGGTGGGTTTGGCGCGGGCCATGAAAATTCCTGCCCGCTATGTGACCGGCTACCTGGTCATGGGGGTGGGTGCGTCTTCAGCTGCGGCCCATGCCTGGGCTGAACTTCTCATTCCGGATTTGGGGTGGGTTGGGTTTGATCCCGCCAATGGCCAATGCCCGACTGAGCACTATGTGCGCCTTGCCGGTGGGCTGGATGCCAGTGCCGTGGCACCTGTGAAAGGCTCCCGTCGGGGTGCCTTCGGGGGCGAACAGCTGACGGTTGCAGTCCGGGCCGAGATTGCGCAACAATAGGCAAGACGGAAATTGGAATCAGATTAATGACTTATTGCGTAGGAATCCTGCTCGACAAAGGCTTGGTGATGGCGGCTGACACCCGCACCAATGCGGGTGTGGACAATGTGGGCAAGTTCAAGAAACTCCACACATGGGAATATCCCGGCGAACGCGTGTTTGTTCTGCTGACGGCAGGCAATCTGGCGGTGACACAGGCGGTAACCAGCCTGTTGTCCGAACAGATCGAACACCCACCCGAGCATGGCGAGACGCTGAAAAGCGCCAAGACCATGTTTCAAGCCGCGAATGTAGTGGGCAGTGCCGTGCGCGCCGTCAAGGAAATGAATGAGGGCCATCTCACCGCCAATGGGGAATCCTTTGCCGCCAGCTTCATTTTTGCCGGCCAGATCGGCAACGAGCGCCCCCGCTTGTTCAACATTTATGCGGCCGGCAATTTCATTGAGGCGACGCCCGACACCCCCTTCTTCCAAATCGGTGAACACAAGTATGGCAAGCCGATCTTGGACCGTGTGGCGCGCAGTGACATGGAAATGGGCGAGGCCGCCAAGATGGTTCTGGTTTCTTTTGATTCCACCTTGCGTTCAAACTTGAGCGTGGGACTGCCAATTGATCTGCTCACCTATGAAACGGGCAAGCTGAAGATCGAGCACACCAAGCGCGTCGGCCCGGATGATCCCTATTTCAAAATGCTCTCCACCGAGTGGTCCAAGGCCTTGCGCACCGCGTTCAAAAATATCGAAGCGCTGGATATTTGAGGCGTGAAGATGTTGCAGGCTTCGAAGAGATGACTGCAACCGCCCAGCTTCTGCGACAGCGCAGTGTTGGTGCTCTGATCTTGCACATGGGCAAATCCGGACCGGAGGTCTTGCGTGAGGTAGGGGCGTCAAAGCTGCGCCTGCCGCAGGGGTCATCGCAAGCCATTGTCATCAATACGGGCGGCGGTTTGGCGGGCGGTGACAGGTTTGAGTACAGCTTTTCTTGTGCGGCGCAGGCCTCGCTCACGCTTACATCGCAGGCGGCCGAACGGGTCTATCGCACATTGGGGCCGCCCGCTGTGATTTCAACGCAGATTTCAATTGAACAAGGCGCGCGGCTTTATTGGTTGCCCCAAGAAACGATCCTCTATGAAGGTTCGTCGCTGGTTCGCCAATATGAAGTCAAATTGGCTGGTGACGCCAAATTCCTGAGCCTTGAGCCCGTGGTCTTTGGGCGAACCGAGATGGGTGAAGCGCTTGCCTCTGTGCGTTTGAAAGACCGCTGGCGCATTTGGCACGACGGATGCTTGGTTCATGCTGATGATATTGCCATCGGACCGAACCTGCCCCACTCCAAAGCCACGCTGGCCGGGGCCAGCGCCATGGCCACATTGATCTACGTGGCCGCTGATGCAGAAGATCGCTTGGCGCTTTTACAAAAATTTTGTGCCTGCTCCACCTGGAATGGCAAGCTGATTGCAAGGTTTGTGGCGAAGGACGGCTACCACTTGCGCAAAGCCTTGATTCCCGCGATCAATGCTTTGACAGGTGCTGAAGCACTGCCTAAAATTTGGACCGCCTGAGGAAAGAACATGCAACTCACGCCGCGCGAAAAAGACAAGCTGCTCATCGCCATGGCGGCCATTGTGGCGCACAAGCGGTTGGAGCGTGGGGTGAAGCTCAATCACCCTGAGACCATTGCCTTGATCACTGAATTCGTTGTCGAAGGTGCCCGCGATGGCAAGAGCGTCGCCGATTTGATGGAGCAGGCCGCGCATGTTGTTTCAAGAGCCCAGGTGATGGATGGCATTGCCGATATGATTCATGATGTCCAAGTTGAGGCTACCTTTCCTGATGGCACCAAGCTTGTCACCGTTCACCATCCCATTCGTTGAGAGGCACACATGATCCCCGGTGAAATAATAACGGCAAAAGGCGATATCGAAGTCAATGTCGGTGCTCGGCGCGTGACATTGGAAGTAGCCAATACGGGAGACAGGCCCATTCAAGTGGGCAGCCATTATCATTTCTTTGAAACCAATGAGAGCCTGAGCTTTGATCGCACAGCGGCGCGGGGCATGCGGTTGGATATTGCTGCGGGCACGGCAGTGCGGTTTGAACCGGGGCAGCGCCGCGAGGTGACTCTTGTGCCGATTGGTGGCGCACGGAAAATCTATGGCTTCCATGGCAAAGTGATGGGAGCGCTGTAATGTCAAAAATCTCACGCCAAACTTATGCGCAAATGTATGGCCCCACAGTGGGCGACAAAGTACGGCTCGCCGATACGGAACTCTTCATCGAGGTGGAAAAAGATTTCACTTTATATGGCGAGGAGGTGAAGTTCGGCGGCGGCAAAGTGATCCGTGATGGCATGGGCCAATCGCAGGCTACACGCGCCCAAGGTGCGATGGATACCGTCATCACCAATGCCTTGGTGGTTGATCATTCAGGCATTTACAAAGCCGATATCGGATTAAAGGAAGGCCGCATCGTTGCAATCGGCAAGGCGGGCAATCCAGATACGCAAAATGCTGTCACCATCATCATCGGCCCCTCAACCGAGATCATTGCAGGCGAGGGAAAAATAATCACCGCAGGCGGTATCGACAGCCACATCCATTTCATCGCCCCTCAGCAAATTGAAGAAGCGCTTTATTCCGGCATCACTACCATGCTGGGCGGCGGCACAGGGCCGGCGCATGGCACCTTGGCCACCACGTGCACCGGTGCTTGGCATTTGGAACGCATGATTGAAGCAGCAGATGCCTTCCCGATGAACCTCGGATTCATGGGCAAGGGCAATGCGTCACTCGCCGCACCACTCGAAGAAATGATTTTGGCAGGCGCTTGTGGTTTGAAGCTGCATGAAGACTGGGGCACCACACCTGCCGCCATTGATAATTGTCTCAGCGTGGCTGATGCTTTTGACGTGCAAGTGGCCATTCACACCGATACTTTGAATGAGTCCGGCTTCGTCGAAGCCACCATCGTCGCCTTCAAAGGCCGCACCATCCACACCTTCCACACCGAAGGTGCGGGCGGCGGGCATGCGCCAGACATCATCAAGGTGGCGTCGTTGCCCAATGTGTTGCCCTCCTCCACCAACCCGACGCGGCCTTACACGATCAATACGGTGGCCGAGCATTTGGATATGTTGATGGTGTGCCATCATCTTTCCCCACGCATCGCCGAAGACATTGCCTTTGCCGAGAGCCGCATTCGCAAGGAGACAATTGCCGCTGAAGACATTCTGCATGATATGGGCGCGTTCTCGATGATCTCATCCGACAGCCAGGCCATGGGCCGGGTCGGCGAAGTGATCATCCGCTGCTGGCAAACGGCGCATAAGATGAAGGTGCAGCGCGGCGCGCTTGCAGGCGATAAGGGTAATGACAATGCGCGGGTGAAACGCTACATCGCGAAATATACGATCAACCCTGCCATCGCCCACGGTCTCTCGCATGAAGTGGGCTCCATTGAAATTGGCAAGCGCGCAGATCTCGTGTTGTGGAATCCGGCCTTCTTCGGCGTGAAACCGGAAATGGTCTTGCTCGGGGGTTCGATTGCTGCGGCCCCGATGGGGGATCCCAATGCGTCAATCCCCACGCCACAGCCCGTACATTATCGCCCGATGTTTGCCAGCTTCGGAAAGTTATTGACCACTTCATCCGTCGTCTTCACGTCACAAGCTGCCATCACAGGTGGATTGCACAAGCGCCTCGGTACTGCCAAGCAAATGATCGCCGTGAAGAACACGCGCGGTGGCCTGTCGAAGAAATCCATGATCCACAATGATGCCATGCCGAAGATCACGGTGAACCCCGAGACTTATGAGGTGCGCGCGGATGGAGAACTGCTGGTGTGTGAACCCGCCACCTCTCTGCCCATGGCACAAAGGTATTTCCTGTTCTAATGTCGCAACTTCGCGCCACATCTTTTGCGCGTGCGGGTTTCGTGATGGAGGAGCCTTGGGCACGCATTGCCCTTGATGCGCAGGATCGGCATTTGCGGCGCAAGCTGTTGACACTGGAGAATGGCACAGACGTTCTGGTGGATTTTGAAAGACCCGTGAAGCTGGAAAACCACGATTGTCTGGTTTTGGAAGATGGCCGTTTGATTGCGATTTCTGCCTTGCCGGAAGATTTGCTGGAAGTTCGCGCGCGCGACGGGTTGCATCTCACACGCCTGGCTTGGCACATCGGCAATCGGCACCTTGAGGCGCAGATTGAACTGCACCGCATTCTCATCAGACCCGATCATGTGATTGCGCAGATGCTTGTGGGCCTGGGGGCCACAGTCATCACGGTGCGTGAGCCCTTCTCACCAGAACATGGGGCCTATGCCCATGGACACTAAGCATGGGACCATTGAAGCCTCGCAACTCTTGCTGTTGCTCAACTGGATGTCCCCCGCCTTTCCCATCGGTGCTTATGCCTATAGTCACGGGCTCGAATGGGCCATTGATGATGGTCACGTCCAAACCCCAGCCGATGTAGAAAGCTGGATCAGCGATGTGATCACATGTGGCTCGGGCTGGAATGATGCCGTGCTATTTGTACAAGAATTTCAAAATCAGAACGTGAATGAACTGGCTCTGGCACTGTGTTCATCGCGTGAACGCTATTTGGAGACGACCCAGCTAGGCTCGGCTTTTATGGCAGCGGCGGACGTGTTCTCGCAATTTCAGAAGCATGAAGGCAAAATAGCCTATCCCATCGCCGCCGCTCGCACTTGCCGCGCGATGGGGCTTGCCCCGCGTCACGCGCTGCTGGCTTTCTTGCACGGGTTTTCGAATGCGTTGATTTCAGTCGCCGTCCGATTGGTACCCTTGGGGCAAACCGCAGGTCTTGAAATCATGCGCGATCTGATGCCTGTCATCGCCGCAACTGCCGTGCGCGCCGAGGTCGCGACACTTGATGATCTTGGCTCCTGCACCATGCTCTCCGACATCGCCGCCATGAAACATGAAACCCAGCATTCGAGGATTTTCCGCTCATGAACTCTTTGCATACAGGCGGGCCTTTGCGCATCGGCATCGGCGGGCCGGTCGGTTCCGGCAAAACCACACTGACTGAAAAACTCTGCAAAGCTCTGCAAGACAAGTATTCCATCGCCGTCATCACCAATGATATTTACACCAAAGAAGATGCTCTCATCCTCAACCGCCTCCAGGCCTTGCCAGAAGACCGGATCATGGGGGTTGAAACGGGGGGCTGCCCACACACCGCGATCCGCGAAGATGCGTCGATTAATCTCGCCGCCATCGCTGAAATGTCCAAGCGCCATCCTGATCTTGACGTGATCTTCATTGAATCGGGTGGCGACAATCTTGCAGCGACGTTCTCGCCCGATCTCGCTGATCTTTCGATTTATGTGATCTCAGTCTGCCAGGGCGAGAAAATCCCGCGTAAGGGCGGGCCAGCCATCACCCGTTCAGATTTACTCATTATCAACAAGATGGATCTGGCACCCCATGTGATGGCTGATCTTGGAGTGATGGAAAGCGACACAAAGGCAGTGCGCGGTGAGCGGCCCTATGTATTTACAGATCTGTTGCGACAAAATGGTTTGAACGATGTCATCGCCTTCATCGAAAAGAATGGCGGGCTATCGGCTCAGCGTTAAATATTGCGTGGACTTATTGAGTCAAATAAAATCCCCGCAGCCTACGCGGGGATCCATTCATCGAGTCTTTGGAAACCAAGCCTAGGCCGCTGCGACAGCCCGTGCGGCTAACACGTTGATCAGATGGGCACGGTAGTCAGCCGTGGCATGCATGTCTGACAGCAGGCCTCTTGAGGAGGCTTTCACACCTGCGATGGCCTTGGCCGAGAAATCTTTTGTCAGGGCCGCTTCGAACGCCCCGGCGCGGAACACGCAGGGTGCTGCACCTGTAACGCCGACACGGGCGTTGCCCTTGCCATCTTGGCTGACAAACACGCCGACCATGGCATAGCGCGAGGCCGGATTGGGGAACTTCTGATGTGACGCCTTCTTAGGGATCGGGAAGTGAACAGCGGTGACGATCTCATCCTTCTTCAGCGCTGTTTCAAACATGCCTGTGAAGAACTTGTCTGCCGCGATCTTGCGCTTGTTGGTTTCAATCGTGGCACCAAGGCCAAGGCAGGCCGAAGGATAATCCGCCGCCGGGTCATTATTGGCGACAGAACCGCCGATCGTGCCCTTGTGGCGCACATGCACGCCGCCAATTTTGCCAGCCATTTGCGCCAGTGCCGGAATGGCTTTCTTGATAGCAGCAGATGTCGCCACTTCTTGGTGCGTTGTGCCCGCTTTGATCGAAACGGCAGTTTTCGAGACCTTGATGCCGCCGAAATTCTTGATTGCCGTCAGGTCAATCACATCCCTCGGCGAAGCCAAGCCCTGTTTCATGGTGGGCAGCAACGTATGGCCACCCCCAAGAAATTTACCGTCCTTCGATTTCTTCATCATTGCTGCCGCAGCCGCAACTGTTGTCGGGCGGTGATAATTGAAGTTTTCCATGTTTCCCTCCCTTACTCTGCAGCTCTTTTCATGCCTTGCATCGCCTGCCAAACAGCAAGCGGTGTGGCGGGCATGGCGATATCGCGAACACCAATGGCGTTGGTGATGGCATTGATAACGGCGGGCGGTGAGCCAATGGCCCCAGCCTCACCGCAGCCCTTCATGCCCATCGGATTGGTGGGGCATGGGGTGCAAGTGAAACCCAGTTTGAAATCTGCCAGATTTGGCATATAGCCTGCGCGTGGCATGGCGTAGTCCATGTACGAGCCGGTCAATAGCTGGCCAGAGTCATCATCATAGACGCAGCCTTCAAACAGCGCCTGGCCAATACCTTGGGCGACACCGCCGTGAACCTGGCCTTCAACGATCATCGGGTTGATCAGGTTACCGAAGTCATCCACTGCCGTATAGGCGGCGATGGTCGTGTGGCCCGTTTCAGCATCCACTTCCACTTCGCAGATATGAACGCCTGCGGGGAAGACGAAGTTCGCCGGATCATGGAAGGCACTTTCTTTCAGACCGATTTCAATCTCAGAGGAATTGAACTTGTGGCCGACATAGGCCTGCAAGGCCACTTCGCCAAAAGCCATCTTCTTGTCCGTGCCTTTGACGGTGAACGTGCCGTTCTTGAACACTACGTCATCAACCGAGGCTTCCATCACCGCGGCTGCCACCCGCTTGGCCTTGGCTTCAATCTTGTCTAGGGCTTTGGAGATGGCGTGCATGCCAACAGCGCCGGAGCGTGAGCCATAGGTGCCCATGCCCATCTGCACTTTATCCGTGTCGCCGTGCACAATCGAGACCGAGTTGATATCAATTCCAAGTTTCTCAGAAACCAACTGCGCAAAGGTCGTTTCATGGCCTTGGCCGTGGCTGTGAGAACCGGTGAGGATTTCAACTGTGCCCACAGGGTTGACGCGCACTTCAGCGGATTCCCACAAGCCCACGCCAGCGCCGAGCGAACCCACCGCCGCCGAAGGGGCGATGCCGCAGGCTTCGATATAGGCGGAGAAGCCTACGCCGCGCAGCTTGCCATTCTTGGCACTTTCGGCCTTGCGGGTTGCAAAGTTCTTGTAGTCCGACATAGCAAGTGCCTTGTCCAACGACGCGCCATAATCACCAGCATCGTAACACATGATGACAGGCGTTTGATGTGGGAAGGTTTTGACGAAGTTACGGCGACGGAATTCGGCCGGGTCCAGCTTCAATTCACGCGCGGCCGTTTCCACCAAGCGTTCCACCACATAGGTTGCCTCGGGGCGGCCAGCACCCCGGTAAGCATCAACCGGGGCGGTGTTGGTGTAGACGGCGTCCACTTCGGCGTAGACATTGGGAATCGCATATTGGCCGGAGAGCAAAGTTCCATAGAGATAGGTTGGCACTGCCGCCGAGAAGGTTGAGAGATAAGCACCCATCGCGGCAATCGTGTGCACGCGAAGCCCGGTGATGATGCCGTTCCGATCCACCGCAAGTTCAGCCTTGGTCACATGGTCGCGGCCATGAGCATCAGCGAGAAAGCTTTCGGTGCGTTCCGCTGTCCACTTCACGGGGCGCCCCACATGCTTGGCAGCCCAAACACAGACGACCTCTTCGGCATAGATGAAAATCTTTGAGCCAAAGCCGCCGCCAACATCCGGCGCAATGACGCGCAGCTTGTGTTCAGGTGCCAGGCCGTGGAAAGCCGAGATCACCAAGCGGGCAACATGCGGGTTTTGGCTGGTGGTATAAAGCGTATAACTTTCCGTACCGGAATCATAAGCACCAATGGCGGCGCGTGGCTCCATGGCATTGGGGATCAAGCGGTTGTTGACAATCTCCAGAGTCGTCACATGAGCAGCGTTCTTGAAGGCCTCTGCTGTTGGCCCTTCATTGCCAAGGCCCCAGTTGAACACCCGGTTATCGGGAGCGGCATCATGCACCTGCGCCTTGGATTTCATCGCCTTGGCGGCATCAACCACATGGGGCAATGTTTCATAGACCACCTGAACAGCAGCACCGGCGGCCTTAGCCTGTTCCTTGGTGTCGGCAATGATCACCGCAACTGTATCACCAACATAACGCACTTTGCCCTGGGCCAAAACGGGATGGGGCCCAGCCTTCATGGCCGAACCATCCTTGGAATGGATCATCCAACCGCAAATCAAGCCGCCGAGCTTGTCTCTTTCAATGTCGGCACCGGTGAAAATCCCGGCAACACCGGGCATTTTTGCGGCCTTTGCTGTATTGATGCTCTTGATCTTCGCATGCGCGTGAGGGCTGCGCAGGAAGTAGGCATAGGTCTGGTCTTTCAGATTGATGTCGTCGGTATATTGGCCCTTGCCTGTGATGAAGCGAAGGTCTTCCTTGCGGCGGACAGATGCGCCAATGCCAGTTGCTGAGTTGCTCATATTGGCCTCCCTTACATATTCGCTGCGCCGGCCTGCACGGCCTTGACGATATTATGATAACCGGTGCAGCGGCAGATATTGCCCGAAAGCTCACGGCGGATGACCTCTTCCGAGACATTTTTGCCATTGCGCTTGACGATATCGATGGCCGCCATGATCATGCCCGGGGTGCAATAGCCGCATTGCAGTCCGTGATGTTCCTTGAAAGCGGCCTGCATCGGATGAAGTTCCGTGCCCTTGGCCAGGCCTTCAATCGTGGTGATATCGGCGCCATCGCAGGCGGCTGCGAGTGTCGTGCAACTTTTCACTGCCTTACCATTCACGTGCACAACGCATGCGCCGCATTGGCTTGTGTCACAGCCCACGTGGGTGCCCGTCAGACCTTTGTGTTCACGAATGAATTCAACAAGAAGTGTTCGGCCCTCAACCTCGCCACCTACTGTCTTGCCGTTCAATTTCATTTTGATTGCTGGCATTCTTTCCTCCCTCGGTTGAGGCAGACAGTCTCAACCATCTGATGACGGGTTATGTTCATCCCGTCGCACATGTCCGTCAAGAGCAGAGAAGCGGGAAATGGCGAAAGTATGTTGCGAAATCAGCGCGTTATATCTTTATGGGAATAACGTAGACGCATTCCACCCTGAGCAAAAAAACGCCCTCCCCCGGTTTTCGGGAGAGGGCGCATCCTGATCAACTTCCGTTGATCAAATCATATCAATCATAAAGAACAGCAGTGACCTTTGGATCAGTGATGTTGGACTTGTCGTACCAATAGTAGCCCGTGTCCTGGACCTTATCCAGCTTGCCGCCCTTCAACGCCTTGGACAGCGAGTGCACGACGCACTGGCCAATGCGCGAAATGAGCTGCGCCCAAGTCTGGGCCAAGCACTCTTCCGGGTCCGCACCGTGGCGCAGGAGGTGCCGGGCGTTAGAACCCTTTCCAGCGGCTGGTTCTCAGCCGCCGCAAACGCCAATGATTTCATCGCGCACTGCCACTGATAGCCAGCTCACACTCAATTCGCTTCCAGATTAAGCCACGCGACTTCCTGTTGCGTGAGCTTTACGCCAAGGCCCGGCAGGGTGGAGGCAATCTCGCCGGGGCTCCTGGGTCCGACCAGCGCCAGAGACGGGAAGATTTGGGCCAGAACCCAGGCAGTTGCGATGTTGTGTGTCGACACGCCATGTTGCTTGGCGAGTTTCTCAGCGCGGGCACGGCGCTCGGCATTGTCCTTGCTGCCAAAACAGGTTTCGGGGCTGGTGTCGGCGGGCAGGCGGTTGCGCAAAGCCTCAGGCAGGAAATAACCGCGGGCTTGTGATGACCAGCTCACATGCGTGGTCCTGCTTGTCCGCAGGAAGGCCAGAGTCTCGGCGTTGTTGGACGTGATGCAACCCGCCCAGACGGGTTTTTCCATCACAGCCAAAGAGAGATTATTATTCAGGATGGTGAGGGGCTTCAGTCCTTTTGACGCGGCATAGGCATTGGCTTCCTTGAAGCGTGCCACCGACCAGTTGGAACCCCCAAAGGCACCAATGCGACCAGCTTTACGCAGGCGGTTGAGCGCGTCAACGAATTCGCCCACGGGGACATTCAAATTGTCGCGGTGCATAATGTAGATGGGTGCATGATTGAGGCCCAAGCGTTCCAGCGAAATTTCCAACTGCGCCTCAATGGCGCGTGGCGTGCAGTATGGTGTGTGGCCGCCTTTGACGATGGTGATCACCTCCTTGGCCACGCCGCGATTGGCGATCCATTGGCCCAGAACTTTTTCATGGTGGCCGCCGCCATAGACAAAGCCGGTGTCAAAGGCATTGCCGCCGGCTTCCATCCACGCGTCCCAGACCAAGGCACCTGAGGCGATGTCATCCTTGTTGTCGCAACCGATCACCAATTGGCTGATTGGCCTGTCGAGATCGGCGATCTTGATCTTGGGGATTTGCGGCAGGCCTTTGGGCAAGACGCCCGGAATGGCGAGGTTCAGCTTCGGGTCTTCGCTGAAAGTGGCATAGCCCAATTCCGCACGCCAGCGATCCTGTGCCAAATTATTGCCTATGCTGTCGGCCCAACTCATGGCGGGATGCGGGGCCTGTTTATGCCTGCCCAGAATGGCGCGGCTGGCGAGTTCGGCTTCGAAGGAAAACAGCTGATGCGG
The DNA here is from genome assembly GCA_043739165.1 of Hyphomicrobiales bacterium. Taxonomy (GTDB): domain Bacteria; phylum Pseudomonadota; class Alphaproteobacteria; order Rhizobiales; family Aestuariivirgaceae; genus Aestuariivirga. The sequence goes on from JAYUEP010000101.1 coordinate 15,870, forward strand.
GTTAATGATGTCTTCGGTGCGGCTCTTGCCATCAACGGTGACGATGATCTTTGAATCCGATGGCCCGGCATTGCGCCCCGGCACCCAAGGATCGGCCAATTCAATTGTGCCTTTGTCGCCAGTGATGATGGCACGGTTGTCCATGTTTCGGGCTACGGCAACGGCGATTTCCGCGATGAAGCCATTGGAGAACGTGAGCAGCGCATGAGCCACTTCGTCCACGCCGCTCTTGCCGACTATGCCGACGCCTTTCAGGCTTGTCGGCTCAGCGAAGGGTTGGCCCATGCTGGCGCCGGCGATCAGGCGTGCGAGTGACGTGGTGTAACCGCCAACATCAAGAATGCCACCGCCACCCAGGTTGCGATCATAGAGACGCGAGTCTGCTTTGAAGGGCGCATTGAAGCCGAAGTTGGCTTTGAGATGACGCAG
>JAYUEP010000102.1:0-16283 GCA_043739165.1 Hyphomicrobiales bacterium
TCGCCCTTCCACCTTCTCCCGAGGGAAGAACGGTAAAAATAGTGCCCGAATTCTCATGTGCGAGAGTCGCTCCCCTTCAAGAAGAGGAGGGAGAAGTTCATGATTTCAATTGGACAAGACTACTATGCGCTCAATTTAGAATAGGTAGCCAGCCAAGGCAGTTCTACCTCCTCTTCTTGAAGGGGAGCGACTCTCGCACATGAGAATTCGGGCACTATTTTTACCGTTCTTCCCTCGGGAGAAGGTGGAAGGGCGAATGTTATGTCTTGTGCGTTTGCCCTCCCCCGCTGCGCGAAAGAGAGAGAGGAATTTTCTAAGTTCGCGCAAGGTTAAAGTGTCCCTTTCCCTCAAATCACCACAATCCTGTTCCACGACTCACTCATCATCCAATGTGAGTCTGCGTTTGCTGCCTTTTGCGTTTGGGCGGCTTCGTCACCCTTTGTTGAACCTTGAATTTCACGAATGGAGTGCATCATGGAAGACACTGAAAAGACGTTCGAAGTCAAAGCCCCGCGGGATGAACGCGTTGGCGCTTTGGCCTATTTGATTTGGGAGCGCGATGGCCGCCCCGAGGGCAAGGCGGAGGAGCATTGGCTGCTCGCCTGCAGCATCATTGACGCGCAGGATTCCGGCATCACGCTGGAAGACTTGCCAGCTTGGCTTTCGCGCACCGATGTGGAAACCGCTGAGCCCGAGGTCAGGACCAGCAACAAGGTTGTGCATCACCCGCGCCATAAGTCGGCGGCCTAGGGCTCTGCAGGTTTTGAAATAGATTTGCCGACGGCTTTCGGCCATCGGCAGCCTGTCTATGCCGCCACGGCTGTGAATTTCAACGCCACGCCGTTCATGCAATAGCGCAGGCCTGTGGGCTGGGGGCCATCGTCGAAGACATGGCCCAAATGCCCGCCACAGCGGCGGCAATGCACTTCCGTGCGGGCCATCAGCAACAAGCCATCCACCTTAGTGCCAACGGCATTGGGCAAGTGATCAAAGAAGCTTGGCCAGCCCGTGCCGCTTTCGAATTTGGTGGCCGAGTCATAAAGTGCCAAGTCACAGCCCGCACAGTTGAACACGCCTTTGCGGTGCTCGTTCACCAAAGGCGAAGTGCCCGGTCGTTCGGTGGCTTCGTGGCGCAGGGTTTCATAGGCTTCGCGGGGGAGCAAAGCCTTCCATTCAGCGTCGGTCTTGGTCACCTCGAAGATTTCTGCCGGGGTGGTAGCACCTTTGGCCCAGCCTGCGCCAAGGCCCAAGGCGGCGAGGGAAAAACCTGTTTTCTTAAAAGCGTCTCTGCGAGTCATGGGGAACTCCTTTCATGAGGGTAATCTATGCGCTCGTCCGGCAATCCGCCACTCACGAAAGCCAGCAGCAGCTCAAACTATCGTGAGGCAATGGGCCGTGCTGCGTGATTGCGGGTTTGGGCGTCGCTGCGCCTCGCTCACGACGCCGCGCGGTGGCCCGACATAGCGGCCCCGGCATCGCGCGGCAGTTTGGCAAAGGCCGGGATCGCCAAAAGACCGCCGAGCGCCAATACAATAAAAGCCGCCGCAAAATCATGCTGATCCAAAACCTGCGTGCCCCGCAGCCATTGTGAGAGTTCGAGGATGATCGCGGCCAAAGCCACCCCGACCGCCAGGGAGACCTGCTGCACCACGGTATAAAGCCCATTGGCGCGGGCGATGTCTTCATTGCGGATATCGGCATAGGCGATGGAGTTGAGTGCCGTAAATTGCAGGGAACGTGTCAACCCGCCGAAAACCAGCACTGCATAGATCACCAGCAAGGGCGTCACGGCAGTAAAAAGCCCCATAGCCGCCATCAAACCGCAAGAGATGGCACCGTTAAACAGAAGCAGGTGCCGATAACCGAATTGCTTCAACATGCGCGCCGCCAGGAACTTCATGCCGATGGCCCCGAAAGCATTGGCGCAGGTGATCAAGCCGGATTGAAACGGCGTGGCGTTGAAACAGAGCTGCAGCAACAAGGGCAAAAGAAAGGGAATGGCACCTGCTGCCACACGGTAGAAAAATCCTGCCGAAAGTGAGACCCGTAGCGTTGCCACCGTGATCAAACGCAGATCAAGGATGGGGTGTTCTACCTTTTCAGCGTGGCGGACATAGGCCCAGATCATCAAAGCCCCGACGGCGACAAAGCCAAGGGTCTCAATGGGATTGAGTAAATCACGGCCAGCGACACTGAGGCCAAAGACGGCGAAGGAAAGCCCCAGACCAGAAAGCAGAAAGCCCTTCACATCCAAGGGACGGCGTTCAACTTCCGTTGACTCTGGCATGAACAGCGTGGCCATGATCAAGCCCAAAATGCCAATGGGCAAATTCATCCAGAAAATCCAGTGCCATGAGAAATAGGTGGTGATGAAGCCGCCGATGGGCGGGCCGACGAGCGGGCCGATCAGCGCCGGCACAGTGAGCCAGGCCAGTGCGCCCACCAACTCTGCCTTGGGAATCGAGCGCAGAATGATGGTTCGCCCGACCGGCACCATCATGGCCCCGCCCAGACCTTGGACGGCGCGGGCGATCACCAGATGGGTGAGGCTCGGCGCCCAGCCACAAGCCAGCGAGGACAGCGTAAAAACGGCAATCGCCAGGCGGAACACCAGCTTTGCGCCAAAACGATCAGAAATCCACGATGAGATGGGCAGGAAGACGGTGAGGCTCAACAAGTAAGTGGTGAAGGCCAGTTTCAGTGCCACGGGGCTGGTGCCCAGATCCTGCGCCATGGCGGGCAGCGAGGTGGCGATGACGGTTGAGTCCATGTTTTCCATGAACAAGGCAGATGCGACCACGAGGGGGAGAATGCGGCTGGAAGAACCCATGGGCGGGGTGTAGCACAACGTATAATTTGCATGCCTGAATTTTCTGCAATTCTGCCCCGCTTTGACCTTTCCCCGCCAAGCGCCCATATTGGCTGCATCATGATCAGTCGGTTTTTCACTTGGCTGGAAAGAAGGGTTGATTCTTTCCCGGCCACAGCACCTACTATGCCCCAAGCCAATACGTGGGGCTTCATCCGTTTTTATTCGCGGCCTTTTCTGCCGCTGATTGCGGCCGGGCTTCTACTCTCGGTGACTATCGCCGTCATTGAAGTGCGCATTTTCGCCTATGTCGGCAAGCTGGTCGACACGTTGGGTGCCGCAAATCCCACAACTTTCTTTGCCGACCATGGATCAGAGATGATGATTTATGCCGCCTTGGCGTTGCTGATCCAGCCTGGGCTCGCGATGATTGGGGACTCGATTGAAAACCAAGGCCTAAGGGGCAATTTCGCCATGCGCATTCGCTGGATGTCGCATCGTTACATGCTGCGCCAATCGATGGAGTTCTTTCACAATGAATTTGCGGGCCGCATCGCCACCAAGGTGATGCAGGCGGCCCTTGGTGTGCGCGATGTGGTGATGAAACTGACACAGGTGATTTCCTATGTCGTTGCATTCGTGTTTACAACACTTGGTTCCTTCACCGCATATGACCTGCGCCTCGCCATCCCCATGCTGGTGTGGCTGGTACTCTATGCCGTCACCACGCGCCATTTCGTGCCGCAGATGGGCAAGCTCTCCGAGAGACAGGCCGACATGCGCTCGCTGGTGACCGGCCGCGTTGTCGACACTTACACCAATATGCCCACCGTCAAACTCTTTGCCCACGCCAGCCGCGAGGACGATTACGCCAAGGAAGGCATGGGCTGGATGTTGCAATCGGTTTACGATTCGATGCGTGTTGCCACACGGATGAACATTGCGCTCAACGCCTTGAACGGCGGTGTGCTCACGGCCACGGCGGCCATTGCGATTTGGCTGTGGTCCAAGGGTGCGATCACTGTGGGTGCCATCGCCTTTTCTGTTGGCCTCATTTACCGCATGCTCGGCATGGCCCACTGGGTGCTGTGGGAAGTGGCGGGGTTGTTTGAAGATTTCGGCGTAGTGAAGGACGGTGTGGATGTAATTGCCAGACATCACGCGGTTGTCGATCTGCCGGATGCCAAGCCGCTCGCCGTTTCACAGGGCCGTATTGCCTTCAGCAATTTGCATTTCAACTATGGCAAAGGTGTCGAGGATGGTCGCGAAGTGATCGCTGGCCTCAATCTCGTCATCAAGCCCGGCGAGAAGGTCGGCCTCGTCGGCCGTTCTGGCGCGGGCAAGTCCACCATCGCCAATTTGCTTCTGCGCTTTTACGATGTGGGTGGCGGAAGCGTTGCCATCGACGGCCAGAATATCGCGGAAGTGACACAAGAGTCTTTACGTGCCGCCATCGGCGTGGTGACACAGGACACATCCCTGCTCCACCGTTCGGTGCGCGATAATATCAGATACGGCAGGCCCGATGCGGCCCAAGCGGATATTGATGCCGCCGCAGCGCAGGCCCATGCCTCGGAATTCATCAGCACACTGGTCGATCCGGGTGGCAGACGTGGCATGGAGGCCCATGTGGGTGAGCGTGGTGTGAAGCTTTCAGGTGGCCAACGCCAGCGCGTGGCCATCGCCCGCGTGCTGTTGAAAAATGCGCCGATTTTGATCTTGGATGAAGCCACTTCGGCACTGGATTCCGAAGTCGAGGCCGCCATTCAGGAAAATCTCAATGTGCTGATGCAAGGCAAAACCGTCATCGCGGTGGCGCACCGCTTGAGCACGATCGCGGCGATGGACCGCCTTGTGGTGATGGACAAGGGCCGCGTTGTGGAAGAGGGCACACATGCACAATTGGTAAAGAAGAAGGGTGGCATCTACGCCGCTTTGTGGGCCAGACAATCTGGCGGTTTCCTCATCCCCGAAGACATCAAGAAGCTGGAAGCAGCGGAGTAAGCGCAAATTTTGCCTTTATTCGCATAAGCGAAAGTTGCTTCCGGTCCTTCGTTGTTCAAGGTCAATGTGAAAATGTTCGCGGTGTGCCTCATTGGCCCCCGGACCCAGCACGGTGGTGAAGTCCTGGCAGGCGCTGGCGCGCACATCGCGCAGCAAAGCAAACCCAGGCGCCTTGTCATCCAGCGCATCTTTCACCAAAACACGTTTTTTATCGCTGAAGGTGAGATAGACAATATCCACGGCATTGCCTGTCGCATGTTCACTCATCTTGCCCGCGGTATCGCCATTGCGCCCACGGCAATCAAATCCTGGGCCAGTTCCCAACGCAATGAGGGCAGCAGACCCATCTGCCTGCGCCAATGGCTGGATCCGCGTTGCAATCCATTGCGAAAACTTCAAAGCAAAGGCGCAATTCAGCACCGGTTGATCCGGCAGTTTGACCTGACTGCCAGGCGTTTTCACGCCGAACAAGCGCACAGGGCTCAGAACAGCACAGCCAGCAACCGCGCTCGGCGGCGGAACGGGTGAAAACGTTACCCCCACCGCAGCCAACGCGGCCAGGCAGCCGCTGCCATCTTCAGGCAGCGGTGGTTGCGGCGGAACAGCAACCGGCAGCATCGGCTGTGCGTGCGCAGCAGGCGCCGGTGCTGAAGCCACAGGCGGAGGCACAATGCTTGCCGCAGCTTTTGCCTTGGGAACAAGATCAGCTGGCTTCTCTTGCGGGCGCGGCACGGGGATTGTTTGTGCTGCAGCTTTCCCAGTAATGACGGGCACTGATGGTGCAACTCCGTGGGCGGCGGGTAACGGCGCAACAACAGAGGCTGCAGAACCAGCCGTCGCTCGAGGCTTCGGTGCCAAGTGCCTCGCAGTGATCTTGGCCTTGCGATGGTTTGGTTGACATTTCGAGACCGCTGGATTCAATTTGCACAGCTTGTGGTCAATATGATGGGCGGCCCGCGCGATATCTCCCAACAGGGATTCAGCCCCAGCCTTGCCGGTCCCTAGAGAAAGCGCGATCACAGAAATCATTGCGGCAGCACGAAGCATCCATTGACCTCCTCATTGGTGATCGTTGCAACATAACGTGTGAAACGTCATAAAGTTCAAGTCATCGACCAAAAAGTACACGCGTAATAGGACCCCGTTCACTTCACGCTTGGTATCAGGCATAGTCCTTGCACTACTGCACCAGACCGGGATGATCCGAAATGACATCTGCCGTCCGCCGCGCTGAATTCATGATGGTACTGGCCTATGCCTCCGACCTTGCCACGGGGCAGACGCGCGATTTTGCCTCACGATCCTGCGTGTTGGCCATGCGGCTGGCGCAAGCGGCAAAGCTCAGTGAACAGGAACACCGCAATGTCTATCATCAATCCCTGCTGCGTTATATTGGTTGCAACGCCGACACGCATCTTCTGACCGCCGCATTCGGCGACGAATTCACTTTGCGCCGCGATGTGGGACAGACCGATATTGGCATTTCTGCTGAGCGCCGCGCTCTTTTCATCCGCGCCCTCACCCGCGCCAATGCCGGGGCAGCACCCGAAGAACTTGCAAGCCTCGTTGAACTTGGGCTTGTTGGTGCGCCGCAGGTCACCATTCCGGTTCTGGCAGGCCATTGCGAAGTGGCCCAAAGGATTGGTGCGCGCATCGGACTTTCGCCGGAAATCTGCGCCAACCTCGGCCAGCTTTATGAGCGCTGGGATGGTCGCGGCATGCCCCACGGCATCAAGGGCGGGGAGGTGAAATTTGCCGTGCGGCTCATCACCCTTGCACAGGACGCCATCATTCAGACGGAGGCATTGGGGCATGAAGGTATGAGGAAAGTCATCACCGCGCGGCGCGGCGGCGCTTACGAGCCAGAGTTGGCAGACATCCTGCTGGCCGACTCGCAAACGCTGATGGCCGGGCTTGATGATGAATTGAGCCGCGAGACTATTTTGTCCCATGAACCCCAACCTCACGGCATGTTGGACGAGGCAGGCTGTGATGAAGCCTATCTTGCCATGGCTGACATGATCGACATGCGCATGCCGCAGACCATGGGCCATTCGCGGCGCGTAGCAAAACTGGCCACTGATTCAGCCACGAAGATGGGCCTGCCCGCGTCTGACATACGGAGTGTGCAATGGGCTGCCTGTGTGCATGACATTGGCGAATTGGCTGTGCCGGTGGCAACCTGGCTCAAGCCCACGCCTTTCACACTACGCGAAATGGATGAAGTGCATCTCCACCCCTATCATGGCGAAAGGGCTCTGGCGGCGCTGGGCAGCAATGGTCTTGGTGTATCAAACCTCGTGCTGCGCCACCACGAACGCCTCGATGGTAGCGGTTATCACCGCCATGTGAGCGGCAATGATCTCTCGCCCGCCGCGCGCGTGCTGGCTACCGCCGAAGCCTTCCAGACCTTGCGCGAAGAACGGCCGCATCGGCCCGCCCTAAATGATGCCGCAGCGGCCACCCACCTGCGTGAAATGGTACGCGAAGGAAAATTGTGCCCTGATGCCTCCGCCGCAGTTTTAGCCGTGCTGGCCAATCGTCGCGGCGCGACAAGACGGAGCGGCTGGCCGGGCTTTCGACGCGCGAAATTGAAGTGCTGCGCCTCATCGTGGCGGGCAACACCGCCAAACAAGCCGCACAGCTGCTCGATATCGCCCCCAAGACGGCTGAAAACCACATCCAGAACCTCTATTCCAAGATCGGCGTCACGACCCGCGCCGGTGCTGCACTCTATGCCGTTGAGCGTGGACTTGCAGGCTGAACAGGGTCCCCAGCACCAACACTCAAAATAGTTTGGTCACTGGGTAGTTCACCTCATGTGCAGAATCTTTCCCAGCGCGATGGTGCAGTGGTGATGACGAGCCGCAATACCCAAGACCCCGGCGACCATCATGCGGAATCATTCTTCCGCAACCCGCAAATTCGACAACAAAGCAATGGAGAACAAAATGATGCTCGCAACAACCACAGTCGAAAATGTCGACCAGTTCCTCAAAATCTTTTCCACCACCAGCCTGACAAAGCGCAAGCAGCACGGCTCAAAGGGTGCCACAGTCTATAGCGACCCAACCGACGCCAGCCGCGTGTGGGTGATCTTCGACTGGGATGCCGCCGGCTTCAAGAATTTCGCCACTGATCCTGAAGTTGGCCCCATCCTGAAGGCTGCGGGCCACAAGAGCCGCCCGGAGATCGCCACGTTCCTCAACCATTACACCGGTTAATCAACGTCAGATGAATTCTCGGCGGTCAGGTGCAGTCACTTGACCGCCACCATGAACAGGCGCGGGAAGCGCAACAGCACCGTGCCGTCGTCTTGCAGAGGATAGGCCTTGGCCAGGGCGGTTTCATAGCGCGCGAGATAGTCTTTTTGCTCGTCAGCAGAGAGTGGCTCGAGATAGGGCCGCAGGCCTGTGCTGGTCAGCCATTCCACAATCCCCGCCACGCCCTTGAGCGGGTGATTGTAAACCGTGTGCCAAATATCGAGGCGCGAACAGAGGGGTTTCAGGGCCGCATAGTAATGCCCCGGTGTCGGCAATATGGCCCGCGCCGCAGTGGCCCTGCGTAATTTATCAGCATACCGAGCATTTTGTGCGGCCTCGCCCATCAGCACATGCGAAGGCTCGACCAGATTGTCTGGCATCTGCACTGCCAACACACCGCCAGGCTTCAGACCGCCGAGCAATTTCTGCAAAACCGCCAAGTGATTGGGCAGCCATTGAAACGTTGCGTTGGAATAAAGTACATCGGCATCCGGTGCTGGCAGCCAGTTGTTGAGATCAGTTTCTTCAAACCGTAACGCAGGCAGGGTCATGCGGGCCTTGGTCAGCATCTCTGGCGAATTATCCACGCCAATGATCTGCGCCTGCGGATAGGCCTCAACCAATAGTTCTGTCGAATTTCCCGGCCCGCAACCAAGATCATAAACCAGCTTAGCTTCTTTCAGCGGCACCTGCGCCAGCAAATCCCGTGCTGGCCTTGTGCGCTCATCGGCGAACTTCAGATATTGCGTTGGGTTCCAATCAGCCATGGGGCAAGATTACATCACTACAACCCGCGTTCCCAGTTTCACGCGATCATAGAGCCAGATCACATCGGCGTTGAACATGGCAAAGCAGCCCGCGGTGGATTTGGTGCCAATATGCTCGGGCACATCGGTGCCATGGATGCGGTAGCTCGTGTCGGCATTGTTGGCAAAAAGATAAATCGCCCGCGCGCCCATTGGGTTCTTGAGGCCCCCGGGCATGCCCTTGATATATTGAATGAGATCCGGCCGCCGCTTCAAATGATCTGGCGTTGGTGTCCAGACCGGCCATTTCTCCATGCGGCCCACCTGGGTCTCGCCCTTCCAGTCGCCATATTTGCCCGTGCCGATGCCAAAGCGCAGCGCCTTGTTGTTGCCCAGCACGAGATAAAGCCAGTGCCAGTAGGTGTTGACCACAATGGTGCCGGGCGCGGCCCCGGTTTTGAAATCGACGATCTGCTTGCGATAGCGATATTCAACCCTCTGGTCATCATCATCAGCCACCGCAAAAGGCTCGCCCGGAACCAGCTTGGCCTCAGCGCGCGAGGCAAAGCCCGCAGCAAGAGGCAGAGAGAGAAGCGTGCGGCGTGAAAGGAACATGGTGTGATCCCCCAAATCAATTGCAGCAATGTTTAGCGCCACCCAGACGTTCAATCAACCGTCACGGCCAGAAGCGACTACCTTGCAAACTTCTTATACTTGATCCGCTTCGGCATCACGCTGTCTTCGCCCAATCTCCGTTTCTTGTCCTCTTCATAATCTTGGAAGTTGCCTTCAAACCATTCCACATGGCTGTCGCCTTCGAAGGCCAGAATGTGGGTTGCAAGGCGGTCAAGGAACATGCGGTCATGGCTGATGATCACGGCGCAGCCAGCAAAATCTTCCAGCGCTTCTTCAAGGGCGGCCAGCGTTTCCGTATCAAGATCGTTGGTCGGTTCGTCGAGCAGCAGCACGTTGGCACCGCTCTTCAACATCTTGGCCAGATGCACACGGTTACGCTGCCCGCCTGAAAGTGTGCCCACTTTCTGCTGTTGATCGGCGCCCTTGAAGTTGAAGGCACCTGTGTAAGCGCGGCTGTTCATTTCGCGCTTGCCCAGATAAATCACGTCATTGCCGCCGGAGATTTCTTGCCAGACGGTCTTGTTTCCATCCAAAGCATCTCGGCTTTGGTCAACGTAACCCAATTGGACGCTCTCTCCAATCTTGATCACACCCGCGTCAGGTTTTTCATCGCCAGTAAGCATTTTAAACAGCGTGGTCTTGCCAGAGCCGTTGGCCCCGATGATGCCCACAATGCCGCCGGGTGGAAGTTTGAAGTTCAAGTTTTCAATTAGCAGACGATCGCCGTAAGCCTTGTTCAAGCCCTCGATCTCAATCACATTGTCGCCCAAGCGTTCGCCGGACGGAATGATGATTTGCGCAGTGTGCGATTTCAAGCGTTCATCATTTTTCTTGATGAGTTCATCATAAGCGGAAATTCGTGCTTTCGATTTGGCCTGCCGCGCCTTGGGCGACGCGCCAATCCACTCTTGTTCACGTTCAATCGTCTTCTGGCGGGCCACGTCCTCGCGCTGTTCCTGCGCGAAGCGTTTGGATTTGGCTTTCAGATAGGCGGTGTAATTGCCCTCATAGGGAATGCCCTTGCCGCGATCGAGTTCGAGGATCCAGCCCGTCACATTGTCGAGGAAGTAGCGGTCATGGGTGACGATCAAAATGGCGCCGGGATAATCGCGCAGATGATGCTCCAACCAATTCACTGATTCAGCATCAAGATGGTTGGTAGGTTCGTCGAGCAAGATGAGATCGGGTTTCGAGAGCAACAACCGCGTCAACGCCACACGGCGCTTTTCGCCGCCGGAAAGGTTTTCAATCGAGGCATCACCGGGTGGGCAACGCAGCGCGTCCATGGCCTGCTCTACTTGTGCTTCCAAATCCCACAGGTTTTGCGCGTCGATCACATCCTGCAGCTTGCCTGCCTTGGCCGCGTTCTCGTCATTATAGTCTGCCATAAGGGCGTTATATTCGTCCAGGATCGCCTTCTGCTTGGCCACACCGACCATGGCGTTTTCGAGTACGGTTTTGGTCGGGTCCAGCTGTGGCTCTTGTTCGAGATAGCCCACGGTTGCGCCCTCAGCCACCCAAGCCTCGCCATTATATTCCTTATCAAGCCCCGCCATGATTTTGAGCAAGGTGGATTTGCCTGAGCCATTGGGGCCCAGCACGCCGATTTTCGCATCGGGATAAAATTGCAGATGCACATTGTCCAAAACCTTCTTGCCACCGGCATAGGATTTCGAAAGCCCTTGCATATGATAAATAAATTGGCGCGCCATGAACTCTCTCAATTGCTGTGTTTGTGCGGCTTATAGCGGGGAAAGGAGGCCTGTCCAGCCCTGTCAACTGCTGGCCTCAGCCGCGCTTCAGTTGAATTGCGGTGACCGGACAGCGCAACCGGAACCCCAGATTCTCGTAAAGTTTGATTGCAGCGGTGTTACTGGCAATGACGTGCAACATGGGTGTTTCACCCCGGACGACGATGCGGTGCGCAACCAGTGTCGAAAGCCGCGCGGCAAGGCCTCTGCCCCGGTGATCGGGATGGGTGCAAACGCCACTGATCTCGGTGAACCCGTCCACCTTGAAGCGTTCACCCGCCATCGCAATCAGTTTGCCTTCAACGCGCAAACCAATGAATCCACCGAGCATGTAGGTATGGCGGAGGAACGGTCCGGGTTTGGTCAAATTCGCAAGATCGAGCATTTCATCGGCGTCTGACGCGTTCAATTCCGTAACATTCGTGGTATCCGCTGCAGGCGGCAATTCTTCATTGATCATCTGCAAGCCTTCGAGCTCAAAGGCAATTGTCACGCTTGCTGGAATTTTCGGCTTCCCGGCCTGCAACAGGACGAGAGAACCAAATTCATCAACGAGGGCCGCGAGATCGCGCAATGCCTCGGCGCCGTCATTGGCACATGCCCCGAAAGGTTCGACATCTGGCCTGTAGCAACGGGCCAAACCTGAGCCTTGAGCCAAATGTGCCTGCCGCGAAGTCAATGCGTGATAGGCCATGCGATCAAGTACTGACATGTCACTGCTCCTGCTGTTTGGAAGCGCGCTCGTCAAGCGGCGCTGCGTCTAGCCCGTCTTCGATGCTTGCCAGGGTCGCAAGAAATTCATGTCTGCCGCTGCCGCACAGGGCTTCTACCGCCCGCGCAACCCGTGGGCCGAGATTGCTCTCCACATGCCGGAAAAGTACCTTGCCTTTTGCGGTCAGACTCGCTGTCTTGACCCGCTTGTCGCGTCGGTCCCATTTCTCGCTGACAAGCCCGAGAGCAGCAAGCTGGGCAATATTTCGGGTCGCTCCGGGCTGCGACACTCCGAGTGCTTCGGCCAAGGCACCAATCGACATGGTTTCCCGCTCACCCAAAATGGCAACGGTCGGGATAAGCCCCGTGGGCGTATCAAATCCTTCTGCCTTGGCGAGGCGCTGCACATCAGCTTGCATGCGCTCGCCCAAGCGTTTCAGGCGGCTGCCCAAGGACATGAAGGCCTGGTTTCGGATGAAATCCTCAGTCATGGAAACTCCATCACATAACTCGATATATAACGCGTAATGTATAATTGCAAGGGACTATGGGAGTTGGGTAATTTTACCCGTTTGTGTCTTTTTCCCTGTCCAATTTCTTTTGATATCTGCCCTGCAACATATCCACCATCACCAGTGCCGCCAAGATGAAATAGAAGGTGGATTTCTCGATGGGTTGCACGGCATAGCCGAATACAGTCAGCCCCGCGATATGGCCGCCGTCGGCCACGAGCATGGCGCCTACCAGCAACAGAACAAAGAGACCGAGCACTTCATACAGTCGGTTCTTTTGCAGAAACTGCGCCACTTTGTCGGAGGCCAAAACTGAAATCGCGCCAGCCAGCATCACTGAGACCAACATGATGGCGAGATTGTCGGTGAAGGCGATGGCCGCAACCACGGTGTCGAAAGAAAACACCAGACACATGAATGCAATTGAAGTGAGAACCGAGCCAACCGAAATTGTGCTGCCACCATCCGACCCCTCGTGCTCCAAATCGCTGACGGAAAGCATGTGGTGGATTTCACGAGTGGCCGTGCGGATCAACATCAGACCGCCGAACATTACAATGAGGGCATGGCCACTGAGCGCTGTCTGCAGCCATGAAAAATCGACGGTCAAGAATGGGTGCTCCAAAGCGCCGATCAGCCTGAGCACAACAAACAGCAAGACGACGCTCATGGCCAAGGAGATCAGCGTTCCGGCGCGGCGCACGAAGGCCTGGTTCTCAGGAGCTGCGCGCCGCGCATCAATGGAAATATAAAGCAGATTGTCGAAGCCCATCACTACCTCGAGAGCAGTCAGGATCAAGACCGTGAACAGGCCGCTGAAGGAACACAGCCCTGCAAAATCCTGAACCAATTTTTCGAGCAAGCGCGTGCCCCTTATTTCTGACCGAAAGGTAAGCGTTGGGTTATCACGGGCAATTGGCGTGCGCAAATCAAGCGCAAGCTGCCGGGCAAAATTTCTTCGACCCGGCAGCTTGCTTGAATGATAGTTGAGAGCCGAGCTACTGTTGTTCCAGCGCGTCCTTGATGATCTTTTGAAGATCATCGCGGCGATAGGGCTTCATGATGATAAAACCGTTTTTGAAGCGGGGTTCATCCTGATGCACCATGGCGCCTTTTGGATAGCCCGAAGTGTGGACAATCTTGAGGCCGGGCTTCAGGCTTTGGGCGGCTTGCGCCAAATCAAAGCCATTCATGCCGCCGGGCATCACCACGTCTGAGAACATCAGGTCGATGTCCGGCACTTCCTGCAGGATTGAAAGGGCCTGGAAGCCATCGCCTGCTTCAATCACGTCATAGCCAAAGTCTTCGAGGAAGCCACAAGCAACCGCGCGCACCGCTTCTTGATCTTCAACCACCAAAAGTTTCGGCCTGCGTGCAGGGTGCAAAATGGCATCCGCGTGGATGGCCAGTTCTGCCTTGGCCATCAAGTCACCCACTGGATTGACCTTGGCGCTGGCGGGCGTTGCGCCCGTCACCGCCTGACGTGGCAAATACATTTTTACCGACGTGCCGTGGCCCACTTCGGAATAGACATTGATATGGCCACCGGATTGTTTGATGAAGCCATAGACCATCGACAGGCCGAGGCCCGAACCGTGGCCCACTTCCTTGGTGGTGAAGAAGGGTTGGAAGACTTTTTCGAGCAGCTCCGGCGACATGCCAATACCCGTATCGCTCACCGCAACCATAACATAATTGCCGGGGGTAACTTCGGGATGATGGGCCGCATAGTCGGCGTCGAGATAGACAGGTTGAGTTTCAATCGTGACATTGCCGCCCTGCTCCATCGCATCGCGGGCATTAATCGCAAGATTGAGAATGGCAGATTCCAGCTGCGAAGAATCGATCAGAACATTGAGACTGCCCGGCTTGGTTTCAATCTTGAGATTGATCGATTCGCCGATGCTGCGCGCCAGCAAGGGGCCGATGCCTTGGACCAAACCATTCACGTCAACATCAACGGGTGCCAGTTCCTGCTTGCGGGCGATGGCCAAAAGTTGGCGTGTGAGGTCTGAGCCTTTGCGGGCCGCATCGATCGCCTCTGCCACGCGCATTGCAGATTTTTCATCCTGGCCCAGCTTGCCATCGAGCAGCTGCAGATTGCCGATGATCACGGTCAGGAGATTATTGAAGTCATGCGCGAGACCACCTGTCAGTTGGCCAATGGCTTCCATCTTCTGGGCCTTTTGCAGGCGCTCGTTGGCTTCGCGCCGTTCCGACATATCGATGAGCTGAACAATCAATTGTTCGGTTTCGCCGGTTTCGCTTTTCACCAGCGCAATGGAAATCGCGCCATGCACCACTTTGCCCTGTCCGGTGAGAAGGCGCAGTTCCTGTTGCAGCACCGCAGTTTCGCCAGACAAGAGGCCGTGCATGCCAGCAAGGAAAGCAGGCCTGTCATCCTTGTGCAGAAGTTCTTCAAAGCTCACATGATGGCTTTCCAGATCGTCGCGCTGCAAAAGGCTGGCAAGCGATGAATTGGCCACATCGATGTGGCCGCTGGGCGAAACCACAGCCAACCCATGGGCTGCTGCGGCGAAGGCGCTTCTGAAGCGGCTGTCAGCGCGGCTGTTGGCAATCTCGGTAATCTTGCGGTCGGTGATGTCTTCCAGCGTACAGACCGAGCGTTCGAGCCTGCCCTTGTCGCCACGATAGGCCGTCATCGACAATAGAACGGTGGCCAGCGAACCATCCTTGCGGTGGATGAGAATTTCGCCATTGCGATAGCTGCCGGAAGTTAAGAATTTGGGATAGATTTCAGTGACAAGCTTGCTGCGCGATTCCATTGGCAGAAATTCGCTGAAGGAGCGGCCCATGATGTCTTTGGCAGAATAACCCAAGCTCTCGCACCAGGTGGTATTAGCCGAAAGCATGCGGCCCGAGCCATCCATCGAATGGAGCATGACCGGAAGATTGTTTAACAGCTTTTCATAAACGCCGCCGTTTTGATCAGGGAAAAAGGGCATGGCACCAACTGCGGCGACAGGCTTTTCAACCCCCCAAGTCCGCGTTTGCTGCGCTTTCGCGTCCCACACTTTGGTTCCCACAGCCGTCATGATACCCTCACCCAGTGAATGCTTAAGGGTTTCTAACCCAGATGCGGTTAATGAGAGCTTGCTGACACAGGGCATAAAACCAACATTAACCAATGGAAACCGAGAATGGTTGCGGGGGTGGTTAACGAAACCTAAATTGCCTGCGGTACGCCGCGCGCTTCGGCTGTGATCGTGGCCGTGATCAACCCGTCATCGCCTTGCGCATCGGGCAACAGGTGCTTGGTGAGGGTGATTTTGACTTTTGGAGCCCTGCTCCCTTGCGCCAATGCCTGGGCAATGGCGGCCGCTTCGGCCAGCGCTGTGGCCTTGTCGAGCGCTGCACGGCCCGACGAAAAAGTTAAAGCGGGCCCCTGCCCTGTTACGCGGAAGAGCCCGCTGCCATCGCCTTCCACTTGGGCAACGGCGCGGCAAGAGACCAGCCCTGCGGCAGCGCCAATGGCATTGGCCACATCGCAGTTGGGGGCAAACACCACTTCGCAGGACAGCCGCTTGGCCACTTCGGGATAATAGATTTTGACCGGCCCGCCGACCGCGACAATGGGCACGCGGGGCGAAAGCTTCACCTCCACCCCGCCAATGCGCCCTTGGCCATTGCATACGGCATCAACCAATGGGCCATTTAGTTCGCGCCCAAATGCCTGCTGCAGCACCACGCGGGCCGAGGATGACACAGCAAGATCCCAGACGCTGCGGCAGAATGCACCCAAGACTTCGGCATCCGCCACTTTCATTTCACGAAAGCGGATCATCAGCTTGGCAGCCATTTCGGCACCGGGCACCGACCAATTCTCCTGC
>JAYUEP010000103.1:0-5414 GCA_043739165.1 Hyphomicrobiales bacterium
TCACCGCCTGTTGCCCGCGTTGCAACACTTGCGCAACGCGCTGAATGACAAGGCGCATCAGTTTGCCAAGATCATCAAGATCGGCCGCACCCACACGCAGGATGCAACGCCGGTGACTTTGGGCCAGGAATTTTCCGGCTACACGCAACAGGTGGATAACGGAATCGCCCGCATAGAGCAGACTTTGCCGATGCTGATGCAGCTCGCTCAAGGTGGCACGGCGGTGGGCACCGGGCTGAACGCGCCTGTGGGCTTTGCCGAAAAAGTGGCGGAAGCCATTGCCAACATCACCCGCCTGCCCTTCACCTCTGCGCCAAATAAATTCGAAGCGCTGGCCGCGCATGATGCGATGGTGATGACGCATGGGGCCATCAACTCGGTGGCCGCAGCCCTGTTCAAGATTGCCAATGACATAAGATTTCTGGGCTCGGGCCCGCGTTCGGGTTTGGGCGAATTGCAACTGCCGGAGAATGAGCCCGGCTCCTCCATCATGCCCGGCAAGGTGAACCCCACGCAGTGTGAGGCGCTGACGCAGGTTTGCGTGCAAGTGTTCGGCAACAATGCAGCGATTACCTTTGCAGGCTCGCAAGGGCATTTTGAGTTGAATGTGTTCAACCCCGTGATGGCTTATAATTTCTTGCAGTCCGTGCAACTGGTGGCCGATGCCGCCAACAGCTTCACCGACAATTGCGTTGTGGGCATTGTCGCGCGCGAAGACAATATCAAAGCGAACCTCGATCGCTCGCTGATGCTGGTGACAGCGCTGGCCCCGAAATTCGGTTACGACAAAGCCGCCAAGATCGCCAAGACCGCCCACAAGAACGGCACCACCTTGCGCGAAGAAGCGCTGAAGGAAGGCATTTCAGCAGCGGATTTTGACGCCATCGTCCGGCCAGAAAAAATGCTGGGGCCTTCATAAATGGGCGAAGTGGTCAATCTCCGCCAAGCCCGCAAGGCCAAGGCCCGCGCCGCCGAAGAACAGCGGGCCGCTGGCAAACGCCTGCAATTTGGTCGCCGCAAGGAAGACAAGGAATTGCTGGAGCACATCGAGGCGCTGCGCGAGAACAATCTCGATGGCCACAAGCTGGGCGATGATGGTCGCGAAGACTGAATTCAAACGCTCCCTCACCATCGCAGGCCACCGCACCTCGCTGTCGCTGGAACCGGAATTTTGGGACGCGTTGAAACAGGCAGCCGGCGCAGAAAATAAATCCCTTGCGAGCCTGGTGGGCGAGATTGATCAGGCGCGGGGCCCGCGAAATCTTTCCAGCGCGATACGGGTTTACCTTTTGGCCAAGGCCGCCAATCCTAATTAGCTTTCCGCGCCAGAAACCGCGCCATGGCCTTGAGCGTTTCAGCGCTCACATGATGCTCAATGCCTTCTGAATCGACATGCGCCGTTTGCGCGGAAACCCCCAGCGCCAAGAGAAATTGTTCGACAATCGCGTGCCGCCGCTTGCCATCTTCCGCCAACTTCCAGCCATCACCCGTCAGAAACACGGCACGGTAAGGCTCTTGCTCAATGAGGCCCTGATCAGACAGGCGCTTCATCGTCTTGGCCACGGTGGCGTTGGCCACGCCAAGCCGTAAAGCAATATCCGTGCCCCGTGCCTCACCCTTTTCATCGATGAGCTCGGCGATCAGTTCCACATAGTCCTGCACCAGCTCATGGGCATGGTCGGCCCGCGTTCGGTTAAAGGCGCTGGAGCGCAGCTTGGCTGAGGCAATTTTGCGTTTCACCCCTGCAGTTTTAGCCTATTGCATAAGGTTTAGACAATGCTAAACTTTTGCCATGGACCAGCCCATCAACAATTGGCGTAAAGCGCGCGGCACTGCCTCGCTGGCGGAAGTGTTTCAATCCGTCGCCGTGCCACAAAACGCGGGTTACTTGCGCAAGGCCTTTGCATTCTTGGGGCCCGGTTTTCTGGTCTCGGTCGGTTATATGGACCCCGGCAATTGGGCCACGTCTATCGCAGCAGGTGCCAAGTTTGGCTATGCCCTGCTCTGGGTGGCACTCCTCTCCAACATCATGGCCATCATCCTGCAACATCTGGCGGGCCGCCTTGCTGTGGCGAGCGGCCGCGACCTCGCCCAAGCCTGCCGCGACGCTTACGGCAAACCCGCCGCCGCGATCCTCTGGGTCTTCGCTGAAGTGGCCATCATCGCCACCGACATCGCCGAAGTGGTGGGCACCGCCATCGGCCTCAATTTGCTGTTTGCAATTCCGCTGGAGTTGGGCGTGATCATCACGGCGCTGGATGTCTTCATCGTGCTCATGTTGCAGCGCCTGGGCTTCCGCAAGGTTGAAGCTTTCGTTCTGGCGCTCTTGGCGGTGATCTTCGCCTGCTTCATCTTCCAAATGATCTGGGCGCGACCGGAATGGGGCGGCGTGGCGCTGGGCTTCGTGCCCACCACAGACCTGTTGCACCAGCCGGGGATGCTTTATCTGTCGCTCGGCATCATCGGCGCCACGGTCATGCCGCATAATCTCTATCTCCATTCCGGCATCGTGCAAACCCGCATGCTGGGCGAAACGGCTGAGGAAAAGAAAACCGCACTGTCCTATGTCACTTTTGATAGCACCTTCGCTTTGATGCTGGCTCTCTTCGTCAATGCCGCCATCTTGATCCTCGCCGCCGCAACCTTTCACAAGGCAGGCCAAACCGGTGTGGTGGAAATCGGCGACGCGCAACGCATGTTGGCGCCACTTGTCGGATCACTGCTGGCACCGAAACTCTTCGCCGTGGCTCTGCTCGCCTGTGGCCTCAACTCCGCCGTCACCGCCACACTGGCTGGGCAAATTGTGATGGAAGGCTTCATCAATTTCCGCATGGCCCCGTGGGCAAGACGGCTGGTGACGCGCTCCATCGCCATCCTCCCCGCTGTGGTCGTCACCATCTACTATGGTGCCAATGGCTCTGCCTTCTTGCTGGTGCTCAGCCAAGTGGTGTTGGCCTTCCAACTCCCCTTCGCCATTATCCCGCTCATTCAATTCACCGCCGCGCGCGACAAGATGGGGGCGCTGGTCTCGCCCCGCTGGCTGACGGTGATTGCCAGCATCACTGCAGTGATCATCATCGCATTGAATGTGAAATTGATTTGGGATGTGTTCTCTGGTTAATCTGTGTTGAACATCAAAATTGGAATCTCTAATGCCTAACACCGTAAGTTGGATCGCATTTGCCTTGGTGGCATTGGGCATGGTGCTAACCCCCGGCCCCAACATGATCTATTTGATCTCGCGTTCGATCACGCAAGGCCCGAAGGCCGGCTTGATCTCGCTTGGCGGCGTGGCGCTGGGTTTTTTTGTCTATATGTTTTGCGCAGCGCTGGGCATAACAACGCTGGTGATGGCGGTGCCCTTGGCTTACGAGGCGCTGAAATATGCTGGGGCGGCCTATCTTCTTTTTCTTGCTTGGCAAGCCGTCAGGCCGGGTGGACGTTCCCCCTTTCAGGTCAAAAACCTGCCCTTGGATTCGCCGATAAAGCTGTTCACCATGGGATTGGTTACCAACCTTCTCAATCCAAAAATCGCTGTCATGTATCTGTCGCTGCTGCCGCAATTTGTTGATCCGCCGCGCGGCGACGTTCTCATGCAATCGCTTGTCTTGGGTGCCACCCAAATCGTCATCAGTGTGTCGGTGAACGCCATCATTGCCTGTTCGGCTGGCATGATTGCCCTGTTCCTCTCCACGCGCCCGTCTTGGGTTATGGCGCAGCGCTGGTTGATGGCCACGGTATTGGGTGGCCTCGCCCTGCGCATGGCGCTGGAAGCCAGAAAAACCTAGACCCAGGCAAACAGGTCAATCATATAGCCATCAGGATCGGCAACGATCGCATAGCGCTGGCCCCAGAAAGCGTCCCACGGTTCTTTGATGACGGTAAATCCAGCAGCCTTCACGCGCGCTGTAGCCGCATCAACCGTTACGGCATCCTCGCATTTCATCGCGAAGGAGGAATGCGTCGGCGGCTTTGGTTCCACCCCAATCATGGACTTCACAAATTCATGCTCGTCAATCATCAACCGCACGTCGCCCGGCTTGGTGATCGGCTCCAAATGGTTTTGATCCGCCGTGAATTCCGGAAACACAAAGCCGAGCAAACTATAAAATTCTACTGTGCGGCGCAAATCGCGGCTGGAAACAGAAACGGCATCCAATTGCATTTTCAGCATGGCATTGTCCTTCTTGCAGACTCCGCTCTTATGCCTTAATCGCCCGCCATGCACAGCACAGTTTTGATCATTGATTTTGGCAGCCAAGTCACCCAGCTTATCGCGCGGCGCGTGCGTGAAATGGGGGTTTACTCAGAAGTCATCCCCTATCAATCCGCAGAGGCCGCCTTCGCACGGTTGAAACCTAAAGCCGTGATCCTTTCTGGGGGGCCAGACTCAGTCACCCGCGAAGGCTCACCCCGTGCGCCACAAGTGATCTTCGATTCAAAACTCCCCATCCTCTCCATCTGCTACGGCCAGCAAACCACGGCCGTGCAATTGGGTGGCACGGTGGAGGGTGGCCACGCAGCGGAATTTGGCCGCGCCGAAATCACCGTCAAAGAAAGTTCCGCCCTCTTTGAAGGCCTGTGGAATGTCGGCCAAAATTATCCAGTGTGGATGAGCCATGGTGACCGTGTGACAAAGCTCCCAGCGGGCTTCACCGTCAAAGCCACATCCGAAAACGCCCCCTTCGCGATTGCCACTGATGAAGCGCGCAAAATCTACACCACCATGTTCCACCCGGAAGTTCATCACACGCCCGATGGCGCGAAGCTGTTGCGCAACTTCGTCATCAACATCGCGGGCTGCAAGGCGGATTGGACAATGAAGGCCTTCCGCGCAGAAGCCATCGCCAAAATTCGCGCGCAAGTCGGCAAGGGCAAAGTGCTCTGTGGGCTTTCCGGCGGCGTGGATTCCTCTGTCGCCGCAGTGCTCATCCATGAAGCGGTGGGCGATCAGCTCACCTGCGTGCTGGTCGATCACGGCTTGATGCGCATGAACGAAGCCGCGCAAGTCGTCGAGATGTTTCGCAAACATTACAACTTGCCGCTCGTCCATGTCGATGCCAGCGAGGAATTCATCAGCGCGCTTGAAGGTGAAGTGGACCCCGAGAAAAAGCGCAAAACCATCGGCAAACTCTTCATCGATGTGTTCGAACGCGAAGCCAAGAAAATCGGCGGCGCAGATTTCTTGGCGCAAGGCACGCTCTATCCCGATGTGATCGAAAGCGTGTCTTTTACCGGCGGCCCCTCTGTCACCATCAAGAGTCACCACAATGTCGGCGGACTACCAGACCGTATGCACATGAAATTGGTTGAGCCCTTGCGTGATCTCTTTAAGGATGAAGTGCGTGCTTTGGGCCGTGAGTTGGGCCTGCCGCCCGAATTCATCGGCCGCCACCCCTTCCCCGGCCCCGGCC
>JAYUEP010000104.1:0-5372 GCA_043739165.1 Hyphomicrobiales bacterium
GAAAAGTCGATCGACAAGGCGATCGTTCTGGAAGCCATGGAAGAAGCCATCACCAAGGCTGCCAAGGCCCGCTATGGCCAGGAAAATGAAATCCGCGCCGAGATTGATGCCAAGACTGGCGAGACCCGTTTGAACCGCCTGTTGCAGGTCGTTGAAAAGGTTGACGAAGACGCCAAGCAAATCTCGCTCGCCGAAGCCACCAAGAAAAACCCGGCCGCCCAAGTGGGTGACTTTATTGCCGAAGCCTTGCCGCCCATCGAATTCGGCCGCATCGCCGCGCAAAGCGCCAAGCAAACCATCGTCCAGAAAGTGCGTGATGCCGAACGTGAGCGCATGTATGACGAGTTTAAGGACCGTATCGGTGACATTATCTCCGGCCTGATCAAGCGCGTTGAATATGGCAATGTGATTGTTGATCTGGGGCGCGGCGAAGGCATCATCCGCCGTGATGAAACCCTGCCGCGTGAAACACCCCGTCAGGGTGACCGCATCCGCGCCTATGTCTATGACGTGCGCCGCGAACAGCGTGGCCCGCAGATTTTCCTCAGCCGCACCCATCCGCAATTCATGGCCAAGTTGTTTGGTCAGGAAGTGCCGGAAATCTATGATGGCATCGTGGATGTGGTCTCTGTGGCGCGTGATCCCTCAAGCCGCGCCAAGATCGCGGTGCGTTCCAAGGATAGTTCGATTGATCCCGTGGGCGCATGCGTCGGTATGCGCGGCTCGCGCGTGCAGGCCGTGGTGAACGAGCTGCAGGGTGAAAAGATTGACATCATTCAATGGTCGCCAGATGTCGCCACATTTGTGGTGAATGCTTTGGCCCCGGCGGAAGTGGCCAAGGTTGTGCTCGACGAAGAAGCCGAGCGCATTGAAGTCGTAGTGCCGGATGAGCAACTTTCATTGGCCATCGGTCGCCGTGGCCAGAACGTGCGCCTCGCATCGCAACTCACAGGGTGGGACATTGACATCATGACAGAAGCTGAAGAGTCCGAACGCCGCCAGAAAGAATTCGCCACCCGCACCGCGCGCTTTGTTGCCGCCCTCGATGTCGATGAAACCCTGGCCCAGCTCCTGGCTTCGGAAGGCTTTGACCGTGTCGAAGAACTCACCTTGGTGGACAAGCATGAAATTGCTTCCATCGAAGGCTTGGATGAAGCCACCGCTGAAGAGTTGCAATCCCGTGCCCGCACCTATTTGGAGCGCGAGGCCAAGGAACTCGAAGATAAGCGCAAGGCTCTGGGTGTAGCTGACGAACTGGTGGGCTTTGAAGGCTTGACCCCGGCGATGCTGGTGGCCTTGGGCGAACACAAGATCAAAACCCTTGAAGATCTCGCCGATTGTGCCACCGATGAACTCGTCGGCTGGAATGAACGCAAGGGCGGTGAGACGGTGAAACACACAGGCGCCCTGACAGGTCATGAAATTTCCAATGCCCAGGCACAGGATATGATCATCAAGGCCCGCGTCAAACTGGGCTGGATCGAAGCACCTGCCGAAGCTCACGCAGAAACCCCGGCCGGGGAGGCCGCCAACTGATTGGAAATTGAGGAAGCCTTGGCCGAGCGGACCTGCATTGTCACACGGGAACAAAAGCCCGAAGACCAGCTGATCCGTTTTGTCATGGCACCAGACGGCACGGTGGTGCCCGATTTGCAGCGCAAGCTGCCGGGCCGCGGCTGTTGGGTGTCCAGAAACCGCGTAAATTTGGCCGAGGCCGTCAAACGCAATGCCTTCGCCCGTGCCCTGGGCGAGGGGGCAAAGACGGATCCCGGCTTGCCTGATCTGGTTGAAAAGCTGATGCGCAAGGAGGCGGTCGCCGCCCTTTCGCTGTGCCGCAAGGCGGGGCTGGCAGTTTCGGGCTTCATGAAGGTTGAAGAAGCACTGGGCCGGGGCCATGTACTGGTTCTTCTCCACGCCCAGAGTGCGGCATTGGACGGCACCGAAAAACTGAACCGGAAAAGTGGCCCAAACGCCGCAATTCTCGATTTGTTTTCAGCCGAAGAATTGGGCTTGGCATTTGGCCGCGAAAATGTGGTACATGCCGCGCTGAACACAGGTGGCCAGAGCCAAAAGCTTCTGGCCTTGGCGCGTGGCCTGGCGCAGTACAACGCAGTGACGACAGATGATGTAAAGAATTAGGCAGGGTATGAGCGATACAAACGACACCAACGACAAATCAGGCAACCGCGCTGGCGGTCATACGCTGAGCCTGAAACGCCCTGCCATTGAGCAATCGCGGGTCAAACAGAACTTTGCCCACGGCCGCACCAAGACTGTGGTGGTCGAAACCAAGCGCAAGCGTTTTGGTGAAGGCCCCACAACGCCAACAGTAGAAGAAAAGCCAAAGTTGCAGCCGCAGGCTAAGGTCGCTGATGCACCGGCACTGCGCCCCAACCCGCCGCCTGCACCACGCCCCGGCGTGGTTCTGCGCACGCTTTCCGCCGATGAACGCGAGGCGCGCGAACGCGCCTTGGCAGGTTCGCGTGTGCGAGAGGCCGAAGAGCGCAAGCGTCAGGAAGAAGATGCCGTGCGGCGCGCCGCACAGGAAGTCCACGACAAGATTGAGCGTGAAGCCGCTGCCAAGCGCAAGGCCGAAGATGATCAGCGCCACCGCGCTGAAGAAGATGGCCGCCGAAAGGCCGAAGAGGCCGCCAAGAAACTGGCACCTAAATCTGCAACGCCTTCGCGCGATGTTGATGAGGAAGAAGCCCCGCGCCGTCCTATGGGCGGCCGGCCGATGGGCCTGACGACGAAGCGTCAGGTGCAGATTCCTGTCCCCACCCGCACCAAGGCGGATATGGACAAGCGCCGTGGCAAGCTGACCGTTGAAAACGCCATGTCGTCAGACGAAGAGGGCGAACGCGGTCGTTCCATCGCGGCCTTCCGCCGCCGCACCGAGCGTTTGAAGAAACAGGCCCAAGGCTTCCAGAAGCCGACGGAGAAAGCCTCGCGCGAAATCATTATTCCTGAAACCATCACCATTCAGGAACTGGGCAACCGCATGGCCGAACGCGCCGTGGATATCATCCGCCTGCTGATGAAGCAGGGCCAGATGCACACGATCAATGATGTGATCGATGCCGACACCGCCCAGATCATCGCCGAAGAAATGGGCCACAAGGTGAAGCGCGTTTCAGA
The DNA here is from genome assembly GCA_043739165.1 of Hyphomicrobiales bacterium. GTDB lineage: Bacteria > Pseudomonadota > Alphaproteobacteria > Rhizobiales > Aestuariivirgaceae > Aestuariivirga. The sequence continues at coordinate 3,139 of JAYUEP010000104.1, forward strand.
AACCGACGTGGTGGACAGCCTCGACAGTGGCGTTGAAGCCGAAGAGAATCTGGTTCCACGCCCACCCGTCGTCACCATCATGGGCCACGTCGACCACGGCAAAACTTCATTGCTCGATGCCATTCGCAAAACCAATGTGGTCTCCGGTGAAGCCGGCGGCATTACCCAACACATCGGTGCCTATCAAGTCAAAACCGACAGCGGCCTCGTCACTTTCATCGATACGCCGGGTCATGAAGCCTTCACCTCGATGCGCGCCCGCGGCGCCAAAGCCACCGACATTGCGATCCTCGTGGTCGCCGCTGATGACGGCGTGATGCCGCAAACGATTGAATCGATCAATCACGCCAAAGCTGCGGGTGTTCCCATCATCATCGCCATCAACAAGATGGACAAGCCCTCCGCCAATCCCACCCGCGTGCGCACCGATTTGCTGCAGCATGAACTCGTGGTGGAAAGCATGGGCGGCGATGTGTTGGATGTGGAAGTCTCCGCCACCAAAGGCACCAACCTCGACAAGCTACTCGAAACCATTTTGCTACAGGCTGAAGTTCTCAATCTGCGGGCCAATCCAAACCGCGAAGCCTCTGGCCTTGTGGTCGAAGCGCAGTTGGATAAGGGCCGTGGCCCTGTGGCCACCGTGCTTGTCCAGCGCGGCACATTGAAGCTCGGCGATATCTTTGTGGCCGGCTCCGCTTGGGGCCGTGTGCGTGCCTTGGTTGATGACAAGGGCCAACATGTGAAAGAGGCTTTGCCCTCCTTCCCCGTGGAAGTTCTGGGCCTCAATTCAGCACCAGAGGCGGGCGACCGCTTTGACGTGGTGCCATCAGAAGCCCGCGCCCGCGAGATCACCGATTTCCGCGAAGGCCAGAAACGCGCCAAGCGCGGCAGCAGTTCTGCCCGCGCCACGCTCGAAACTATGATGACGCAGATTGGCCAATCGGGCCGCAAGGAATTCCCGATTCTGGTCAAGGCCGACGTGCAGGGTTCAGCCGAAGCCATCGTGCAGGCGCTGGAGAAAATCGGCAACGAAGAGATCAAGGCCCGCGTCGTGCATTATGCCGTGGGTGGTATTTCGGAAAGCGATGTGTCGCTTGCCGCAGCCTCAGGCGCAGTCGTTCTGGGCTTCAACGTCCGCGCCAATGGCCAGGCCCGCGATGCCGCCCAGCAGCAAGGCATCGAGATCCGTTACTACAACATCATCTATGATCTGGTGGATGATATCAAAGCCGCCATGGCCGGCAAGCTCGCGCCCGAAATGCGCGAAACCTTCATCGGCAATGCCAAGATTTTGGAAGTGTTCAACATCACCAAGGTCGGCAAGGTTGCAGGTTGCATGGTCACCGAAGGCAGCGTTCAACGCGGCAACAAGGTGCGCCTGATCCGCGACAACGTCGTCATCCACGAGGGCACGCTCTCCACACTGAAGCGCTTCAAGGACGAAGTGAAGGAAGTGCAAAGCGGCCAAGAATGCGGCATGGCCTTCGAGAAATACGAAGACATGCGCGCCGGCGATGTGATCGAATGCTTCAGGGTTGAGAAGGTGGCGCGGACGCTGGAGTGATCACTCCTTCTATTCGTCACCCCAGCGAAGGCTGGGGCCCAGCTTCGGGCCGCGAGGTTGGGATTCCAAAGCGGGATGCCAGCCTTCGCTGGCATGACGGTTGTTTGTGTGGTGACGAATTCAAATGATCTCGGGCCTCTCCCATATCACTTTCGTCACACGCGATCTTGAGAAGATGTCGCGCATAGTCATCGAAGTTCTGGGTGGTAAAGAAGTCTATTCCAGTGGCGACAAAACCTTCTCGCTCGCGCGCGAGAAATTCTTCATCGCGGGCGGCATATGGATTGCCATCATGGAAGGCGAAAGCCTGCCAGGTCGCAGCTATAACCACATCGCTTTCAAAACCGACGATGCAGGCCTCATCCGCGCCAGAGCCGCTATTGAAAATATCGGCCTTGAAAAGAAAGCATCCCGCCCGCGCATTGCAGGCGAAGGACAATCGCTCTATTTCTACACGCCGGACAATCACTTGCTTGAACTGCACACTGGCACGTTGGAAGAGCGGTTGCGCGCTTATACTTAGAGTTCACTCCCACGAGCGAGAGAGATCAAAGCAATGGGGCATGCCTCTAGCCCCCCGGCTGCGGGAATTGAACTACTGCGAAGAAGATGCGGGCTTGCCGCGGTGCCGGTAACCTTCAGACCACGTCACCAAGGCTTGAAAACGCGC
>JAYUEP010000105.1:0-5341 GCA_043739165.1 Hyphomicrobiales bacterium
GGAAGGTCAAACAATCGGGAGTGCGGGACAGGGTTCGCCGCGTGAAGATTCAGGTTCCTGACCAACCGGAAGCATCAAAGGAGAAAACGATATGACGGAATTTGAACATAAGCTGGCTTTGGCTTCGCGCGCCGTTGGCCAAGGCAAACTTTCGCGCCGTGACTTCATGCAGTTCACCATGGCTGCTGGTGTCACCTTGGCCGCCTCGCAAGCGATGTTTGCCACGGCTGCGCGCGCTGCCCCCAAGAAGGGCGGCGATTTCAAGTTTGGTTGTGGCCACGGCCAAACAACGGACTCGCTTGATCCGGCCACATGGTCGAACGGCTTCACCTTCCACTTTGGCAAGTCACTCTTTGCTGCTCCGTTGACGCAGGTTGATTCCAAGAACAACGCTGTGCCGCATGTGGCCGAAAGCTTTGAACCTTCCAACGGTGCACAAAAGTGGGTTTTCAAAATCCGCAAGGGCATCACCTTCCATGATGGCCGCACGTTGACCGCTGATGACGTGGTCAACACCATCAACTATCACATTGGCGCAGATTCAAAGTCGCCCGCCAAATCAGTGCTGTCCTCCGTCACCAGCGTGAAGGCCGATGGCAAGAATCAGGTCATATTCGAGCTCAAGGGCGGCAATGCCGATTTCCCCTTCCTGCTCACCGACTATCACTTGGGCATCTATCCATCGAAAGATGGCAAGATTGATTGGGATAAAGGTATCGGCGCTGGCCCCTATGCCATCAAGAACTTTGAGCCCGGCGTGAAGATTCAGGCCGAGCGCAACAAAAACTATTTTAAGGACACCTATTTCGACAGCGTGGAAATGCTCTCGATCGTGGACGTCGCAGCCCGCACCAACGCCTATCTCTCCGGCGAAGTGCACTACATCAACCGAGCCGACCTCAAGACCATCGACATGTTGAAAGGCGCACCTGATACGGAGCTCTATAACGTGTCGGGCTTTGCCCACTACACAGCGCCGATGCAAGTTGACCAAAAGCCCTTCGACAAGCTCGAAGTGCGCCAGGCCTTGAAATATGCCATCAATCGCCAGGAACTGGTGGACAAGATTCTCTTTGGTTACGGCACGCCCGGCAATGACAACCCGATTTCGGCTGCGATGAAATTTGCCATCAATCCGGCACCAGTTTACTCCTATGATCCGGACAAGGCCAAGTCGCTGCTCAAGAAGGCTGGTTTGGATGGCTTAAAGGTTGATCTCTCGGCTTCGGACGCGGCCTTCGCTGGCGGCGTGGACGCTGCCCTGCTGATGTCCGAACAGGCCAAAAAGGCTGGCATCGAGATCAACGTAGTCCGCGAGCCGAATGACAGCTATTGGAATAACGTCTGGCTCAAGAAGCCTTGGTGCCTGTGCTATTGGGGCGGTCGCCCTGTGGCTGACATGTTCCTCTCTGTGTCTCTTGCTGCTGATGCGGCTTGGAATGACACGCATTGGAAGAACCCGCGCTTCAACGAGCTGCTGCTCGCTGCCCGCGCTGAAACCGATGAGAAGAAGCGCGCCGCGCAATATGCCGAAGCCCAACAGCTGGTGCATGATGATGGTGGCCAAGTTGTGCTCATGTACAACAACTTCGTTGGTGCCTTGTCCAAGAAGATTGCCCACAACGCCTTCAATTCAGACTTCGATGATGACGGCGGCTATTGCTGGGAGCGTTGGTGGATGGCCTAAGCGCCAACCTCTCACAAACATTCAAGCCCCGCTGGCAACAGCGGGGTTTTTCTTTTTGCGCAGCACGCTATAAAGAAGCAATGTACAGCGCCATATCCCGCAACATTGAAGTCATCGCCAAGCCCCAGTTCCTGGAAGGGCAATCCATACCCGCAGAAGAAAAATTCGTCTGGGCCTATACAATTACAATTGCCAACCATGGCCACGAAACGGTGAAACTGCTCACCCGCCATTGGATCATCACCGATGCCTCCGGCCACCGCCAGGATGTGCGTGGCCCGGGTGTGATTGGTGAGCAGCCCGTCCTGAAACCCAACGACAGCTTCACCTATTCATCAGGCTGCCCCCTGCCCACACCCTCAGGCCTGATGGTCGGCAGCTATGGCATGATGACCGAGAAGGGCGAACATTTCGAAATCGCCATCCCCGCTTTCTCGCTCGACAGTCCGTTCGATATCCACAGTGTGAATTGATGCAGGCCTTCTCAACCACAGAAATGCTGGCCAAGCTGGTAGCTTTCGACACCACGTCGCGCCACTCCAACCTGCCGCTTATCGCATTTGTTGAGGCCTATCTCAGTCATCACAGCGTGCCGCACCTGCGCGTGGATTACGCTGAAGGTAAAACGAACCTTTACGCCACCATTGGCCCAGACATCGAAGGTGGCATTGTTTTGTCCGGGCACACGGATGTCGTGCCCGTGGACGGTCAAACCTGGGCCAGCAATCCTTTCACGCTAACGGAACGTGATGGCAGGCTTTACGGCCGGGGCACCTGCGACATGAAAGGCTTCATCGCGGTGGCTCTGGCTTTGGTACCGCAATTCCTGACGATGAAATTGAAAACACCGGTCCACTTTGTCTTTTCCTGCGATGAAGAAGTGGGCTGCAAAGGTGTGCGCCCTCTGGTGGCCCACATGCGCGATCATCTCAAAAAGCCCCGTGCGGTTTTTGTCGGCGAGCCCACGGAAATGAAAGTGGTCAACGGCCACAAGAGCGCCATCACATTTTCAACCGAGATCAAGGGCCATGAAGCACACTCAAGCCTGACACATCAAGGCGTTAACGCCATCATGGTGGCTGGAGAAGTGATCAGCGAGATCAATACCCTGCGCAAGGAACTGATCGCGGCGGGCGATCCGTCAGGCCGTTTTGATCCACCCTATTCCACCATCCATGTGGGTGTGATCAGTGGCGGCACGGCCAAGAACATCATTCCACGCCGCTGCGATTTCCAATGGGAAACGCGTCTTTTGCCCGGCGCTGATGAGCAATTTGTGCCGCGCCGCCTCGAGGCCCTGCGCCTGAAACTGGAACCCGGGATGAAAACGGTGGCCCAGGATGTCGGCATCTCGACCACTTCCATTAATACAGTGCCAGGCCTGCTGCCAGAACCTAATTCCGTGGCGGAACAGATGGCCCTACACGCCGCAGGTGCCAATTCCACCCATGCCGTTTCTTATTGCACCGAAGCGGGCCTCTTCCAATTGATTGGAGTCCCCGCCGTCATCTGTGGGCCGGGCAATATTGAACAGGCGCATAAGCCGGATGAGTTTGTCGAAATTTCCCAGCTGGAGGCCTGTGAAAAATATGTGCTGAAGCTGGCCAAGGCCTGCGCGTAAAGAACCTACTCGGCAGCCGCCAATTTTGCAGCATTCCGTCTGCGCGTGATCTCATAAACGACCGCACCAACAACCGTAATGCCGATCATGATCGCTGCAAGGGCGTCAATCGTCGGTGTGATCCCGGTCCGCACTTTGGATCCCACGTAAACTGTCAGCGTGGTGGACGCGCCCCGGGTGAATTGCGTGGCGTTGAAGTTTTCGACCGATTGGAAGAATGCCAGAACAGCCCCCGCTGCAAGAGCCGGGTAGAGATGAGGCAGCAATATGCGGCGCAGCATTTGCGAGTGCGAGGCACCCAAGTCGAGGGCGGCTTCTTCCAATGCATCATCAAAATTCTGCAATCGCGCGAGCACCATGAGCATTACATAGGCGGCGATAAAACTCGTTTGCGCAAAAATTGATAAATGGAGACCTGCGGGAACATCAAACTTGTACCAGAGCAGCAAAGTCGAAATGCCGATCACCGCTCCTGGTGTCAAGATCGGGGCGATCATCGTGCCGTAAAGCAATGCGCGGCTTCGCCCCTTCAGGCTGTTGACCAGCATTGCTCCTGCCGTGCCAATAGGCACCGCCAGCACCACAACCGCAATTGCCACCAATGCCGTATTGATCGTCGCCTGCCAAATCGTGTCGTCATTGTAGAGCTCGACGAACCACCGCCAGGTGAATCCTTTCCACGGCAGGATGGTCGGAAAACGCGAATCATTGAACGCAGCACCACACATGACGAAGAGCGGAAGCAGCAGATAGGCGATAAAAACATAAGCATACGCCTGAAGCGCGATCTGACTGGGTTTTTTTGACATTCTCGCCTGCCTCACTTTGCAATGTCGGCAAGGCCGACTTTGAACAGACGCATCATCATCGTGACAAACAATGTGCAAATGAACAGAAGGATAAAGGCGTAAGCCGCGCCAGAGTTCCAGTCATGGCTTTCAAACAGCCATTGTTGGATGACTTCAGTGAACCAGCGGGACTTGGGCGATGCAAGCAGCGACGGCACCAGCAGGGAACCCGCCGAAAGCATGAAAACCGTCACGCTGCCTGAAGCGATGCCCGGCTTGCAATGCGGCACAATCACCCGCCAATGCTTCTTGAAACTGCCCGCGCCCAAATCTTCTGCCGCTTCAATCTGGTTTGAATCCAGCGATGTCATCGCGTTGTACATCGGGAAGAGCATGAAAAGAATATAGGTATAGATCAAGCCCACGAAAATTCCGGAATAGCCGTCCATGCCCCAGGTCCAGTGAATGGGGTCAGTGATAATCCCGAGGCTCTGCAAGACAATGGTCAACGGCCCTTTGAGCGACAGGATGATGTACCACGAAAAAGACCGCATCAGTTCCGACACCCAAAGCGGAATGACCAGCAGGAGCATGTAAGAGGGCAGTCGGTCCTGCGGCATCACTTTTGCCATGCAGTAGGCGACGGGGTAACAAATCAGAAGCACAACAAGCGTGGCAAGCCCGCTATAGATGATCGTGATCAAGAAAACCCATAGGTGAATAGGGAATGGAAATGTCGTCGTAAGCGACCCAACCCCAAAAGTTACATCCTGTGGGTTGCTGAACAAGGTAAGATAGTTTTGAACGGTGTAATGATCAGTCGGCCCATTGATTTCATCAACGGGCAAGTAGAGGCGGAACGACTGTTCAAAAAGACCCACGTAAGGAAAAATCACCAGGACCAAAAGCCAGAACGCCGTCAGTCCCACGGCGAGATAGGTAATGCCACTGCCATACCGCCGAAGAAGTTCGCCCATGGCTCAGTCTTTCTCGCCATAGGCCACGGCCTCTGAATCCAGCAACGCCAGCGCTTTGTCGCTCTCAAAAACAATATGCGTGGAGGTGCCCGGTTGTGGCGGTGGACTTGCCGGATCGTTGCGCACCTCAGCGCTGCGCCGACGGCCGGCCTTGTCACGCATCAGCACGACGGCGAAATTGCCTTCGAAGGAAACATCCTCCACCGTCACTGGCAGCGCATTGCTGCCGGGCCTCGGCTTGGTGGCAAAGCCGACGTGCTCGGGCCGA
>JAYUEP010000106.1:0-5332 GCA_043739165.1 Hyphomicrobiales bacterium
CTTTCAAGCGCGAGGAAGTTGCGAACTTCCTTTCCGAAGTGAAGCGTGCCCTCACGAAATCCGGCATGGATTGCGCGCGCGTGAGTTCGGGCGGTTCCAAGGATTTGTGGGATGAGTCCGGCCTTGCCGATGTCACTGAATATCGCGTGGGAACCTATGTCTACAATGACCGCTCACTTGTGGCGGCAGGAGCTTGTTCCTTTGCCGATTGCGCCGAGACCGTTCTCACCACCGTGGTCAGCACCCCGACCAAGGCGCGGGCTATCATTGATGCGGGCTCCAAGGCCTTGACCAGCGATCTTTTGGGTCTTGAAGGTTATGGTGTTGTGCAGGGCCTGAACATGGCCAAAGTTTACAACGTGAATGAAGAACACGGCTATCTCGACACCAGCTCTGCGCCGCACACCCTACGTGTGGGGGAGCAGCTGCGCATCACCATGAATCACACCTGCCCGGTGAACAATCTCTTCGACAAGGTGGTGTTTGTGCGCGGGCAACAAGTGTTGGGTGCGGTTCGTGTTGACGCCAGAGGGAAAGTGCAATGACACCTGAACAAAGATTGGAACAACTCGGTTTGGTCCTGCCAAAGCCACCAGTGCCCATTGCCACCTATGCGCCTTGGCGCTTTGCCGGGCCGCTTCTCTATCTTTCAGGCCAAGGCCCCAAGTTGCCCGATGGCACTTATAGTGTGGGCCGCCTGGGCCTAACGGCTGATGTGGCAAAAGGCTATGCCGATGCGCGCTCCACAGGCCTGCAACTGCTCGCCACCGCAAAGGTAGCACTTGGAGAGCTTTCGCGCGTTGAGGCCGTGGTGAAACTGCTAGGCATGGTTAATGCAGAGCCGGATTTTGCTGATCACCCAAAAGTCATCAACGGTTGTTCCGACCTCTTCGTTGAGGTGCTGGGCGAAGCGGGCAAACATGCGCGCTCTGCCATCGGTATGGGTTCTTTGCCCAACCGCATGACGGTTGAGATCGAAGCGATCTTCCTGATCAAGTCCTGAAACGGCGGCGATAATCCTTGGGCGTGCAACCCACTTGCCGCTGAAAGGCATCATAAAATCGTGTGAGCGAGCCATGGCCGCTTTCATAAGCCACTTCGATGATGGCCATGTCTGTGTCGGCCAGCAGTTTCAGCGCGTGATTCAATCGGCGCTGCCGCAAATACTGTGCGATCGATTGGCCCAGCACCTTGCGAAACGTGGCCGTGGCATTGCTGGGGTGAAGGCCGCTCACTTTGGCTACATCTGAAACATCAATCGGCTTCATGAATTCGTTGTTGATGAAACTCGTCATCGCCTGCACGCGCGCAATGGTGCGCTTGTCGGCGATATGGGCAAACTCACGTTTGTGATCCGGTTCCTTGCCACGCTTCACTTTGTCGGCGCGGCAGGGGTTTAACGCAAGGCGGCGCACACGCAACCGCACTTCATCGCGTAGAATGTTGGCGCTTTGCTCTTCAGCCTCGTCCCATTCTTCGGCCCAGCGTGTCACGGTGGGGGGGTCTGTTGCATCAGCTTCTGCCGTGGTCATCACATGGCCCGCCAGCAATTCATCGCGAAAGTCGCTGGAAACAACCAGAGAAAGAAAATCCGCGAAGGGCACATAGATGCAAACAAGCTTGGTGTCGTCTACTGCAGAAATCACTTGATGCGGCACAGCGGCCCAAAAGCAATAGATGCCACCTTCATGCAAACTCACCTGTTGGCCGTTGATGAGATAACTCATGCCGCCGTGAATGATGATATTAAGTTCCACATGATCATGCCAATGGGCTTCAGGCATCGGCTCCACAATATGTGTTTCGGCCAAAAAGGCATCTGGTTGGAGAAAGCGGTTGCCTGTGAGGTGCGGGTCTAGCTGGCGCATGATCGAAGCTAATCACACTCAAAATCAGGAATCAACAGGCATAAATCAGCAAGAATTATCGGAAAACCAGTGTCAATGAACAAACATCGATTATTCTAGGATGTTTTTGATGACCAAGATTTGCCTCATTGGCGCTGGCAGCACTGTTTTTGCGCGCAACATTTTGAGTGATGTTCTCAGCAGCCCGGAACTTGCGGGCAGCCACATTGCGCTGTTTGATATTGATGAGGAAAGGCTTTCGACCTCCGCCATTATGACGCAGCGCATCTGCCAGAGCCTGGGTATTGCCGAGAAAGCGCAAGTGACAGCCACCATCAATCGCGCAGAAGCATTGAAGAATGCAGATTTCGTGATTTTGATGATGCAGGTGGGTGGATACAAACCCGCCACCGTCACAGACTTTGCCGTGCCCAAGCAATTTGGCCTGCGCCAAACCATTGCCGACACTTTGGGTGTTGGCGGCATCTTCCGCGCCTTGCGCACCATTCCTGTGGTGTTCGACATCGCGCGCGACATGGAGAAACATTGCCCGCAGGCTCTGATGATGAACTATGTGAACCCCATGGCCATGATCAGTTGGGCGATGACAGACCTGTTCCCCCACATCCGCTATGTTGGCCTGTGTCATTCAGTGCAAGACACATCGCAGTTTCTCTCCCGCACCTTGGGTGAAGATATCGCCGATATTGATTTCACCTGCGCGGGCCTCAACCACGTGGCCTTCTTCACCAAGTTTGAAAAGCGCCTTCCAAACGGTGCAAGAGAAGATCTCTATCCGCGGCTGCGTAAACTGGCAGCCGATGGAAATTTTCCAGCTGAAGAAGCCGTGCGCTTTGAAGTGTTGAAACACTTTGGCCATTTCGTCACTGAGAGCTCCATCCATTTTTCCGAATACACACCCTGGTTCATCAAGCGCGGTCGCGACGATTTGTTGAAGCAGTTTCACATTCCGCTGGATGAATATATCACGCGCTGCGAAAACCAGATTGCAGAATGGCATCACCTGCGCAAGGATTTGGAAGATGCGTCGAAGCCCTTGGACGTGTGCCAGAGCAATGAATATGCCGCCGCCATCATCCATTCCTGTGTGACAGGAAAGCCAAGCCTGATCTATGGCAATGTGCGCAACAATGGCCTCATAGAAAACCTGCCCGCAAATGCCGCTGTTGAAGTGCCCTGTCATGTGGATCGCAATGGCATTCAGCCGGTTCGTGTGGGCAAAGTGCCGGTACAACTCGCAGCCATCATGCGCAGCAATGTCAATGTGCAGGAATTGGTCGTTGAGGCCGTAAAGACCGGTGACAAGACGCATATTTATCACGCCGCTGCCATGGACCCGCATACGGCGGCTGAGCTCTCGCTAGAGGAAATTCACAAGCTGGTGGATGCCCAGTTCAAAGCCCACGGCACGCTGCTGCCAGCCTATGAAAGCAAAGTGGCATGAGTGACTTTAGTTTGAAAGGAAAGGCTGCTCTCGTCAGCGGTGCCCAACGCGGCATCGGCCTTGGTATCGTGCAAGAATTGGCGCGCGCTGGCGCGTATGTTTTGCTCACTGGTATTGTTGATGATGAGGGTGAAGCCGCCGCCAAAGCCTTGCGCCAACAGGGGCTATCAGTGCAATTTTGGCACATGGATACAACCGATGAAATTGAAGTCGGTGTTGCCATCCAAAAGCTGATTGGCGAATTTGGCCGCATCGACATCGCGGTGGTCAATGCCGCGATTTACCCCAACACACCCATTGCAAAGATCTCGGCAAGCGAATGGGATGCAGTGATGAAAGTCAATCTGGGAGGGGCCTTCACGCTGGCAAAATGTTGCTTCCCCTATTTTCAGGCGCAACGGTCGGGCCGTGTGATTTTTCTGTCGTCCATCACGGGCCCGCGCGTGTCTTCACCGGGCTATGCACACTATGCCGCGACCAAAGCGGGGGTTTTGGGTTTCATGCGTACTGCGGCGCTGGAATGGGCACCGTGGAACATCACGCTGAATGCGGTGGAGCCCGGCAACATTCTCACCGAAGGTGTGCGTGAGCATCAGCCACAGAGCTTTGTGGATGCCCAGCGCGCCGCTGTTCCCTTGCGCCGCCTGGGCACGCCGCGCGATGTGGCCAACGCCGTTCGCTTTTTGGCTTCAGATGAGGCAGGTTATATCACAGGCCAGACACTCGTGATTGACGGCGGGCAGACCCTGCCGGAAATGTCCAGCGCCATCCTGCCGGGAGCATGAGCAATGGCTGAAGTCAGCGCCGAAAACATATTCAAAGATTATGGCAATGTGCAGGTTCTGCGCGATGTCAGCTTTGCGGCGAAGGATGGAGAGTTTGTAGCTCTGGTTGGCCCTTCTGGCTGCGGGAAGTCCACGCTGCTGCGCTGCATTGCTGGGTTGGAGGCCGTGCAAGGTGGCACGATCAGCATTGGCGGCAGGATCGTGAATGATCTCGAGCCCAAAGAGCGCGATGCCGCCATGGTGTTTCAGAATTATGCGCTCTATCCGCATATGACGGTGCGGCAAAACATGGGCTATTCCCTGAAGCTGCGCGGCGTGAGCGCTGCCGAGATCAAGCCCCAAGTTGATGAAGCAGCTCGGATCCTGGGTCTCACCGACTATCTCGCGCGGTATCCCCGCCAGCTTTCAGGCGGTCAGCGCCAACGCGTGGCCATGGGCCGTGCTATTGTGCGTAAACCTTCAGTCTTCCTGTTTGATGAGCCGCTCTCAAATCTCGATGCCGCACTTCGTGTGCAGATGCGCGCCGAAATTCGAAGCCTGCACAAGCGCATTGGCGTCACTTCAATCTATGTCACGCATGACCAGATCGAAGCCATGACCATGGCCGACAGGATAGTGGTGATGCGCGCCGGCAAGGTGGAGCAAGTGGGCCCGCCGCTGGAACTCTATCAACGGCCCATCAATACATTCGTGGCCACTTTTATCGGATCGCCGGCGATGAATTTGATAGAAGGTGAACTGGGCGGGAATGTCTTCACCGCCAAGAGCGGAGAAACCATCCTGCTGCACGCCGCAGGCCCCGCAGATAAAATGCCTGTGCTGTTGGGCCTGAGGCCCGAACATTTAATGCTCGCAACCAGGGCAGGCCCCTCGACGATTGCGGCTCAAATTTTTCAGTCGGAGAGTACCGGTTCAACGACCTATATCAGCGTGAATGCCCTGGGCGCAATTCTCCACATTGCCATGCCGGGCCACATATCCGTATCAAGCGGCCAAACACTTCATCTGGCAGCAGCGCCGGAAAACGTTCATCTGTTTGATGCAAATACGGGGCTTTCCATCGAACGCCCCTGAGTCCGCCAGATTTCTTGTTGCCTCAGTTTCGGCGATTGGGCTTGCAGTAGACTGAACTGTCTTGAAAGAGGATCGCGGGCGAAAACCTGACACCCAGCGACGAAGTCGGCGAAACCGACCAATCGTCATATCCATGTGAATTAATTTGAGATCAATGGTGC
>JAYUEP010000107.1:0-5330 GCA_043739165.1 Hyphomicrobiales bacterium
CTGGGCTTCATGAGCTTCTTCGTCAAAGCCTGCATTCAGGCGCTGAAAGATGTTCCCGCCGTCAACGCCGAAATTGATGGCGAGGATATTGTTTACAAAAATTATTATCACGTCGGCGTGGCGGTGGGCACTGAGAAGGGGCTTGTTGTGCCGGTGTTGCGCAATGCCGATATGCTGAGTTTTGCAGGCATTGAGAAAACGATTGCCGCCTACGGCAAGAAGGCCCGCGATGGCCAATTGCAGATTGCTGACATGCAGGGCGGCACGTTCACGATTTCAAACGGCGGCATCTATGGCTCTCTGATGAGCACGCCAATTTTGAATGCGCCGCAGTCTGGCATTCTGGGCATGCACAAGATTCAAGAGCGGCCGATTGCGGTTGCGGGCCAAGTGGTGATCCGTCCGATGATGTATCTGGCGCTGAGCTATGATCACCGGATTGTGGACGGCAAGGAAGCCGTCACCTTCTTGGTGCGGATCAAGGAAGGTTTGGAAGACCCGAGCCGCACGATTTTGGATCTCTAATCATGTCCCACGATCTCATCGTTATTGGCACGGGTCCCGGCGGTTATGTTTGTGCCATTCGTGCGGCTCAACTTGGTTTGAAAGTTGCCGTCATCGAAAAGCGCACCACGCATGGGGGCACTTGCCTCAATGTCGGCTGCATTCCTTCCAAGGCTTTGCTGCATGCTTCGGAGCTTTATGCCGAGAGCCAGCACAGCTTCGCCAAGATGGGCATCGTTGCGGAAACAAAAATTGATTTTCCCAAATTGATGACCTTCAAACAGGAAGCCATTGACGGCAATACCAAGGGCATCGACTTCCTGTTCAAGAAGAACAAGGTGGACGTGATCCGTGGAAGCGCCACCATTGTCGGCCCCGGCAAGGTGAAAGTGGGCGAGACGGTTCACGAGGCCAAGACTATTGTCATCGCCACCGGTTCGGAATCTGCGAACCTCAAAGGTGTTGCCATTGATGAGAAGCAGATTGTGACGTCCACGGGTGCACTCGTCTTGGAGAAAGTGCCCGCCACGCTTACCGTGATTGGTGCTGGTGTAATTGGGCTTGAGCTTGGTTCGGTCTGTGCGCGGCTTGGGTCCAAAGTCACCGTTGTTGAATATCTCGACCGGATTTTGCCGGGCATGGACAGCGATGTTGCCAAGGCGTTTCAACGCTTGCTGGAAAAGCAGGGCTTCACTTTCAAGCTGGCCAGCAAGGTGATGGGGGCGACGGTATCGCAGGCTGGCGTGAGTTTGAGTGTAGAACCTGCTGCGGGGGGAGCTGCAGAAGAAGTCGCTTCCGAAATCGTTCTTGTGGCCGTTGGCCGCGTTCCCAATACCGAAGGCCTTGGCTGCGACGCCGCAGGCATCACGCGCGATGGGCGCGGCCGTATCGAAATTGACAACCATTTCGCCACATCGGTTCCCGGCATCTACGCCATTGGCGATGTGGTCCGCGGGCCCATGCTGGCGCATAAGGCCGAGGATGAAGGCGTCGCCGTGGCCGAACTTCTGGCCGGGCAAGCGGGACATGTAAATTATGATGTGATCCCCGGGGTGGTTTACACTTCCCCGGAAGTGGCATCCGTCGGCAAGACCGAAGATGAGCTGAAAGCCGCCGGCGTTAACTATAAAGTCGGGAAATTCCTGTTTTTGGCCAATGGCCGGGCCAAGGCGAACCAGACAACCGATGGCTTTGTGAAGATTTTGGCCGATGCCAAAACCGACAGGGTTTTGGGCTGTCATATCCTTGGGCCACAGGCCGGCGAGCTCATTCACGAAGTGGCAGTGTTAATGGAATTCGGCGGTTCGGCGGAAGATCTGGCTCGCACCTGCCATGCGCACCCGACTTTGGCCGAAGCTGTCAAAGAAGCGGCGATGGCCGTGGCGGGCCGTGCCATCCATTCGTAAAATTTGAAGTTTTCGCTTAATCCGGGGCAAGTGTCTTTCTGTCATAACGGTTCCACAAGGGAATGGGCCAATGACAAAAAAAGATATCGACATTCTAATTCTTGACGACGACGTTGATCTGCTGACGAGCGTTGCTGAGCTGCTGGCTGATTGCGGCTATAAGGTTAAGGGCTTTGCTGATCCGGAAAGTGCTGTTGAATTTGCGGTGGACCAGACCTTTGCGCTGGGTCTGTTTGACTTCCGCCTTGGCAGTGTGAAAAACGGCCTTGATGTGGTGGAGACGCTGCAGGTGATGGGTGCCAAATCTGCTTATGTGATGGTGACGGCTGATGTGGAACGCTCCACGCAGCTGCGTGCGCAAGACCTGAAAGTGTTTGAATTCATGCGCAAGCCCGTGCAGCCGCAGGAATTGCTGGATACGGTGGGCCGTGTGATGACACAGTTGGAACGCGTTGCTGCCTGATCAATTGGTCGGGAAGGCTTTGCGATATTGCTCGAGCAGATGCTTGCGGTTCACTTCCGTATAGATCTGTGTTGATGAGAGCGACGCGTGGCCGAGCAGGTCCTGGATCACGCGCAAGTCTGCGCCATTGCCCAGAAGATGTGAGGCGAAAGAATGTCGCAACGCATGCGGCGTTGCAGTGTCTGGTAGATTCATCGCGCCGCGCAGACGCTCCATCACCAGCTGAATGATGCGCGGGCTCAAGGGCCCGCCCTTGAATCCACGAAACAGGGGCGTTCCCGGCAGCAGCGGAAATGGGCAAAGCTTTTTATAAGTGGCAACGGCTTCGGCGGCGGCTTCAATCACCGGCACAAGCCGCGTCTTGCCGCCTTTGCCAGTGACCACCAAGGGATTTTGCTCCGCCTGTTTCACCGTCAAGCCGAGCGCCTCTGAAATGCGCAGGCCGCAGCCATAAAGCAGCGTCAACACGGCTTGGTCCCGCGCGTTGATCCAAGCCTCGCCGGTTTCGAGGATGGTGTCTGATACCATGCGGTCTGATTGTTCTTCGGACAGCGGGCGGGGCACGGCGTGGGGCAGTTTGGGTGAGCGGATTGCCGCCAAGGCCGCACATTTGAAGTGGCCGGTGCGCTCGCAATGACGGAAGAAAGAGCGGACCGAAGACAGCTTGCGCGCCAGAGAACGGCTTTCAATCTTGGCATTGCGTTGGCGGGCCAAAAAAGCACGGAAGTCTGAGGCTTCGAGTGTGGTCAGGGCTGCGACGGAGGCTGGCCCATCCAGATGATCTTGCAGGAAAAGGCCAAACTGCGCCATGTCGCGCGCATAGGCTTCCAAGGTTTTGGCTGCCATGCGGCGCTCATTCTTCAGAGCTGCCAGCCAGCTTTGGGCGAGGCTCGCGGCATCGGGCGCCAGATTGAAGGGGTTGAGAGCCTGTGACATGGCGGAGATTCTAGGCCGAAAGTCATGCTGAGAAGTTAAGAGGCGGCTTCGTCTCCGCCTCAAAGGTCTGTTCTGACCTCCAGTACCGCATGTTCCAGGATCATGCGATGGATTGGCCGGTCTTTTTCCAATCGGCGAGGAACTGTTCGATGCCTTTGTCGGTGAGCGGATGCTTGACCAGCGATTTCAGCACGGCGGGCGGAGCGGTGACGTAATCCGCGCCAATCAAAGCCGCTTCCTTGATGTGGTTGGCGGTGCGGATCGACGCCGCCAGAATGTTCGTGTCATAATCATAGTTGTCATAGATCTGGCGGATCTCGGCGATCAATTCCATGCCGTTCAAGTGAATGTCGTCCAGCCTGCCGATAAAGGGCGAGATGAAATGGGCACCCGCTTTAGCGGCCAGCAGCGCCTGATTGGGCGAGAAGCAGAGCGTCACATTGACCATCGTGCCATCGCCTGACAGCGCCTTACAGGCTTTGAGACCTTCGAGTGTCAGCGGCACTTTCACTGCCACGTTCTTGGCGATCTTGCGCAGCACATTGGCTTCTTTCATCATGCCATCATAGTCGAGCGCAGCCACTTCTGCAGAGACGGGGCCATCGGTGATTGAGCAAATTTCCTTGATGGTTTCGAGGAAAGGCTTTCCGGTCTTGGCGATCAGGCTCGGATTGGTGGTGACACCATCGAGCAGGCCCAGAGATTGGATTTCGCGAATTTCGGCAACGTCGCCTGTGTCTGCAAAGAACTTCATGATGATTCTCCTTCGATGATTTTCTCATAGTAGGCTTTTGTGAAGCTGATGTCGCGGGTGCCACAAGCGCGGCCATCGATGGACGTGACGGGCGTGGCGAGTCTCAGGGAATTGGTGAGGAAGACGGCATCGGCCTCATGGAGTTCCTGCGGCTTCACGGTCCGCTCTTCCGCGCGCAGGCCAAGCTTGGCGGCGGCTTCGACAAGTTTCTGTCTGGCAATGCCGTTCAAGATGCCTTGATCTGTTGCGGGCGTGATCAGGGCCTGGCCTTTCAGCAGGAAGATATTGGCTACCGTGGTGGAAGCGACCAATCCAAGCGTGTTCAGCAACACGGCATCATCGGCGCGGGGGGCTACCTCGCGGGCGGCGGCAATGGCATCGATATAGGAAAGGGTTTTCATGCGCGACGACGGGGCCGAGGCGTTGCGGCGGATGGTCGATGTGGCAAGGCGCGATGTGGCGGGCAGCTTGCTGCGATCAAACGGGTTAAGTGAAATCACAAGACTGGGGCTCAAGCCTTCCGCCGCGAGGCCACGGGCCGTGGGGCCACGTGTCAGCGTGATGCGGAGCACTTCTGTTTGCCCTTGCGCATGTTTGAGAACAACGGTTACAGCTTTGATCAACGAGGCTTGGTCAAAGCTGATGCCAAGTTCTTGGGCGGCAAGGCTCATCCGGACCAAATGTTCATCGAGCCAGACGGCTTTTCCGCCGCGCACTGCTATTGTTTCAAATACACCATCGCCCAGCATGAGGCCGCGTTCGGCGGGGCCCAGCGCCAGTTGCTCGACGAATGCGCCATTGCACCAGGTCACACTCATTGCGTCACCTTCAGGAAATTGCGCAGCAAATCATAGCCGTGTTCGGTGAGAATGGATTCGGGATGGAATTGCAGGCCGAAAGTGGGATGGCTTTCGTGTTGCAGGCCCATGACTTCACCATTTTCGGCGCGGGCGGTGATGCGGAGCGGGGTTGCTTCCACTTCATCGACAATGAGCGAATGATAGCGCCCCGCCGCAAAATTCTGCGGCAGGTCGGTGAAGAGGCCTTGGCCGTTGTGTTCAATGTCGGAAGCCTCGCCATGCAGCGGTTTTCCGGCGCGTTTCACTTTTGCGCCGAAGACATCGCCGATCACCTGGTGGCCGAGGCAGATGCCGAGGATCGGCAGCTTGCCAGAAAGTTCACGCACCATATCGCCCGATATGCCCGCTTCCTGCGGCGTGCAGGGGCCGGGCGAAATGACAAGAGCCTTGGCCTTCACGTCGCGCGG
>JAYUEP010000108.1:0-15977 GCA_043739165.1 Hyphomicrobiales bacterium
CTATGGCTGGCTGTTGCATGTCGCACTTGCCACAACCTTGATCGCACAGAAATCGCTCACCAAGCATGTGGCCGATGTTGCAACTGCCCTGCCCCAATCTCTCACTGCTGCCCGCACGGCCGTAGGCAAAATAGTCGGGCGTGACCCAGCGGTGTTGGACAGGCCGGGTATCGCCAAGGCCGCACTCGAGAGCCTGGCAGAAAACACCAGCGACGGCGTGGTGGCACCGTTCCTCTGGTACGCCGTAGCGGGCCTGCCCGGTCTCGTTGCCTATAAGGCGATCAACACCGCCGACTCGATGATCGGACACAAGTCAGAAAAATATTTGGCCTTCGGCTGGGCGGCAGCGCGGCTGGATGATCTGGTAAACCTGCCTGCCGCGCGGCTCACAGGGCTGCTCTTCACCCTCACCGCACGCGCCAATGGCAGGCCCGCGATGCAAGACGCATGGACGGCGATGAAACGCGACGCCAAGAAGCACAATTCTCCCAACGCAGGTTGGCCTGAAGCTGCAATGGCAGGGGCCTTGGGCCTCAGCTTCGGCGGCCCGCGCACGTATGATGGCGCAGTTGTGGAATTGCCGACCATGGGTGATGGCCGCCAGCCCAAGGACGAAATGGATATAGCTGCGGGGTTGAACCTGCAACGCAACGCCATGGCGCTTCTGCTGTTGCTCAGCGCCGTTCTGGCAATTGCCCTTTAAGCGCTAGCGGCAGGCCGGCCGCCACAAAGATCACCTGGTCACAGGCCACAGCAACCCGTTGGTTCATCACACCGTGCAAATCACGAAACCGCCTCCCCAGCCCGCTTTCCGGCACAAGGCCGAGGCCCAGTTCATTCGAAACCAAAACCAGTGTGCCGCGCGCCGATGGCAACCATTCAACCAATGCCGAAACCTCCGCCTCTCCATCTTTCTCCGCCATCACCAGATTGGTCAGCCACAGCGTTAAACAATCAACCAGCAGCGCGCATCCTGCCTTGTCTTGGGCCTTGAGCGCGCCAAGCAGATCCATCGGTGCATCGACAGTGATCCATGCCGCCCCGCGTTGCTCTCGATGCTGGGCAATGCGGCTCACCATCTCATCATCAAAAGCCCGCGCCGTGGCCACATAGATGCGCGGTGTTGCACAAAGGCCTTCGGCATAGCGGCTCTTGCCACTGCGCGCGCCACCTAACACCAATGTGGCGCTCATGCTTTCACCGGCGGCATCCGCGCAATGAAATGCCCACGCATTTTTTGTGGCCATTGGCGAAACGGAACTTCGCCTGTCTCCGTGGCACCATGCAAATCAAACCACGCGAGAATGGCTTCGGCTTGCTCCCTGTCCGGTGTGTTGCCACCCGTGACATAAGAAAACCTGTGATCATCTTGAATGATCACACTGCAAGGCCTTGTGCAATTCCATAGGCAAGCCTGCTCGTGAACCACAACTTCCGTCCGCCCTTTTTCCGAAAGCACTTCACGCAGCGCCGCCAGAAGCATCTGCCCACCCGTCAATCCTTCGGGCGAAAACTTCTGCTCTGCCGAAAATTTGCAGGTCGAACATAGTACCAGTCTGCGCATGGGGGGTGGACAAGCCTTCCGTGGGTGATAACCTTCCTGCCCTTAGCGCAACTGGGCTGGCGGCAACACATGAAATTCACCAAGATATCGTTTCTCGCCTCAGACTCCGCCGAGGCCAAACGGGCATTGAAAAGCCTGACCAAAAGTTTCGGCAATGCCAGGCCTGATGATGCCGATGTTTTGGTGGCACTGGGTGGTGATGGCCTGATGTTGCAGGCGCTGCACGGCTGCCTTAAATCCGGCCTGCCCGTCTATGGCATGAACCGCGGTTCGGTCGGCTTCCTGATGAATGATTTCAAGGTTTCAGATCTGCCTGCGCGTCTGAATGCCGCCGAGCAGACTTTGATCCGGCCACTGCGCATGGTGGCTAAAACCCATGATGGCAAAAAGCATGAGCGCCTTGCTTTCAATGAAGTCTCATTCCTGCGCCAGCGCTCGCAAGCTGCCAAGCTGCGCCTGACTGTTGATGGCCGGGTGCGGCTGGATGAAATGATCTGTGATGGCATGATGGTGGCAAGCCCCGTCGGCTCCACCGCCTATAATCTCTCGGCCCACGGGCCGATCTTGCCCATCGGGTCACCACTTCTGGCTTTAACACCCATCAGTGTCTTCCGCCCAAGGCGCTGGCGCGGGGCCATTTTGCCCAATGCCGCCATAGTGCAGATCGATATTCTGGAGAGCGAAAAGCGCCCGGTGGCCGCCGTGGCCGACCACGAGGAAGTGCGCAACGTCACCAGCGTCGAGATTGTTGAGGACAAGAAGCGCAGCGTGAAAATGCTCTTCGACCCCGGCCACAGCCTGGCCGAGCGCGTGTTGAACGAGCAATTCAAGTTCTAACCCACGGACTGATAAACGCACAAGCAATTGGCGGATGAGAGCGGACTTCCGCCATGTGTGTGCATAGGTGGTGAGCCCACACTTTTGGATCGCCTCGCGGCCGAAAGCTATCAAGGCGGAAAATGATGTGTTAGCCTTGATCAAACCGAAGCGGGGAGATGCCAATGTTGGAAACCGACAAACTATTCGCTGGCTCGATTCCCGAAAACTACGACCGCTACATGGTGCCGTTGATTTTCGAACCCTACGCCGCAGATATTGCACAACGCGCCGCGCGCCTGTCACCAAGCACCGTTTTGGAAATCGCCGCAGGCACTGGGGTTGTCACCCGTGCATTGGCACCAAAACTCCCGCCCGCTGCCAGCTATGCCGTCACCGACCTCAATCAGCCAATGCTTGACTACGCCGCGTCAAAGCAAGTGCCCGACAGTCGCATCAAATGGTTGCAGGCGGATGCCATGGCGCTGCCATTTGAAAATGCGGCTTTCGATCTCGTCTGCTGCCAATTCGGCGCGATGTTCTTTCCCGACCGCCCAAATGCCTACCGCGAAGCGAGGCGAGTCTTGAAACCGGGGGGACATTTCTTGTTCAACGTATGGGATCGCATTGAGGAAAATATATTTGCCAATGATGTGACGCATGCGCTCGCAAAGATTTTTCCAAACGATCCGCCGCGCTTTTTGGCCCGCACGCCGCACGGCTATCACGACACGGCTCTGATCCGCAGCGACTTGGAAAACGCCGGCTTCTCGCATGTGGTGATCGAAACGAGAGCTGAGCAAAGCCGGGCACCCTCGCCACGCATTCCGGCTGTTGCCTATTGTCAGGGAACTGTTCTTCGCAGCGAAATCGAGGCCAGGGACGCGGGGAAACTGCAAGCTGCCACTGACTACGCAGAATCGATAATTGCAGAGAGACATGGCAGCGGCGCGGTTGCTGCAAAAATTCAGGCCCACGTCATCATGGCCACAGTCTAGATGTTGGAATAGTCCGTTCCAGTACCTCACACCCTGGCTAGGCGGCGCGGACCAGATCGGCTTTCAGGCGCTTTGCCACTTTGCGGATTTTGACTTCACCATAGCGCCCCAGAAGCTCAATGTTTTTCGCCCGCTCCGGCGAAGTCATGGCTTCATAGCGCGTCATCAAGGATTCCAGCAGGCGCGCGCCAAACTCGGCCGACGTGATGCTAAGGCCCTCTTCGCGCATATCGATCACCACATCGCAAGCCGCCCGCAACATGCCATAGCAACTCTGTGGCAGACCCGAACGGCGGAACAGGGATTTCAGGCTCATCGTTGAAGGCGCATACATCATCTCTGCCGTGCGCGGCTGGTTAAACCCGGAAAGATGTGCGAGCGCGGCTTCCACGACGCTCATCTGGCCCGTCGCCGCCGCCCGGATCACCAAGGCTGGCGTCAACATGTTCTTCGATGCGAGATAGGCCGTCGCCTGCGCCCGCTCAGTTGGCGATGCTTCAATCAATACCTGCATCACGGCATTGTCTTCCGCCTCGGCGCAAAGGTCAGAGGCATCATTGGCGGGAATCCATGCCTTCTCGGCCATCATCTGGCGCATCCGGCTGGCCACACGGCGCGCCTGCATGATGCGAATATCAAGGGGAAGATCAGCTCTGGCCATCAACTTTTCAACAATTTCATTGGATTGCCCGAAGCGCTGATAGATCGCACGGCAATCATCACCATCGAGGGTGACAGATTGATTTTCGAACAGGTGCAAAAGCGCAGCGGCACTTCCCGATTTCACAAGCTGCGCTACAACTTCACCAGCGATGTCGGCCCGCCCGGCAACAGCCTTCTGGCGCGCGTCGTCACCCACTTTAAGAATGGCGATCAAATGCGATGGCTTGAACGCGGGCGAGACCGCCAGAAATGGCAAGGCAATATCATCATCACCAGCCACGATCGAAAAAGCCACATCAACCGGCAGGCGGGCTTCGCCACGCAGTTCTTCGGCCAAGGTTGCGCGAACGTCTTTGGACGGATCAACCGCCAGCGTCAGCAGAACGGGTGTCACCTGTTCGATTTCGATGGCAGCGGTGGTGTGATCAGCGACCAGTGTTGCAAGCTGCAAGGCAAGAACCGAACGCGCCTCTGCATCGCCAGCCGCGAGCACAATCTCAAAAACCGATATATCCAAACCTGGAACGACACTACTCATCATGCACACCCACGCGAACTTGAAGGGATGCTAGGGCGCAAGGCTTAAGAATGTGTTCACCGTGATTGTTAGGAACCGTTAAGAGCCGCCAATTTTGCGGATGCTTCAGTGGGCAAGAACGCCCGCCTGCTCAAGTTTGAACCGCATCAGTTTGCTGTCAAACGGCTTGACCAAAAAATCGGCAGCGCCCGCCAATATGGATTCACCCACATCATCAAGATTGGGCTTGTCGGAATAAAGAATGACAACGGGTGCCCTTCGTCCGCTGACTTGATAGCGCACCAGACGCAGAAATTCTTTCGTTGCGGGTTGTGTGGTCGCTTCCATGATGATCACGTCCGGGCGATGCTGTTGGCAAAAGCGAATACCCTCTTCCGCTTTGGCGCGCGCTTCGCATTCAAGCCCCAGCTCACCCAGCAAGGGCAGAAGCCGCCCGCGCTCTTCAGCGCTTTCATCGATCAGCAAACAACGCACCATCGGAACACCTCATGCATTGCAGCAATAAGTTGCAACGTGAGCGAGTCCTGACTCCGATTGGTTAATGAGACCTTAAACAGGTTATCCACAGGCCACGATCATATATAACATATTGTATATACTTAAGTAAATGACTTATCCACAGGTAGTCAAAAAATATTGCACCGCATCATTTCTACCCATATCTGAATCTTGCTCCCGACTCGGGTAAAACCACAACTCGCCTAATGATTGCAACGTGAAATCCTTACTCAATCAGGGCGGCGCATTTTCCATGTTTCGTCAATCGTCGCATATTCGGCATAGCCCAGCCGCGCGATGGGCTTCATCGCCGCCGTATCAAGTCTGCCCTCGCGAATGAAAGCCTCATCGAGGTGAATGCCAACCACCCGCCCAATGACCAGCCAGTTGTCGGCGATACCCCTGTCATCGGGCAGCCCCACAGTTTGAAAATGCTTGCATTCAAAGGCCACAGGACTTGCGGCCACACGCGGTGCCTTGACCAATTGGCAAGCCGCCTTGGCAATCCCCGCTAACGCGAATTCATCGCCATGGCGCCGGGTGGAGGTGAGGTTCATCTGTTCGCGCAAATCAAACGTCACCATGTTGACAACAAACTCGCCCGTGGCTTCTATGTTCGAAAGGCTGTGCTTCGCGCTCGACGAACCGAAAGCCACATAGTGCGGATGGCTGGAGAAGGCATTGTAGAAACTATAGGGCGCCAGATTGGCAACGCCCTCTGGTGACAAGGTAGAAATCCACCCGATGGGCCGCGGCACAACGCAGGCATAGAACGGATCAAGCGGCAGGCCATGGGCATTGGCTTTCATGTCATAGAACATCAAACCAGCCCTTTGAGGAGGCGCGGCAGGTCCGCAACACTGTCGACAACATGGTCAGCCAGATGGGCAATGTCTTCATGTTTGGCATTGCCTGAAAGCACGCCAATCGCAAGCCCGGCCCGCCCGGCACGGGCCTCTTCCATGTCATGCGAATTGTCGCCCACCATGGCGATTTCATCAACGCGCAGTCCTGTCACCTCGGCAAAGCGCGCAATCATCTGGCCGGAAGGTTTGGGAATATCGACACTGTCGGCACCAATCACCACATCAAAATAATGATGCACTTTCAAATGCTCCATATGCGCCTTGCCCGAGGCCTCGGAGTCATTCGTGCCGATGCCGAGGACCAGCCCCATCGCGTGCAATTCATCGAAGACCGGATTGAGATCCATCAGCGGCTTTACAAAGTCCCGCGCCTGCGGCCCCACCACGTTTTCAATATAGTGGACCCGCTGCCGCTGTTGGTCAGCGTTGAGTTCCGGCCACCAGACGGCGACCAATTCGCGCGTTGTTCCTGCCGCCAGAACCGAGCCGGGACGAAACGTCTCGCTCTCAGGATCAAAGCCGCCACGCTCCAACAATTCCACCACCTCGCCCATGCTATGGCCATAAACATCGCCCAGCATCGCCTGATAGAGTGGGATCCATGTCCCGTTGACTTCAATCAACGTGCCGTCCTTGTCGAACAAAATGCCTTTGATCGCCATCATGCGCCCCACTGCGTGACCAAAGACGTCACATCAGGTCTCGGTCGATCCTCCAGGGGCACAGCGCTCTTACCCAAGTAGATCAGCCCCGCCACCTGCTCTGCATTCTTGATCCCCATGGCCGCTTTGGCCACGTCATCATAGGCCACCCAGTCTGTCTGCCATTGCACGTCAAAGCCCAAAGCCTGTGCTGCAAGTTCCATGGTGAAGCACACCGCGGCACCAGACATTTGCTGTTCCCACATTGGAATTTTCGGATGTTGCGCGGCCGTTGAAATAACCGCCACAACAACAGGCGCGCGCGTGAACAGCCCAGCCTGGAAATTCAAACTGTCCTCCCCATGCTCCGGGTGCAAAGCCTGCCAACGGTTGCGAAAAGCTTCACCGATTTTGGCCCTTGCCGCAGCTTCAAACACGATGAACCGCCAAGGCGAAAGCTTGCCATGGTCCGGCACACGCACAGCAATGTTGAAGATCTCATGCAACTGCGCGGGCGTTGGCCCCGGCCCGGTCATGGCTTTGGCCGAGGCGGATTTTCGGGTTTTGAGAAAGCTGAGAAGCGATGATGTGTCATTGAGCTGAGTCATGGCCTTACCTTGGCCTGAGCGGCGCACCGTTTCAATTGCTTCGAATGCCGCGCCAGCAATTAACCATTTGTTAAGCATTTGGTTGCGAGGCCACCCCGCCCCATGCTTCAAACAGGAAGCCAGCCGTTTGGCTTGGGGAGCATAAGAAAATGGGGATTTGCAATGGGCGATAGCACCCGTCCAACGCATCGGCACCAGCAGGCAGTGGCATTCCAGTTTGCCCGCCTGCTGGTGCCTTTTATTTTAGTGGGATCAGCCTCCGCCGCCACCCAAATGCCAGGTTTGGACGACACGCCGCCCACCGCCAGCTTCACGGTTCCGGCAGAAACCACATCAATTGCCGCCGTCGCCCCCGGTGCCGAAGGCTTGCAGCTTTCCGCCCGCTTCACCCAAGACAGCATGAACTATGCCCAAGGTATTGATTGGCAGATCAAAAGCAGCCTTGGCGAGGTTTTGTTCAAAAGCACCAATGATCAAGCCGATGTTAAACTGAGGCCCGGCGCCTATGAAGTGTTGGCAAGCTACGGCAATGTCAAAATCGACGAAGCCATCACCCTGCCCGAACAGGCCCACATCGCCGTCAACTTCGTGCTCAATGCCGGGGCCTTGCGCGTCCTCCCCCGCCTCAAAGGCATTGACGGTGTTAATGTCCCGAGCCAAACCCGCATTTTCGCCATGACCGGCAAGGACCATGGCAAGCTCGTCGCCACATCATTCCAGCCAGGCGAGACCGTCAAACTGGCCGCAGGCAGCTACCGGGTCGAAACCACCTTTGACGCCAGCAACGTCACCTCAGCCACCGATATTGAGGTGAAAGCCGGAATTGTTCGTTCAATCGATATTGATCATCACGCCGGGCTCTTGCACCTGTCCGTTTCAGGCGAAACGGGGGCTGTCGTTTGGACCATCCGCGACGACCAAGGCCTCACCCTCTCGCCAGCCGTCGGTGCCAGTGCTGAACTTGCCTTGAAGCCCGGCCATTATGTGGCCGAAGCGTCAATCGGAGGCAAAACCTTGCGGAAAGAATTGAGCATTCTTGACGGTCAAATGGCAGACATTGCCCTCGGTCAATAGGCGAAGCTCAGCCCGGCAACGGGATAAACTCTTTCTCATCACCCGGCACAATTTTAAATTTGCCCGTGCGCCATTCTTCTTTGGCGGCTTCGATCTTCTCTTTCGAAGATGATACGAAATTCCACCAAATGTGCCGTGGCCCATCCATTGGCTCGCCACCCAACAACATGAAATGTGAGGCCTCCAGTGCCTTCACGAGAATCTCCGCCTGCGGCTTGAAGGCCACCAGTTTGCCCGCTTCAACCACGTGCCCTGCAATTTCGATTTGGCCAGAGACGAGATAAAGCCCGCGTTCTTCATGTTCCGGCGGCAAGGGCAACACTGCGCCCGGCTCCAGCCGAACATCGGCATAAAACAAATCTGAAAGCGTTTTCACCGGCGAGGCCGCGCCATACATCTTACCCGCAATCACCTTCACCCAGCGGCCTTTGTCTTGCAGTATAGGCATCTGTGCATCGGCCACATGCTCAAAAGCGGCTGCGGTTTCCTCAACATGTTTCGGCAAAGCCACCCAGCTTTGCAGACCAAACATGTTTTGGCCGGACGCGCGTTCAAGTGCAGGCGTGCGCTCCGAATGCACAATACCCTTGCCCGCCGTCATCCAATTGAGTTCGCCCGGCGCAATGGCCTGTTCAGAACCCAAACTGTCCCTGTGGAAAATCACCCCATCGAAAAGCCAGGTGACCGTTGCCAGCCCGATATGCGGATGCGGCCGCACATCCATACCCTTGCCCGCCTTCATCATCACCGGGCCGAATCGGTCGAAGAAAATGAAAGGCCCAATCATCTGCTTCTCGGCAGCGGGCAGCGCGCGGTGAACTTCAAAATCGCCAATGTCGCGCACTCGCGGCACAATCACATGTTCAATGGCATCAATGCTGGCTTTGTTGCCGATGATCGGGTCTGGCACATGGGGAAGGGTCATGCCCCACCATAGCATAAAAAAGGGGCAGCCAAAGCTGCCCCCTGCTCCTGCGCCAGAAAAATTACTTCATCATCATATCCATCTTGGCCATGCCCAGATGCTTCGAGCAATCATCCATCTTGTGGGACTTCATCGACATTTCGGCCATGTGCATTTCCTTGTTGGCCTTCATCACGTCCTTGGCCATCTTGGGATCAGTGTCTTTTTTGATGGCATCATTGATCATTGAGAATGTGGCATCATCGCATTTGGCCATGTGATCCATTTTCGTCATGTGATCCATTTTCATCTTGTCTGCGGCAAAGCTGGGCACGGCAAGCGAAGCGGCGAGAAGGCTGGTGGCGAGCAAGGTTTTCAACATTGTATTTCTCCTGAAAGGACGGCTTGTCCTGGGAGGGACTTTGCTGAATGTGAACGCGAACTTCCAATAACAAGTCCGCGCATCACAGCACAACTTCGTGAGGGCGCGTTACGAGCCACTGAACCAGTTGTAGCCCTGGTCTTCCCAATAGCCGCCGGGATAGTCATTGGTCACTTCCATCGCCATCACATGCTTGGGGTTTTTAAAGCCCAGCTTGGTGGGAATGCGGATTTTCATCGGGAAGCCAAACTTGGGCGGCAACGTTTGGTCCCGGAAAGTTAGCGCAATGATAGTCTGTGGATGCAGCGCCGTCGCCATGTCGATGGACGTGTGATAGTCATCGGCACATTTGAAGGCCACATATTTGGCCTTGGTGTCAGCGCCCACCATGCGCAGGAAATCACCCAGTGAAACGCCGCCCCATTTGCCAATGGCGCTCCAGCCTTCCACGCAAATATGCCGTGTGATCTGTGATTGCTGCGGAAGTGCGCGCAGGTTTTGCAGAGTCCATGGGTCTTTCTTTTCAATCAGGCCGGCAAGTTCCAGCTTGTAGCCCTCTTCCGGAACGATCCGCACTTCATCCTCGCCATAATAGGCATTGAACGGAAATGGATCTTTGATGTCGGCCTCGCTGTAAGTCGGCGCCATGCGGTTGTCACCGAAGATGGCAAGCTGTGCCTTGTCGTTCCATTTCGACATGGCATCGAGAATGCCTTGCGCTGTGCTGTCATCAGCAGGCGCTTCGCAGCCGGTGAGCATGGCCAAAGCACCCAGTGAGAGTGCGCGCCCCATGAACAGGCGGCGCTGCACATTGTGCAATTCCTTGCTCGGCGTGAGCAGCTTTTTGTCTCTTGGTTTAAGCAACATGGCTGTGCTCCTCATTTGGAAATGGCTTGGCGCGACCGGTGATCATGGGGATCAAGGTTGAAGGCACGATGGCCACAAGCGCAAGGTGAACAATGATGAAAGCGCAAATCAAGCTCATGCCCATGAAATGGATGAAGCGCGCTGTGTCATAATTTCCGAAGATCACACTCAGCGCTTGAAACTGCACCGACTTCCACACCACAAGCCCAGACAAGAAAGTCATCAACATGAGGGCAATTACGCCCACATAAAACAGCTTTTGCACGGCGTTATAGTCATGGCTGTCATGGGGCAACTTGCCCCGCGCCGCCTTGGCCAAATCCGTCACCACGGCGCGTGGTGTGAGTGGAAACATCTTGCGGCGGAAATGTCCCGTGGCGATGCCCAGCACCAGATAGACCAGAAGGTTCACCACAAACAGCCACATGGCGGCAAAGTGCCATTGCAGTGCCCCACCCAGCCAGCCACCCAGAGTGATCTCGCTCGGGAAATGCAACCAATCAAACAGCGGCGCTGCATTGTAAATCTGCCAGCCGCTCATGATCATCATGATCATCGCCGCCGCGTTCAACCAGTGAAACACCCTTACATAAAGCCGGTGAACCAGAACCTTTTCCATGGATCGCTCCCTTTCCCTCGGAGTTTCCACCAGAAACGGGCGCATTGCCAATAAAGTTTCATCACGAGTGAAGTTTAGGCGTTCACGGCCTTGTGAACGGCGGGCGCCACCTTGCTGCCCAAAATCTCTATGGCTTTCAATTGCTCGGCATGCGGAACAGTGCCGATGGCCATCTGGATCAAGATGCGCGTGTTGCCGAATATCTCATGCAGTTCGAGAATGCGGTCAGTGACGCGGCTCGCATCGCCCACAATCAGATTGCCCGTGGGCCCCGCCGCCTGCTCGAAGTGAGACATGTTTTGCGGCGGCCAGCCGCGCTCGCGGCCAATCCGGTTCATCACTTCCAACTGCGCCGCACCATAGATGCGCTTAGCGTTTTCGGTCGTGTCAGAAACAAAGCCGTGCATGTTGAGCGAGAGCTGAATGGTGTCAAGCTTATGCCCCGCCTTGGCGTGGCTTTCGCGGTACAGATCGTAAAACGGCTTGAAACGACGTGGGTCGCCGCCAATGATGGCCAGCGCCATCGGCAAATCCAGCGAAGCCGCCCGCACCACCGATTGCGGCGTGCCACCCACAGCAATCCAGATCGGCATCTTTTTCTGTTCCGGGCGCGGATAGATTCCGGCATTGTTCAGCGAGGGCCGCAAGTGACCCTGCCAGGTAATGCGCTCGCCTTCGTTGAGCTTCATCAACAGCTCAAGCTTCTCGGCAAAGAGTTCATCGTAAGAATCGAGGTCATAGCCAAACAGCGGATAGCTCTCGATGAAGCTGCCCCTGCCCGCCATGATTTCAGCGCGGCCATTCGAAAGGCCATCGACAGTGGCGAATTGCTGATAGACCCGAACAGGATCGTCGGAAGACAGCACGGTCACGGCGCTAGAAAGCTTGATCCGCTTGGTGACAGCAGCGCCAGCCGCCAGCGCCACAGGTGGCGCTGAAACCGCATAGTCTGGGCGGTGATGCTCACCCACGGCAAACACATCGAGCCCAGCCTCATCAGCCAGCTTCATTTCCTCAACCAGATTGCGCAACCGCTGCCCGGCCTGTTCAGGATGGCCCGCAGGCACATCAGCAAAAGTGTAAATTCCAATTTCCATGATGGGCGTTATATGGAACCAGTTGAATTACAATTCAACCCTTGACGCGCAAGCTGCTGCGCCCGCCATCAACGCCGATCACCTGCCCGGTGATCCAATCGGCCTCAGCGCTCAACAGGAAAGCGGCCATGCCGGCGATGTCATTTGGCGTCCCTAGCCGTTGCAACGGATGCAGAGCGGCAATGGCCTGCGCCGTGGCCACATTGCGCGTGATGGGTTCAGCCAATGGCGTTTGGACCAGCGATGGCGCAATCGCATTCACGCGGATTTTTGGTGCCAGTTCTGCAGCCAAAGCCCGCGTCAATCCTTCAACAGCGCCTTTGGCCATGGCCACTGATGCATGGGCCGCAAAGCCCTGTTGAACCGCCACGGTGGAAAACAACAGGATCGAAGCCGTGTTTTGCGCGCTGGCCTTCAAGGCAGGCAGCGCAGCTTGAACGGCATTGAAAGCGCCCAATGCATTCACGGCGAAATCCTGCTGGATGTCGGCAGAAGTCAGCCGCGAGACAGGTTTGAGATTGATCGTGCCGACGCAATAGGCCAGCCCGTCAATCACCGGCCCGGCCGCCGTGATGGCGGCTTTCAGGCTTTCGGCATCTGTCACGTCTGCCAAGGCAAAGCCGCAATCCAAATCGCGCGCCAAGTCTTCAACATGCGCTGCCGAACGGTTGATCAGAAAAACCTCCTGATCCGCCGCCTTCAACCGAGCCGCCAAAGCCCCGCCAATGCCGGAAGTGCCGATAATAATGAATTTTGCCATGAAGGAAGTACGGACCAAGTGCCTGCATGGATCAGACTCATTTCCGTGAGCTTTACGTCCCAGAACCCGTCATTCGAGAGACAAGCCGAAGCGCAGCGCAGGCGCGAGCCGGAATCCCGCTTTGGGCCGTTTGAACTTTCGATTAAGCTGGACCCCAGCTTTCGCAGGGGTGACGACTAGAGGAGAATATCGCTCTTCCCGATGTTGCAGACCGCGCAAAGCGTTTGTAAGTTCTCGGAAAACGTTGCCCCGCCCTTTGACCAAGGCACGATATGATCAACGTGAAGCACCACTTCAGAATTTTTGGCCGGGCTCGCACCGCACATTTTGCAAATGCAATTGTCTCTGATCAAAACCATCGCACGCAAGCGCCAATTTATTGAGCGCGTGCCTTGCTTGAGGCCAGATACATCAATGCTTGACTCTTCGTTTTGAGGGCCCGCTAACGAGTTACCCTTGCCGTTGACGCTATCTACAAATGCAACCAATGCCTTGTTCCAACTTCCAAAGCGTTTCGAATATGTCATTACTGAAAACTTCGAAATTTTTTTCGATCTATCCAAATCAGAATAGAACGGCTGCCTACCAAGAGCAGTCCAAACCGAGGCCAAGTTTTCAAACAATTCTTCTTCCGGAACATTGTACCTATTGTTTTCTACCAAGCCTGCGGCTTGCAGTGCCTTGTTCCAAGTTCCAAATCGTCGGACAACGGCGCTGGTGCTGAATTGACCATGAGCATCGTATGCAACCCGCGTGACACTGGGAATTTTTAGCTGTTTACAAACTGCTACAAGATCGACCAACATTTCGTCAGTCGAAACATCCCGCCTTCTCAGCTTGAGTTCAAACTTCACCTGCTCACCTCAAATCCGGCGGTGTCGCTTCCTTCACCAAACTTGTCAGAGCATCCACCAAGTTCATCGCCTTCTGGTCTTGCGATCCCAGTCGCCGCATGTTCACCGCCTGCTCGTCCATTTCGCGCTTGCCCACCACAAGGATCACTGGAACCTTCGTCACCGAATGTTCACGAACCTTGTAGTTAATCTTCTCATTGCGCAAATCGGCATCAGCGCGCAGGCCCGCCTTCTTCAATGCATCGCGCACTTCCACGGCATAGGCATCCGCCTCGCTCGTGATTGTGCACACCATCACTTGTACAGGCGAAAGCCACAGCGGGAAGTGCCCCGCGAAGTGTTCAATCAATATGCCGAGAAACCGCTCCATCGAGCCGCAGATGGCGCGGTGGATCATCACTGGCACATGCTTTGCGCCATCTTCGCCAATGTAAAACGCGCCAAAACGTTCCGGCAAATTGAAATCCACCTGCGTGGTGCCGCATTGCCAATCGCGGCCAATCGCATCGCGCAACACATATTCAAACTTGGGGCCATAAAAAGCGCCCTCGCCCGGGTTGATCGACGTCTTGATGGCACCGCCACTTTCGGCGGCAATCTGCTCCAGCACTTCGCCCATGATTTTCTCGGCGCGATCCCAAGCCTCGTCAGACCCCACGCGCTTTTCGGGCCGTGTCGAAAGTTTCACCACAATCTGCTCGAAGCCGAAATCCTTGTAGGTGGAGAGAATGAGATCATTGATCTTCAAACACTCATCGCGCATTTGCGCTTCGGTGCAGAAAATATGCGCGTCATCCTGCGTGAAACCGCGCACCCGCATCAAGCCGTGCAGCGCACCTGATGGCTCATAGCGATGCACCGCGCCGAATTCGGCAAGACGCATTGGCAGCTCACGGTAAGAGCGCAAGCCATGTTTGAAAATCTGCACATGGCCGGGGCAATTCATCGGTTTCAAAGCATAGATGCGGTCACCATCTTCGGCCTCAGCCCCCGCCGGTGTTGCCCCAAACATGGCTTCTTTATACCAGCCCCAGTGACCAGAAGTTTCCCACAGGCTCTTGTCCAGCAACTGCGGCGCATTCACTTCGTCATAGCCGAGGCGATTCAAGCGGCGGCGCATATAGGCGATGAGCTGCTGGAACATGCTCCAGCCCTTCGGGTGCCAGAACACCACGCCCGGCCCCTCCTCCTGAAAATGGAACAGGTCCATCTCGCGGCCCAGTTTGCGGTGGTCACGCTTTTCAGCCTCTTCCAGCGCCGTCACGTATTGCGCCAAGTCTTTGTCATTATGCCAAGCGGTGGCATAGATGCGTGTCAGCATCGGGTTCTTTGAATCGCCGCGCCAATAAGCACCGGCCACCTTCATCAACTTAAACGCCGAACCGATCTTGCCCGTGCTGGTCATATGTGGGCCACGGCACAGGTCTATCCAGCCACCCTGATCATAGAACTTGATGTCTTCGTTGCCGGGAATGGTATCGACGAGCTCAACTTTAAAATTCTCGCCCTTGGCGCGGAAAAAATCTTTCGCCTCTTCGCGCGTCTTGGTGCTCTTGGTGAAAGGCTTGTCGCGCGCGATGATTTCGCGCATTTTCTTTTCGATGGGCGCAAAATCCGCCGTGGTGAATGGCTCATTGCGGAAGAAATCGTAATAGAAACCGTTTTCAATCACCGGCCCGATGGTCACCTGCGTGCCGGGGAACAATTCCTGCACCGCCTCGGCAAGCACATGCGCCGCATCATGGCGAATGAGTTCCAGTGCTTCCGGGTCATCGCGCGTCACAATCTTCAGCGTGGCATCAGCAGCGATCGGATCAGCCAGATCAACAAGCTTGCCATCGACAATGGCGGCCACAGCTTTCTTCTCAAGGGATTTTGCAATCGAGGCGGCCACCTGGCCTGCCGTCATCCCCGCTTCAACCTGGCGCTTGGCACCATCAGGGAACGTCAAAGTAATCATCGTCTTCTCCTCTCGCCCACTCCCGGAAACACCCCGGGTAGGCCAAATCAGTTAGGCCTGACGATTTGCCTTGCGCTCAACGTCCGGTCAAGCCCACCGAAAATCTGCGCGTTAACTTCAATGCAACCATTTGGAAACCGGACATTAACCTTAACACTTCATGTTGAGCCCAATTCTGTGAGTTCAATCAGTCAAGGGTAAAGACATGAAGAAGCATCTGATCAAGTTCTGTGTGGCGTTCTGTGCGCTGGTTCCAACCGCCTCGGCG
>JAYUEP010000109.1:0-5307 GCA_043739165.1 Hyphomicrobiales bacterium
AGTGTCACCTGGTCGAGCCGCTGGTAAAAGGCTTCCAGCGCCTCATGCAACACGTGCTTCAACCCGCAGGCCCGGGTGATCACGCAGGTGTTGGTGGCAGAATCAAAACATTCAACCAGAGTGGTGTCCGCTTCCGTGAGCCGCAGCACTTCGCCGAGATTGATCTGTGCCGCCGGCCGCGCCAGACGCAAGCCCCCGCCACTGCCGCGCGTCGTTTCAATGTGGCCAGCCGCCGCCAAGGTGTTGGTGATCTTCATCAAATGGTTCCTGGAGATGCCATAAGCCTTTGAAACCTCGCCAATAGTCACCAGTTCGTCAGGCTTGGTTGCAGCAAATATCAACAGCCTCAAAGCATAGTCGCTAAAATTCGTCAGTCGCATGGTTCCACCATTATGAACAAAGGCCATAAAGATGCCTTTGATTTACATCAAAGCAAAGCTCAGGCAAACGACATAGCGTCGAACCACAAATTGAAATGACGGAGACATGAAATGAAACGAATGACGCTGGCCGCCGTGGCCCTTTTGATCGCTGTTGGCATGGCCCATGCCGATGGCGATGCGGCCAAGGGCGAACAGCTTTCCAAACAATGCATGGCCTGCCATAGTTTCACCGACAAGGCCAATAAGGTTGGCCCCTCGCTGGTGGGCGTTGTGGGGCGCAAGCCCGCCATTGCTGATGGCTATGCCTATTCGGATGCCTTCAAGAAATATGCAGAAGCCGCAGGGGCCTGGGATGATGCCACCCTTGATGCCTATCTGAAGGACCCGAAGGGGATTATACCCGGCACCAAGATGGCTTTTGCGGGCGTGAAAGATGATGCCGCCCGCACCGATCTGATCGCCTTTCTCAAGACCAAGCAGTAACCCGACCGGGCCCAAGCGCCTTTCTTTTTTCCCGCCAAGAATTGCAACCGCCCGCCTCAAGCCGGGCGGTTTTGTTTTGTCAGCCTCCTCCAAATCAGCAGCGCGGTTTGATCCAAATCAATGCCCCGCCCGCGGGTTCCTTTAAAAATGCACCTCACATACATCTTTAAAGGAGAATCTCATGAAGCTGCACAAGACCTTGGGCATCGCCGTGCTTGCAGCCTGTCTTTTCGCGCCTGCTGCCTTTGCCGAAACGGTGGTGAAGGTGACACTCATCGACAAGCTGTCCAGTGGCGATCTGTCAAAGCCTTTGGGCCTTGGCATGGGCATGAAAGCCGACATGACCAAAGCCCCCATGGGTGTTGCCGTAAATCCCAAGCAGGCCACGCCCGGCATGGTGCGCCTTGATGTCACCAACCTCGCGTCCAGCCTCGTACATGAAGTGCAGATTGCGCGCATTACAGATGAAAGCCAGGTGCTGACCTATGACCAGAGCCGCAACAAGGTCGATACCGAAGGCCTGGAAGTTCTCGGCAGTGTGGCCGAAATCATGCCCAACAAATCCGCCTCGCTGATCCTCGATCTCGCCCCCGGCAAATATTTGCTCTTCTGCAACGTGGCAGGCCACTACATGGCCGGCATGTGGGCAACGGTTGAAGTGAAATAGTCGCAAACGCTGAACAATTTTCCGAAAGAAAGACATCACCATGAAAAATGGCAACAACCTGCAACTCACGCGCCGCAACTTGCTGGGCGTGACCGCCCTGACCGCAGCAGCCGTAACGCTGGCCAGCACTCAAGCTTCGGCTGATGATGCGGCAGCCGACATCACAAAGCTGCCGCGTGTGAAGCAGGCCCTCGTGGCCCCACCCTTGCTGCCTGAGCATGAACAAGTGGCAACCTCTGGCCCCAAAATTGTTGAGGTGACGCTGACGATTGAAGAAAAGAAAATCGTCATCGACAAGGAAGGCACTGAAATCTGGGCCTTCACTTACAACGGCACAGTGCCCGGCCCCATGATCGTTTGCCATGAGGGTGACTATGTCGAACTCACGCTGAAAAGCCTTCCCAGCAATGCCATGGAACACAACATCGATTTCCATGCCTCAACCGGTGCGTTGGGCGGCGGGGCGCTGACCAAAGTGCTGCCCGGACAGGAAGTGGTGCTGCGTTGGAAGGCGATCAAGCCGGGCGTGTTTGTCTATCACTGTGCGCCGGGCGATGTGATGATCCCCTATCACGTTGTGCATGGCATGAATGGCGCAGTGATGGTGTTGCCGCGCGATGGCCTCAAGGATGCCAAGGGCAACGCCCTGAAATACGATATGGCCTATTACATCGGCGAGCAGGATTTCTATATCCCGCGCGACGAAAAGGGCGCCTTCAAGAAATATGAAACGGCGGGTGAAGATCTGCCGGAAAGCCTTGATGTGATGCGCGGCCTCATCCCCAGCCATGTCGTCTTCAATGGCGCGGTGGGGGCACTCACGGGAGACAGAGCCTTGAAAGCCAAGGTGGGTGACAATGTGTTGATCATCCACGCACAGGCCAACCGTGACTCGCGGCCCCATCTCATCGGCGGCCATGGTGACTATGTTTGGGAACACGGAAAATTCGGCAATGCGCCGCAAACCGATTTTGAAACCTGGTTCATTCGCGGTGGCAGCGCAGGCGCTGCCCTCTACAAGTTCCGCCAGCCGGGTATCTATGCCTATGTGAACCACAATCTCATCGAGGCTGTAATGCTGGGGGCCACGGCGCATTTCAAAGTGGACGGCCAGTGGAATGACGACTTGATGATGCAGGTCGCCAAGCCCGGGCCAAGCAAGGCCTGATGCCATGCTGCGCAGCGCGCTTGCCATTGCAGTCGGAACCTTGGTCCTCACCTGGGCCGGGCTTCCGCATGACACTACGCTGCGCGAACACATGGTGCCTGTCAGAATGGCTGATGGCCACATCCTCGAAGTTTCGCCCGTGGAGGTGACAACAGCAGATTGGGCCCGCTGCGCTCGTGCCCAGCGCTGCGGCTTACTGCCCAAGACCCCCGGCACCGCGGTGCCCTTCCCGGTGACGGGGGTCAACTGGTTTGATGTCAATGAATATCTGGACTGGGCCAATGCCCGCAGTGGCGGCGGCTTGCGTTTGCCAACGAGGAACGAATGGCGCTGGCTGAACCGGACATTGGAAAATCCCAAACCCCCACCCCTGTTCACCGATCCGCGCTTGGCCTGGGCCGCAGACTATGGCCGTGAGGAAAGCCCCGGCGGACCAGTGCGCAAGAGCGGTTCCTTCACCACCACGTCTGACGGCATTGCCGATCTTGACGGCAATGTCTGGGAATGGACGATGACCTGCGCCGCCCCCGGCTTTGAGGGTGGCGAAGCCAAGTTCTGCCCCGCCTTTGTGGTTGAGGGCGCACATGAAGCGCAGATACCAGTGTTCTTGAGAAATCCATCAGCAGGCGGCTGCGCCACTGGGACCCCACCAACC
Source organism: Hyphomicrobiales bacterium (assembly GCA_043739165.1). Lineage (GTDB taxonomy): Bacteria > Pseudomonadota > Alphaproteobacteria > Rhizobiales > Aestuariivirgaceae > Aestuariivirga. Next base: position 3,357 of record JAYUEP010000109.1, read on the forward strand.
TATTTGGGCTTTCGCTTGGTCCACGACACGTGAACCAGAATAGGGTTGCGCGAGCGCCAATGACCTCGTGAACAAGCCCAATGGTCCGGCGGGTTGCCGTCAGCCAGTGGGTCAAGCTGATTTGGACGCTCCTTTACCATGCCTTGCGATGAGAGGGGGTATGAGCGCAAATTGGTCACAAATGTCGTATAGAGCCGCAAACCTCAAGCCCGACTCAAATTGGAATGTGATCATGAACCGCCTCGCCCTTGCTGCCCTCGCCTTAGCCCTCATGGCCCCGCAGGCCTTCGCAGGCGCTTGCATGGATGACATCGCCAAGATCGACAAGGCGATGGAAAAGAGCAAGCTGGCAGCCGACCAGCAGCAGGAAGTGTTGGACCTGCGCGAACAGGCAGTTCAGCTTTGCGGCGCGGGCAATGAACAGCAAGGCCTCGACCAGACGGCCCAAGCCAAACAGATCCTCAATATCGACTGATCAGGTAGCGAACGTCAAAACCGCGAAAATCACGGCCAAAACCACAGCTGTAATCACAACATGGGCGTAGGTCTTGATCATTGGCACAAGGCTCATATCCCGGCTGGCCAGGAATTTGCGAACCCGCAGGCGCATGAGCACGTAGCAAATTGCCCAAACCAAGACGGCGGCCATTTTGACATCGAACCAATGATTTGGTGCCTGAAAGCTGTATTTGCTCCACAACAACAACGGGCCCGAGACGAGAATGGTCACAAAAATAATGTCACCATAACGGATAAGGCTTTCGCGGTGCGCAGCAATCCCCATGGCTTTCTCACCGCCCAGATTTTTTGCGACACGAAACCCTACGATATTGGAAAAACCAATGCCCAGGCCCAAGGCAATGGCCAGAAGGTGAATTATCAACAAAAACTGTGTCAGACTCATAGTTCAATCTCCCCAGCAAACATGCGCACAGCGGAACCGCCAACGCGAACGCTTGAAAGCCTGCCACCTTTTACATCTGCTTCCAAGCGCAAATCAGATGGGCGGCCCATTTCATAACCTTGTTCCAAGTGCCAGATGTATGTGCCGTCATTGAGTTGCTCCGCCGTGAGCAGTTGCGCCGCAAGCAAAGCCGTGGCCGAACCTGTGGCCGGGTCTTCCGGTACGCCACCCGTCGGGCAATACATGCGGGCGCGGAATGTGGTGCCCGGCGCATCGCCACCGCGTGTATAAAGATAGGCCGCATCCACGCCATTACCCAAGGGTTTCAGCAATGCGGACCAATAGGGCTCACACACCCGCGATCTCTCCAAAGCGGCGCGGGTTTTCACCGGAACGTAGAAAAAGCGCGGGCCACCTTCGAGCGAGGCGATGGCGTGGCCGTCAAATCCAATATCTGCCGGGTCCAAATTGAGGGCGCGAGCTGTTTCGGCCTTGCTCGGCAATTTCACATCCACATGAAACGGCACAACAGGCGCAGTGAAGGTTCCCGAATAGGAACCCGCGCTGCGCAGGATTTTGACTGGCGTCAGCCCCGCCTTGAGTTCAAACCGCACGTCATCAAGCCCGCGTAATTCGGCCAGCAAGATCGCCGTCCCCAAGGTCGGATGGCCAGCGAAAGACATTTCCCCACCGGGAAAGAAGATGCGCATCTTGGCAGTATTGGATGAATGATCCGGCTTCAACACAAACGTCGTCTCGGAAAGATTGAACTCTCGCGTGATCGTCTGCATCTGATCAGTGGTGAGACCATCGGCATCCAGCACAACAGCCAATGGATTGCCTGCAAATTTGCGATTGGTGAAAACGTCGAGCGTGTGGAACTTCAATTTCATGATGGCGGAACCTGCCAGCATGAAACAATCGGGACAAGCAAAACCTTGTCCCGATTGTACTGGACTGCACCCCATAATTGAGACACGGTAATTCGGTTACAGTCAACCTGAGGAGAGGAAGACTGTGCAGAAGCGAGCAAGCAAATCGACGGGT
>JAYUEP010000110.1:0-1709 GCA_043739165.1 Hyphomicrobiales bacterium
CGTTGAAGCGATCCGCAACGGCCTGCACTTCTGCTGCCGCAACGAAAAGAAATATAGCGCCGGGGTCGACAAAGCGGCGGATCAGCCAGGGGCAAGCGATGCGGTCAATCTTGGGCCGCGCCCGCGTGACCCAGATGGTTCGTCCCACATTGTCGAGAGGAGGAATCTTGGCCAAAGGCACCAAAGGCAAATGCGCAGACTGCCACTCGACAAATCCACCTTCAAGGACAACGGCATCACAGCCAAGTTGGCGCAACCAAGCCGCAGTTCCTTCACTGAGCTTCGCACCACGTTGACAGACGACAACAACCGAGCGGCCTTTGAGCGCCGCGCCCCAACCTGACACATCTGTATGATTTTGCCGACGCGAACCCGGCAGCAGCAAGGGCGCTGCGGCAAAATCCTCAGGCATGCGCACGTCAATGATAATGGGGGCATTGGGCGTGCCAATGAGGCGCGTAAGCTTGTCACATTTGATCGAATGGGGTCCTGCCATGGGATGCGTCCTTGTCAGATGTTGGGGGGGACGCGATGCTTAAGCCTGACGCCTGAAGGGGAGACCGCATTCCCCTGCTGCGATGATAGCGCACTGGCCGTCAGTGTCAATTCCGTCGCGCAAGATGCCCCAACACATGCGCCGCGATCCGCGCAGCGGTAAAAGCCGCTGTGCCTGCGGGATCACGCTTCGGCACAAACTCAACCATGGCAAAGCCTGCAATCTTGGCCTTGGCCGCAACGCCTGCAATCAAATCGACCACATGATGAAAGCCAAGTCCGCCCGGCGATGGATAGGCCACAGCTGGCATCACCGAACTGTCGAGCACATCAAGATCGAGAGAGATGATGCAGAGGCTGCCCGGCTCCACATGCTGCAAAACCTCTTCAACGCCATGTTTCAAAACGTGCCGCGCCGCAAACAGATGTGATCCCCACTCCCGCGCAGAATCTACTTCTGCTTCGCGGGCACTCCCCATGCCACGCGCACCCACCTGTACAATGCGCCAGACATGATCGCATTCCGAGGCCCGGCGCATGGTGGAAGAAAAACCCTGTTTCTCGCCATAACGTTCATCACGCCAGTCGATATGCGCATCGATTTGCAGCATCATCACCGGTGGTCCGCCAGAAAAAGCCTGGATGAAGGGAATGGGTACCGAGTCATCCCCGCCAAACATGATGGGCACTGACCCCTCGGCCAGAATGCGCCGCGTCATCGCTTCAATCTTGCGTCTGTTGCCGCGGCCATCGCGCGGGCTAGTGTTCAAATTGCCAAGGTCCACCGCCGTGAAATCGGGGTTGGGCAACAACGGCCCATCAAAATCAAAATCCCAATGCGACAGCCACTCTGCATCCGCGGCCAAAGCCCGGCGAAATGCATCCCCCGCTCCAGCGTGAACCTTGTTGTCGATGCCCCGGTAAGGTGTGCCATGGCGTGCCGCGAAAACAGCGGCACTGGCACCTTTTGGCGACTTGCCAAATTGGCACCCAAGAAAAGGTGAAGGTTTCCGGCGTTGCGGCATCAGGAATTCTCAACTTGAAAAGGCAAGTGTGTCGCAACCCGCTTCAGGCCGCAACCGTTTCTTCAGCAGGTCCCTTGGCCGATTTTGGCCAGCTCACCCGTGCGGCAGGCAAGGTCAACCGCGCCTCTGTGCCCACACCTGTCTCACCGTTGAGCTCAAGATCGCCGCTGTGCATCCGTGCGATGCGCC
>JAYUEP010000111.1:0-44166 GCA_043739165.1 Hyphomicrobiales bacterium
GGCATCGGGCCTGTTTGTAAATGGCGGCAAGGATACCGTGACCTCGCCGGAAGCCGTGCACACGCTGGTGTCCAAGCTGAAAACGCAGAAGGGCATCGCCATCGAACACAAGGTGATCCCCGATGCCAATCACTTCTTCCAGGACAATATCGATACGCTGACGAAGATTTGCTCTGACTATCTCGACAAGCGCTTGACACTCGAGTCATAGGACACTTGCGTAAAGCGGGTGGCTCCTCAACCCCTTAGGCCGATAGATATAGGCCAACGGGAGAGAATCATGACTGAACAAAAGATCGATGCACAAAGCTGGCTGATGTTTGCAGCACTTTCACTGATCTGGGGCGGTTCGTTCTTTTTTGTCGGTGTGGCGGTGAAGGAACTTCCTGCCTTGCTAATCGTTTTTGCCCGCGTTGGGCTGGCGGCCTTGATCCTTGTTCCCTTGCATCTTGTGTTGATTGGGCCGCTGCCGCGCGACCGCCGCACCTGGATTGCTTGCGGCACCATGTCGATCCTCAACAATGTCCTGCCCTTCACGGCCATCGCCTGGGGGCAGCATTCCATCGCCAGCGGGCTGGCATCAGTGATCAATGCGACCACGCCAATGTTTGCGGCCTTGTTCATGGCGCTGTTCAGCCTTGAAGCCATCACGCAGCGCAAGGCGTTTGCGCTGGGCATGGGGTTCATTGGTGTTATTGTGTTGAAGGGCGGCAATTTCGGCGACTTGGGGGCACAGACACTGGGCATCATCGCGGTGATTTTTGCTTCTGCCTGTTATGGCCTCTCGGCCGCTTGGAGCAAGGTGCGCTTGCAAGGCATCGCGCCGATGACGATTGCCACTTGCCAACTCATCGTCTCCAGCCTCGTCATGGCCATCCTGTCGCTGCTGTTTTCAGATGTGCGGCTCTATGCCGTGATTTCCTTGCCGACTCTTGCGGCACTGTTGATGATTGCGTCGCTTTCGACCGCTGTGGCTTATCTCATCTTTTTCCGCATCATCGCGCGGGCGGGGCCAAGTTTCGTATCTTTGGTGACCATGCTGGTGCCTGTTACGGCGATCTTGCTTGGTGTCCTGCTGCTCGGTGAAACGCTCAGCCTGCATGAGATTGTTGGTGCCCTCATCATTGGTGGGGCGCTGGTCGTGATCGATGGGCGGGCCTTGCGGTGGGTCGGCCTCAAGCTGGCTTGACCAACACGCCGCCGGTCATTGGTGCTTTGACACCAGTGGTTCCCGGATACGTCAAGGCCAAGCCCTTTACACTCCGCACCGCGAGATAGGCCCAAGCCTCGGCTTCCATCGCGTCGCCGTTGAGGCCCAGCGCTTCGGCACTCACAACATGTGGCAGTTCAAGCGCCAGGCCTTTCATGATGGCGGCGTTGTGGCGGCCACCGCCGCAGATCACCCATTGTGTTGGCTCTTGGGGGAACCACCTTGCGGCGCGTGCAATCGCCTTGACTGTCAGCGCAGCCAGCGTGGCCCCACCATCTTCAAGCGAAAGCCCAGAGAAGTTGAGGCTTGCAAATTTATTGCGATCCAGTGATTTCGGCGGTTTTTGCGCGAAATAGGAATTTGCCAATGCGGCGGCGAGGTCCGGGCCTGAGACTTTGCCGCGCAAGGCTGTGGCACCGCCTTCATCAAAGGCGAGCCCCTTGTGGCGCAGCATCCAATCATTGAGCAGCGCGTTGCCCGGCCCCGTATCAAAGGCCAGCAATTCGCCCTTTGATCCAACGAATGTCACATTGGCCACACCGCCGATATTCACAAAAGCCATGCTCTTGGATTTGGCCAGTGCACGGTGATAGACGGGAACCAGTGGCGCCCCCTGCCCGCCCGCCGCAATATCGGCGGCACGCATGTCATAGACAGTGGCTATACCCGTGGCCTTGGCCAAAGTCGCGCCATTGCCCAGCTGGATGGTGAGTCCGATTTCGGGCCGGTGTAACACTGTTTGGCCATGAAAGCCGACCACATCAATATTTGAGGCCGTTAGACTGTTTTTCTGCAAGAAAGCCTGAACGGCCGCAATGTGCCAATCCGTCAAGTCCGTTTCGATCTGCTGCAAAGGGCCGGGGAGATTTTCTCGGCGACTGAGCGGTTTGGCAAGCGCCAGCGCGCGGCGCAATTCGCTTTGTTGTTCGGGAGTGTAATGGATTGTCTGTGACGCGCCGCGCCGCACTTGGGCCTCACCGTCCGTCTCCAGGTAGGCCACGTCAATGCCATCGAGAGAGGTTCCCGACATCAAGCCGATGGCCTTCAAGATTTTTGACATGAATCACACCTGTGTTATGAGGCCAATATCATGACCCAGTACAAATCAGAATTTCTTAACACGCTATCGCAACGCGGCTTTATTCACCAATGCTCCGATTTTGAAGGGCTGGACGTGCTGGCCGCAGCCCACAAGCTTGTCGCCTATATCGGGTTTGATTGCACTGCACCTTCGCTGCACGTGGGATCACTGGTGCAGATCATGCTGCTGCATTGGCTGCAACGCAGCGGCAACAAGCCCATAGTATTGATGGGCGGCGGCACCACCCGGGTGGGCGATCCTTCGGGGCGTGATGAGAGCCGTAAAATTCTGACCCTGGATGATATTGAAAACAACAAGGTTGGCATTCAGCAGGTCTTTGCCAGGTTCCTGAAATTTGGCGATGCGCCCTCTGATGCCATCATGCGCGACAATGCCGAATGGCTGGCACATCTCAACTACATCGACATGCTGCGCGATGTGGGCAAGCATTTCAGCGTCAACCGTATGTTGACGATGGATTCGGTGAAGCTGCGGCTGGAGCGCGAGCACGAGCTTTCCTTCATTGAATTCAACTACATGGTGCTGCAGGCTTATGATTTTGTTGAACTGGCCAGACGCTATGGCTGCAACATGCAGATGGGTGGCTCTGATCAATGGGGCAATATCGTCAACGGCATGGACCTTGGGCGCCGCATGGGGACTGAGCAACTTTACGCACTTACGTCGCCGCTGATCACGCTCTCTTCCGGGGCCAAAATGGGCAAAACGGCGGCCGGTGCTGTTTGGCTGAACGCGGACCAGCGCAGCCCTTATGAATATTGGCAGTTCTGGCGCAACACGGAGGATGCGGATGTGGCGCGGTTCCTGAAGCTGTTCACGACGCTGCCGCTGACTGAGATTTCCAAGTTGGAAGCGCTTTCCGGCTCAGAGATCAATGAGGCCAAGAAGATTCTGGCCAATGAAGCGACGGCACTTTTGCATGGCACGGCGGCAGCTGCGGAAGCTGCCGAAACGGCGCGCAAGACGTTTGAAGAAGGAACCGCAGGCGCAGCACTGCCCACCGTTGCCGTTGATCTCAAGCCGGGCCTTGGCATTTTGCAGGCCTTGGTTGCGGCGGGGCTCGCCTCGTCCAATGGTGATGCCAAACGCTCCATTCAAGGCGGGGCCATCAAGGTCAACGATGTTGCCGTGACGGATGACAAGCTCCAACTTGATGCCCAATTGCTCAACGCTGATGGCGCAATCAAGCTTTCCATGGGCAGGAAAAAGCATGTTCTGCTGAAGCAAAAATAAGCTGTCGTCCGCCTTATTGCTTTGGAGTGGAATCGAAGGCGGGTTGTTTCGGGTTAAAATCAAACAGGCGGCGGAAGATACCTGGTGCCAGGGCCGAGATGGGGTTCATCTGGATTTGTGGGTTGGCGAATGTTCCGCCCATGGCATAGGTGACACCAAAAATGCCCTCATTGTAGTTGCCGCCACTCAAGATATCGCCGATCACCGGCACATTGTTGAGAGCGCGTGAAAGCCCACAAGCCGGAACAACTGTGCCTGAAATATCAAGCGCATTGTCTGCCTTGCGGATCACGCCATCTGCCGTTGCGCACATGGTGGGGCCGCGCACGGTGCCATCCTTGAAGCGGATGAATTTATCATCAGCCGAGAAGGGCAAAGAGAGGGTTGAAAAGGAAACCGCCTCACTGCGGGGGCCGGACTTTTGTGGTTTACCGCGTTTATCGAGATCGGCCAATGTGGCTTCGTTGCGCACTTCGAAATTGTTGATGGTGACGTTGCCGTCCCGCATCGGAGAGCCTTCTTCATTACCGATCAGAGCCGAGAAATTGATCGTTCCACCCGCGATCCTGGAATAGAAATTGGCGGCGCGCAAAGTTGAGCCGGCATCATTGCTTTTGACCCGCATTTCGCGGCCTTGCGGCAAAGGCACCACGGTTGCAGAGATTGGCTGGTTGTTGAGAAAATTACCTTGGATATTGGCTTCGGCAATGCGGCCGCCCCTGGCGCGCAGGGTTGCGGTTACGTCTTTCAAGCTCTCACCGCGATTGGCGATCACCTTGTCAAAGTGTGCCCGCATGGTGAAGTCCTGACTGCTGCCCTTTGTGGATGAAGCACCTGTTGCCTTGGGCGCAGCAGCCAGCACCGCCTTGATATATGGCCGAGCATCAAAGTTGGTGCCGCTGATGGTCAAATCGGTGGTGCCATCGCCTGGAATGGCGCGGACGCTGAAGATGTTGTCTTCGTCCAGTTTAATTTCATTCATGCTAACGGCTTTGAGTTTTCCGTCCTTGAATAGCTCAATGGTGCCTTTCAGATGCAAACCATCGCCATCCAGTTTAAAGTTTTGAATGCTACGACCTTGGTCAGTGCTGACGACATGAAAGCTCGAGGTCGTTCCTGCCGTGGGTGGGCGGCTCCAACTCAAAGTTGGCACGTGCATTGCTGCTTCCGAAAGATCTGCCTTGACGTCGACGACAAGAGCCCCGTTTTGATCCCTGTTCAAGGTGGCATCAACGGCCACGGGCCCCGTCAAATAATCAGCGAGCTTGAGCCCCAACTTTTCGCGCGATTTATCATCAAGTGTCGTTGTGATGCGCGCAATAGCAACGCCGCCTTCACGCGGTTTTGACCAGGTGATCTGGGACGGTTGACCGTTGATTTTTGCGGGGCCGGAAATGTCGATCTTTTCCTGATTCACCGCGATGTCGAATGTACCGCCCGTCAAATCGACACCGGGGACGAGATTGGCAATGGCCACTTCGCTGACATTGACATCCGTTTTCAGGCGCACGTCTTCCTTAGGCGGGTCTTTCTCCAGAGGCATCTGGAGTTCGAGTTTGACGTGCCCTAGCCCAGAGGCAACGGGCAAGTTGCTAAGGCTCTCAGCATTGATCATTTTCAAATCAGGATTTGTGGCCAAGGTCAACATCGCTGAGATGGGCGCCTCCAAATCAAGCTTGAACAGGCCTTCGATGGTTTGAACCTGCAAGTCACTAGCTTCAAAGCTGCCACTGTTCAGTTTGATTGTTTCGCCGCTGTCGAGTTTGGCGAAACCCTGATCGATATCGAGATTGAAGCTATTGTCCTGCAAATGGGCCTGACCCGAGGCCGATTGCAGATCGGGCAATGACTTGAAATAATGCGTTGTGATATCTTTTAATGAGAAGCGGAAATCCAGTGAACCCGGTGGGTTATGATGTGCTTCCTTGGCCGCTGCCAAACCATTTTCGTCAAAATTGATTTGGAATGTGCCTTCGGAAATTGTCCCGTTGGAAACATTGTCGTTGATCCAGGTCCGCGATCGCGGCGCCACGATGGGGGGCCACAAGAGCTTCAACAAATCGTCCGATACGTCACGCACGCGCCCGGCAAGGTGAATGCCCGGGGATTTTTCGCCGCCCGTGATATTGCCGCGCATGCGCAGGCCGGTATTGCCGGACATGATCACCAAGTCTTCGATTTCCAGACGCGCCTTGTCAACCGAGGCTTGGCCCGCAAACTCAATCCGGTCCACCAAGGCGTTTGCCACCTTGCCATTGGTGCTGGCTCCGTTGCGCGTTGCCAGTTTGATTGCGAGGGCCGATAGCTTGCCATCATCGCCGCGCAAGGGCTTCACCTGCCCCGAAAGATCAATCCCGCGGCCGCCCACCACCAAGGTTGAATTGGCGATGTTGAAGGCCGTGACCTGGGGGTCATAAGCGATGCGCAATGCGCCTTCATCGATTGCAATGGGATCAGCAAACACATCGGGGAGTGTAATGCGGCCCGCCGCAGCCTGAAACTCTCCTGAACCCGCCAGCAATGTACCGTTGGCGTCCAAGCCGAAGTCGACATGGCCCGAGAGCGGCGTGGTGAGTGCCGCAAATTGCGAGAGAGCGAATATCTTCCGGGCCACCGTGGCGGGGATCACATTATCCAGTGTCGAGCTAATTTCGAATTTCTGGACATCATGGCGATAGGTCGCCGAGATTTCGGCATGCCAGGGCTTGGCATTGGTTGCCACATCGGCTTTTGCCAGAATGACAAAGCCATAGGGCTTTTTCTGGAAACTCAATTCTGCCTTTGGGGCAAACCAGGTTGCGGCATTGCCGTCGTCGTAGAAATTGATTGCCGCATCCGATATGCGGATGTCTTCAAGGGCGGAGATGGTATTCTTGGCATCGTGCTGGTCGAGCAGGTTCAACAGTGTGCTGCCTGATGTCTCTCTGCCCTCAGTTGCCGGATCACCACCTGCTTTGCTTGGTGCATTGGGATCGGACGCCCCTTGGGTTTGCGAGGCAGCTTGATCTTGTGGCGCATTGAAACCCAGCACCAGTGTGCCATCGACATTGCGCCGCGCTGAAATGCGCGCGCCGATGAGTTCAAGACTTTTCGGGCTGATGGTGCCTGACAAGAGCTCGCCACTGTTGAGTGTGATTGCTGCATGTGGTGCATTGGCAATGAGGTTGCCATTGGAATCCCGTACGGTGATATTGTCAAAGGCCAAGTGGGGCACGTTGGTCCTCGCATCAATTGCCAGTGATGCATCGCCAAGCTTGACCTTCACATCGGGCAAGGCCGTTGCGATCGCAGCCTCAATACGGGAGTTGAGGAAGCTCACGCTCATCGGCCCTTGGATGAGGCGGAGGTAAAGTCCGAACAAGCCCAAGGCCACCGCGACAACCAGTGTCACCGTGCCCAATGCCACACGCTTGCCGGTCCCCAATCTCAACAGACTTCGTCCACTTCCCAAATGCCCTTTCGGATACAGCATAGAATCTCAACACATTGTCCCATTTATGTTGGGGCAAACCAAGTGTTAAGGCCAACAAACTTGGGCATAAACAAGGCAAGGATCACGCGCAGACAGTTCATGACAAGGCCTCGAAAAGGGGGTAATTTGAGTCTTTGAAATTCTTGAGGCTGAGATGATTTTCAAACGCAAATCTGCTGAACGACATCCATCTCCAGCACCCACTGGTCAACAGCAGGGCCATACTTCGGCAGAACCTTCTTATATTGGCCAAGATACGCGCATCCAAGGCAACATTGTCACGCAGAGTGAAATCCACATTGACGGCACTCTTGAAGGTTCGGTGCAGGCCCACACTTGCCTGATTGACTTGAATGGCGAAGTTCACGGTTCGGTTTCGGCCGAATATGTGGTCGTGCGGGGTCGCGTTCTTGGTCCCATTACTGCCAAGCAAGTGACCATTCAAAAGGGTGCCCATGTGGAAGGCGAGGTTATCCACGAGGGCCTCAGCATTGAACATGGCGCCTATGTCATGGGTTCAATCACCCAAGGCGGGCCCAGTTCACCTCCGCAAGGCCTCAACAGCAGCTTTGGCAACAGCCTGTTTCAACCGCGCACGCTTCTCCAGGCGGAAGAGTTTGAGCCTGAGGAAATCAAAGTCCTCCATCTCAATTCGCAGAAATAACCAACAATCTATTCGATATCTTCAACGCCGTCCGGGCCGCCGCCATGAATGCGCTGGGCCAATGAAGCTTGAATAAATTCTTCGATGTCGCCATCGAGCACCGCAGCGGTGTTGGAGGTTGAATGGCCAGTGCGCAGATCTTTCACCAACTGGTAGGGCTGCAAGACATAGGACCGGATCTGGTGGCCCCAACCAATCTCGGTTTTCTTGGCATTGGCCGCATCAACCTTTTCCTGCTTCTTTTGCAGTTCCAATTCATAAAGTCTTGCCTTCAGCATTTTCATGGCGGTAGCGCGGTTTTTATGTTGTGAGCGCTCCGCCTGGCAGGCAACGATAATGCCCGTTGGAACGTGTGTAATACGCACGGCGGAATCGGTTGTGTTCACGTGCTGGCCGCCTGCGCCGGAGGCGCGGTAGGTATCGATCTTCAAATCGCTTTCGACGACTTCAATCTCGATATTGTCGTCGACCACCGGATAGGCCCAGGCTGAGCAGAAAGACGTGTGGCGGCGCGCATTCGAATCATAGGGCGAAATTCGGACCAGGCGGTGCACGCCGCTTTCGGTTTTGAGCTTGCCATAAGCGTTGAGGCCCTTGATTTGCAGGGTGCAGGACTTGATGCCAGCTTCTTCGCCATCATGCTGGTCTAACACTTCAACCTTGTATTTGTTCTGGTTGGCCCAGCGCACATACATGCGCATGAGCATCGAGGCCCAATCCTGGCTTTCGGTGCCGCCTGCCCCTGCATTGATTTGCAGATAACTGTCGTTGGCATCCGCTTCGCCCGAGAGCAGCGCATCCAATTCCACTTTGGCGATGTCGGTCTTCAGGGCGTTGATCGATTTTTCCGCCTCGATGACAATGGCTTGATCACCCTCGGCTTCACCCATCTCGATCAAGTCACGATTGTCAGAAACCGCTTGTTCGATTTTCAGGATGCCATTGATGCGGGTGTCGAGGTCTTGCCTGCGGCGCATCACCTCCTGGGCCTTTTGCGGATCGTTCCACAGGCTTGAATCTTCGGCCTTGGCGTTCAGTTCAGCAAGTTCACGGACGGAATTGTCCCAGTCAAAGATGCCTCCTGAGCAGGCCCAAGGACTGCTCGATTTCAGAAATGGCTTTGATGGTTTCAGCGCGCATGGAGAACTTTCAAATCAAATGTGGTGGCTCAATAGAGGCCGCCACCGTCATTCGTCAACCCGCCATCTTGTGCTGGTTGCTGGGTTGCGTCTTGCGGTGCTGCCGCCCCTGCGCCCTTGCCTGCGGGCACCAAGACCACGCCGACACCGCCATTTGCATCATGTGGCTTGACCGCGCTGCCAATCACTTCCCCATTGGCTGGAGGTTCATCGCCCGGCTTGAAGGCTTCGAGAATGACACCGTCTTCACCATAGACAGCGCGCTTGCCGGAATTGACCTGGATGGGGATCAATTCAATGCCGCGTGGCACGCGGAACGGAATGGCTGCCTTGTCGCGCAAGGCGAGGCGCATGAAATCGGCAACGACGGGAGCCGCCAATTCACCGCCCGTGCGCCTTTTGCCCATGGGCTTTGGTGTGTCGAATCCGATGTAGACGCCGACTGTAAGATCAGGCGTGAAACCCACGAACCACGCATCTTTTTCGTCGTTGGAGGTTCCGGTTTTGCCCGCCACCGGCTTGCCGACAATTTGAACCTTCTTGCCCGTGCCCCGCTCTACCACGCCCTCCATCATCGAGGTGATTTGATAGGCGGTGTAGGGGTTCATCACGATTTCGCGGTTATCAATGAGATCAGGCTCAGGCGTCCCTGGCTCAAAATGTTCGACCTTACATGCGGTGCAATCACGCGTGTCATGACGCCAGATGGTGCGGCCAAATCGGTCTTGGATACGGTCAATCAAAGTTGCATCAACTTTTTTGCCACCGTTGGCAATCATGGAATAGGCCGTTGTCATTTTGAGCAGTGTGGTTTCGCCTGCCCCCAGCGCCATGGCGAGTTCATGTGGCATGCGGTCATAAATGCCAAGACGCTCTGCCAAATCGGCAATCTTGGTGATGCCCATGGCGTCGGCCAGACGGACAGTCATGGTGTTGCGCGATTGTTCGATGCCCCGGCGCAAAGTGGAAGGACCATAGAAATCCTTTTCATAGTTCTTGGGCTTCCACACTTCTCCATTCTGCAACTTGATCTCGATCGGCGCATCAAGAACCACCGAAGCTGGCGAATAGCCATTGTCCAACGCGGCAGCATAGACCACGGGTTTAAAGGATGATCCTGGCTGGCGCTCGGCCTGAACGGCGCGGTTGAATTGGCTTTGCCCATAGGAGAAGCCGCCCACCATGGCCAGCACACGGCCGGTGTGTGGGTCCATCGCAACCAGCGCACCTTGCACCTCAGGCAGTTGGACCAGATGATATTCATTTTCTTTGCCAGATGGGGCGACATAGACAACATCTCCCACGTTCAAAACGTCGGAGGTCTTTTTGATTTCCGGCCCAAGCTTTTCGCCGTCAACATAGGTGCGGGCCCATTGCATAAGCGCCAGGGGTACAAAGCCCTGATCGCGCTCCGGCCCGTAGCTGCCGTCATTTTGGACCCGCGGTTGCAGGCCAACGGTCGCACCTGCATCGTTCACTTGCACGACAATGGCGATGCGCCAAGGTTGTTGATCAGAGGGGACGTGATAACGTTCGAGCAACTTGGCCCAATCGCCTCCCATTTCAGCCACCTGATCGACCGGGCCGCGCCAGCCGCGCTTGCGGTCAAAACTGATGAGGCCGCGCGCAATTGCCTGACGTGCAAAAATTTGCAGCTTGGGGTCAAGCGTAGTGCGCACTGAATAGCCACCACGATCAAGTTGGTCCTTGCCATATCTCTGCAACAGTTCGCGGCGCGCTTCTTCGGCGAAGGATTCTGCGGAGAAGAGTTGCGCACCGAAGGGCCTTGGATTGACTTTCAGGGGCTTGACCAAAGCATCTTTGAGTTCGTCGGCTTTGATATAGCCATTGTCAAACATCTGATTGAGCACATAGTTGCGGCGTTCGACGGCGCGGTCATAGTTGGTGAAGGGATTGTAGTTCTTTGGGCCCTTGGGCAAGGCCGCCAGATAGGCTGCCTCTTCAATTGAAAGCTCATCCAATGGCTTGCCGAAATAGTTCAGTGATGCCGCTGCCACGCCATATGAGTGAAAACCCAAATTGATGTAGTTGAGATATAACTCCATAATCTGGTCTTTGCTGAAACTGGCCTCGATGCGCTGGACGATCAGAGCCTCTTTCAGCTTGCGCGTCATTGTCTGTTCATTACCAAGCAGGAAGTTCTTGGCGACTTGCTGGGTGATGGTTGATGCGCCCAGCACTTGGCCGTGGCCGGTGATTTTCACTTGCACCAAACGCAGAACGGCCTTGCCGATGCCGTGCCAGTCCAGACCGGCATGCGTATAGAAATTTTTGTCCTCCGCCGAGACATAGGCTTGGATGACGCGGTTCGGAATGAGATTGATCGGAACAAAGAGCCTACGTTCTTCGGCATATTCCGCCAGCAACGAACCATCGGCGGCGTGCATGCGCGTCATGACCGGTGGTTCCCAAGAAGCGAGCTGCTTGTAATCCGGCAAATCCTTGGACACATCCCAGATCACATAGATCGCCGCAGCCGAGAGGCCGAGCGTCACCATGAAGATCAATCCAAACAACCAACCGAAAAACCGAAGCATCTGTTCCCTTGTTGTGCCGCCCCGCCTCCGCTGTTTGCGCCCGGGAAAAGTTCCGGTTGGCAACTAGCATGATTCAACGTAGCGCCAAACGGTTTTGGCGGGAACATGTGCTACAATTGTGGCAGGTCGGGCGCCGTGGTGTGGGCTATTGCGCGGCGGTCATTGCCGGGGCGAAATAGTCGTTGACTGATTTTGCCATGGCCTTGGCCATGTGGTCGCGCCAAGGCGGCGATGTCAGTGCCGCTTCGTCGGCAGTGTTGGAGAGATAGCCCAGTTCTACCAACACGGATGGCACATCCGGTGCTTTCAACACGACAAAGGCTGCGGAACGCACGGGGGCTCCGGTCAGTTCCGTCACGTTCCGCAGATTTGCTACCGCCTTCTTGGCAAAGAGCATGGCTTCATTGCGGGATTCACGTTGCGCCAAATTGATCAGCAGGTTGGCGACATCTTCGCTTTGCTTGGCCAAGTCCATCCCTGTAATAATATCGGCGCGGTTTTCCTTCGCCGCCAAGGCTTCCGCGACGGTGTCTGAGGCGCGGTCAGAGACGGTGTAGAGTGTGGTTCCACGCACTGACCCATCATCCAATGTATCAGCATGGATCGCGATGAAAAGATCAGCCTTTTTATCTCGAGCAAATTTTACGCGATCTTCCAGTTTTACGAATGTATCATCGGCGCGGGTCATCACTACGTTGTAGCGGCCCGTGTCCTGCAGGGCTTTGCGCAGGGCGAGGCCATAAGCCAGAACCACATCTTTCTCACGCGTACCTGCAATACTCGATGCACCGGGGTCAATCCCGCCGTGTCCCGGATCAATGGCAATGGTGAGCTTCTGATTTCGGCTAGCGCCTCCCGGCGGGGTAATGGCACCGGTTTCCACGGGGCCGGCTTCGCCGTGATCGCGGGCCAGGGTGTCGGCAAAGCCTTCATTTGAAGTTGCAACCAAATCCACCACAAGGTGGCGGGGTCTGCCCGCTGCGGCAGGCTCCAAGACTGACTGGTTGATCACCACCGGGCCTTTGGTTTCGAGCACGATGCGGGCCTTGCCCTGTTCGCCCAAGCCATAGTGAAAGGCCTTGACGCTGCCGGCGCCACGTTGGCCCGCTCCTTGCGGCAAATCAAAGTTCAGCCTAGGCAAATCGAGCACTACGCGATCAGGTGTGGTCTGGGCGGTGACGCTGAAACCAATCGCCGCCGTCACATCCGCTTCAAAATAAGTGTGGCCGTTATGGGAAGTGATGGTAGCGTTGCGCAAGGTGACCGCCTGGGCTGGCATGGCAAAGGCGATTGCCAACCAGAGCAGATGGAAGATACCGCGGATGTTGTTGCTGCTCGCCAAGTTGAAGGCCCAATTCTGAAACATTCCAATGACGCCAAGCCTAGCGGACCTATGGTTAAGCGATCGTTTCGAGATCAAGTTTCGCAAATCAAGAGTTGGAACGCGTTGGTGCCTCTTTGATTGCTAAAAGATTATATATTTCAAAACTTTAAACGGCTGACCTGATAATTCGGTTTCTGTCAGTTCAGACCGTATCCCAAAAGACGAGCTGCCTCCCGCCCACTACCGTCAAAAGGCGCAGCTTGCAAAGGGGGCTTGAACCTCCTAAGTGTTGGAAGTTCGTTGGCGGACTCGGCTTAACTTTGAGTTGCAACGACATCAGTTTCGCATTTTTCAAGCGTCCGGGCCCGTTGCCCGCTTGAAAGCCATGCGTTTTCACCGGCCCTTAGGGGCTAGCGTTTGGCCAAGGCCAGATGTTTTAACCGCCCATGGTGGGCAAAGGTCAACTTCGACGTGATGCAGGCAGCTGCGCCATATAGGTTTCACACTCTCCTTCAGGGGAGCGGGGATTTTGGCGTCCAAATGAGAATACAGCCCTGCGCATGTCCCCAATCGCCGACAGGTTCCTCTCTTCATATGGTTTTCCGGTTCCGGAGTGAAAACGCATGCTGATGACCCAACCTCTCGCGCCAAGGAATAACGAACATGGGCTCAAAAATGCTCATCGACGCGAGCCAAGCGGAAGAAATCCGCGTAGTTGTGGCTCGTGGAACCAAACTCGAAGAATTTGATTTCGAAAGCGCCTCGCGCAAACCCCTCAAAGGTAATATCTATCTCGCCAAGGTGACGAGGGTTGAACCGTCGCTTCAGGCCGCTTTTGTGGAGTATGGCGGTAACCGTCATGGCTTTTTGGCCTTCGCGGAAATTCACCCCGACTACTACCAGATTCCCATCGCAGACCGCATGGCCTTGATTGCCGAGCAGGAAGCCGAGGAAGCTGAAGACGACGAGGATGACGAAGATCATCACGCCTCAAGCCCTGAAACCGATCAGAATGGTGAAGCTTCTTCATCTGACGACCAAGGCGAAAGCGATCACGACCACTCCCCCGCCATGGCGATGGCCGCCGAAGGTGAGTCGTCGTTAAGCTCAGAAGAGGTTCACGACGAAACCGCGCACGATCATCATGAGCATCACGATGATCATCCGGCTCCAGAGGCAGCGCCCGTGGGCGATGTGGTGGAAGTGGAAGCCGATGCCGACAGCCAGAAGGTAGAAACCCTGGGCGAAGAAGATGCTTCAGAGGACGTGCCCCAGCGGCAACGCCAACGCCGCCAGCAACGCCGCCGCCATTACAAGATTCAAGAAGTGATCAAGCGTCGCCAAATTTTGTTGGTGCAGGTAATCAAGGAAGAGCGCGGCAACAAGGGCGCGGCACTTACGACCTACCTTTCGCTCGCGGGCCGTTATTGCGTTTTGATGCCCAATACTGCGCGCGGTGGCGGCATTTCACGCAAGATCACTGACGCGTCGGACCGCCGTCGTCTGAAGGAAGTGACCAAGGACGTGGAAGTGCCAAAGGGCATGGGCGTCATTGTACGCACGG
This sequence comes from Hyphomicrobiales bacterium, assembly GCA_043739165.1. Classification (GTDB taxonomy): domain Bacteria; phylum Pseudomonadota; class Alphaproteobacteria; order Rhizobiales; family Aestuariivirgaceae; genus Aestuariivirga. The sequence continues at coordinate 14,267 of JAYUEP010000111.1, forward strand.
CAGGTGCACAACGCACACGGCCTGAAATCAAACGCGACTTTGATTACCTCATGCGCCTATGGGAAAGTGTGCGTGAGCTCACTTTGAAATCATCAGCGCCCTGCCTCGTTTACGAGGAAGGCAATTTGATCAAGCGTTCGATCCGCGATCTTTATACCAAGGATGTGGATGAAGTGGTGGTGGACGGCGACGCGGCCTACCGCGAAGCCAAAGAATTCATGAAGATGCTCATGCCTTCACATGCCAAGAATGTGAAGCCCTACAAAGACCCAAAACCCCTGTTCCAACGCCACGGCGTTGAAGGCCACCTTGATGCTCTTTATTCGCCGCAAGTGACCTTGCCTTCTGGTGGCTATTTGGTGATCAACCAGACGGAAGCCTTGGTGTCGATCGACATCAACTCCGGCAAGGCCACGCGCGAACACAATATCGAAGACACGGCCACCAAGACCAACCTGGAAGCGTGTGACGAGATTGCCCGTCAGTTGCGCCTGCGCGATTTGGCCGGTCTTGTGGTCATCGACTTCATCGACATGGAAGAAAACCGCAACAACCGTGCGGTTGAGCGGCGCATGAAAGACGCGCTGAAGAATGACCGCGCCCGCATTCAAGTGGGCCGCATTTCGCATTTCGGCCTTCTCGAAATGTCGCGCCAGCGTTTGCGTCCGGGCCTTCTGGAAGGCTCCTTCAAGCCCTGCCCGCATTGCGAGGGCCGTGGCATCGTGCGTTCCGTCCCCTCATGTGGTCTTGGCGTATTACGCCAGATCGAAGAATATCTGCAAAAGGGCCGATCGGACAATCTCACTGTCAAATGCGCGCGTGAAGTGGCCTTCTATTTGCTCAATGAAAAGCGCGACAGCTTGCTTGAGCTTGAACAGCAATATGGTATTTCAATCTTCCTCGTACCCGGCAATGAAGATGTCCGTGGCACGTCGGCAACGATTGAACGCGCGCCTGACCGCGAAAAAATCCAACGCCGCATTTCTGCTGCCCCTGTGCAGATGGAAACGGGCTTTGCGCCCGACGAGGATGTTGAAGATGTGGTCGCGGAGGAAGAAACCGAAGTGGCCGACGAGGCCGAAGTGGTTTCTGAAAATGCTGACGAAAAAACCCGCGCTGCCGAAGGCGAACAGTCACGCCGCGATGGTGGCCGCCGCCGCCGCCGTGGCCGCCGTGGTGGGCAACGTGATGACAATCGCAACGGTCAAAGCCACTCTCCGCAAGCCGAAGCGGGTGCGGAGGACGCTGACGTTCAAGACGCTGCGCATTCTGACGAGGTCGAAGCCGTGGGCGGAAATGTTGAACAGGTTGAAGGCAATGAAGGCGAACAGCGCAGCGAAAATGCTGGCAATGGCGGTGAAAAACGAGGCCGTCGACGCGGCAAATTTGGCCGCGGACGTGATCGGGGTGAGCGCAACGGCAATGGTGAACGGGGTGAACGTCCGCCGCGCGAACACCGTGAACCGCGGCCACCGCGTGCCGAGGCTGAGTTTTCTGCCCCTGCCCCACAGCCCGTTGTGATCAACATTCCAGATCACATCCCTGACCCAGAGCCGCGCAAGTGGCAGCCACCCGCACCTACCATTGCCGCAGCCCCCGAAGCCCGCAAGGGCGGTTGGTGGAAGCGGAAATAACAGCCACCGTGATGCCGCAATTGCGCGGCATCACACCCCTTCACTTGGGGAAGCTTTGCGTGTTGGCCAGATGAAACGATTTGCGAGACTGAGACGTGCGACAGCGTTCGGCATCGCGCTGGCCCTGTTTTGCCAAAGCGCCCATGCGGTACCTGACCAAAGCGATCACAAGAAGCGCAATCAAGGCCCCGGCATTATCCGCGATGCTGAAATCGAGGGCTTGTTGCGCATCTATGTAGGCCCGATTTTTCGCGTGGCGGGGATCAATGCGCATTCAGCAAAAGTTGTGGTGATTGGTGATCCTGCGATCAACGCCTTTGTTGCAGGTGGCCAGCGCATCTTCATCAACAGCGGCTTGATCACGCGGGCCGATCGGCCCAATCAAGTGATCGGCGTTCTGGCGCATGAGTCAGGCCATATTGCTGGTGGGCATCTCGCCAAGATGAACACCGAGATTGCAGCAGCCAGCACCGAAGCCATCATTGGCACGTTGTTTGGCGTGGCGGCGATCGTGGGTGGTGCGGTCTCCGGCAATTCGGCTGCCGCCCAAGCGGGCCAAGGCGTGGTGCTGGGTGCCGGCACAGCTGCCCAACGCGGCTTCTTGGTCTATCAGCGCTCCATGGAGGCGACAGCAGACGAATCTGCCATTCGCTATCTTGAAGCCACGCATCAAAGTGCCAAGGGCATGCTGGACCTGTTCCATGTGCTGGCCAATGAATCAATTGCCACAACCCATGGCGCTGATCCTTACGCCTATTCCCACCCGATGCCTTTTGACCGCATCCGCGCCATGGAAGCGACGGCACAGGCTTCCGCCTACTACAATGCAGTTGACCCGCCCGCCCTGGTTCTGCGGCATCAGTTGGCCAAAGCCAAACTCATCGGCTTTCTTGAACCGCAATTGGCGTTTCAGAAATACCCGTCGAGCGACACGTCACTGCCCGCACGCTATGCCCGCGCCATTGCCTATTTCAGGCGTGGCGATATGACCAATGCCCTGCCCCTTATTGACAGTTTGACCGCTAGCATGCCCCAAGACCCCTATTTCTGGGAATTGAAAGCGCAAGCCTATCTGGAGAACGGCCGGGCTGACCAAGGTCTGCCTGCGATCAAGAAGGCGCGCGCCATTTTGCCCAACAATGGGTTGCTGCAGATCCTGCATGCACAAGTGCTGCTTGGCTCTGAAAACCCGGCCCATGCCGACGAGGCGATTGCGCTGCTCAAACTGGCGCAACGCACAGAAGGCGATGAAGCTTCAATCTACCGTTTTCTTGCCCAAGCTTATGGATTAAAAAACCAGATCGCCGAGGCCAATCTTGCGACGGCGGAATATGCTTATGCCACGGGTGACAAGTCGCTTGCGGTTGAGAAGGCGACATTGGCCCAGAAATACCTCAAGAAGGGCAGCCCGGAATGGTTGCGGGCGGGCGACATTGTGGCTTTCGCAGCCAAGAAATAAGGACTAGGACAGCCTCTCGGAATTGTGATTTTGGCCACGCGTTTTCCGAGCGCAAATTTGCCTTCAGGAGTTCAACATGCGCCGCATATTCATCGCTCTTGCAACCCTTACCCTGTGGTTTGGTTCCGTGAGCCCGGGCTTGGCTGATGCGTTTTCACCCGATCAAAAGAAGGAGTTGGAAGGCCTCATTCGCTCCTATCTGCTGGAGCACCCCGAAATACTGCGCGAAGTGGCCACCGCCCTTGATGCCAAAGACAAGAAGACTGCGGATGACCAGCGTGGCGAGGTTCTTTCTTCCTCGGCCAAAGCCTTGTTTCACGACGACATTGACGCCGTGGTCGGCAACCCCAAGGGGGATGTGACGATGGTCGAATTCATGGATTATAATTGCAGTTATTGCCGCAAGAGCTTCAAGGAGATGCAAGCCATCTTGGAAACAGACAAGAACGTCCGTGTGGTGATGAAGGAATTCCCGATTTTTGGTGAAGGTTCGGAATATGCGGCGCGTGCCGCTTTGGCCTCCTCCCGGCAAGGCAAATATTGGGCTTTGCATCAGGCGCTGTTTGAGTTCCAGGGCCAGGTGACGCCTGCGGTGGTTGATCAAGTGGCCAAACAAGTGGGGCTCGATGTCGCAAAATTGAAGACCGACATGAAAGACCCTGCCATTGCCAGCAATATCGGCAAGACGACAGAACTGGCCCAATCCATGCAATTTACCGGCACGCCGGCATTCCTCATCGATAGCACGGTGATTCCCGGCTATGTCACCAAGGATGTTTTGATGGCGGCCATTGCCACTGTGCGTGCCAATGGCGGTTGCAAGGCCTGTTAGGCGGCTCACGCCAAACAGGGCTTTTGCGAATCCAAGCCTCACGGCTATAACAACAGCATGACAAAGATTTTCATTCTCAATGGCCCGAACCTCAATCTGCTCGGTCTGCGCGAGCCTGAGGTTTATGGCCATGACACACTGGCCTCCATCGAAACGCGCTGCCGCGCCAAAGCCAAGGACCTGGGGCTGGAGATCGACTTCCGCCAGACCAATGTGGAAGGCGAGTTGGTCAATCAGATTCATGACGCGCGCGAGAAGGCAAAAGGCATTATCATTAATGCTGGTGCTTATACGCACACTTCGGTTGCATTGCATGATGCGCTTAAAGCCGTCGGGTTGCCTGCCATTGAGGTGCATTTGAGCAATGTTTACAGGCGCGAGACTTTCCGGCATCACAGTTACATCTCACCCGTGGCCCATGGCGTGATCTGCGGGTTTGGCCCACAATCTTATGAACTGGCGCTGGAAGGACTGGCAGCCATTTTGAACAACAAGGGAAAAGCCTGATGGCTGCGAAGAAAAAACCGGCAGCTGGCGCTGCAAAGCCAGAGTCTGGCGAGTTGCTCCTGATCCGCAAACTGGCGGAGATTTTGAACGACACGGGGCTCACTGAGATCGAGCTTGATCACAAGGGGGCCCGGGTTCGGGTTTCGCGCGGTGGCGTGGCGCAAAGTGTGATGCATCATGCGCCTGTTTCCCAGGCTGCCCCAGGGGCGGCTTCCCATACGCCAGTAGCAGCGCCTGTTAGTGCCGCGCCTGAAGCGGCGGGCACCCCACTCAAATCACCGATGGTGGGCACCGCCTATCTTGCCCCGACACCAGAAGCTCCGCCATTTGCCGCACTTGGCTCTGAAGTGAAACAGGGCCAGACGTTGCTGATCATCGAGGCGATGAAAACGATGAACCAGATTACCGCGCCCAAATCCGGCAAGCTGGTTCAGGTGCTGATTGAGAATTCACAGCCAGTTGAATTTGGCGAAGTGTTGATGGTGATTGAATAGGCGATGTTTGACAAAATCCTCATCGCCAACCGTGGCGAAATTGCCTTGCGGGTTTTGCGCGCCGCGCGTGAACTTGGCATTCAAACGGTGGCGGTTCATTCAACGGCTGATGCTGATGCCATGCATGTGCGTCTGGCTGATGAAAGCGTGTGCATCGGCCCGCCCGCGGCCAAGGATTCCTATCTCAATATTCCGGCCATTGTTGCGGCCTGCGAAATCACCGGGGCCGAGGCAGTTCACCCCGGCTATGGCTTTCTTTCCGAGAACGCCAAGTTCGCGGAAATTCTCACCGAACACAGCATCAAATTCATTGGCCCGTCAGCGGAGAACATCCGCACGATGGGTGACAAGATTGAAGCCAAGCGCACCGCCAAGTCTTTGGGCATTCCCGTGGTGCCGGGCTCCGAGGGCGGCGTTGCCGATGTCACCTCGGCGCGCAAAGTGGCCAAGGAGATTGGCTATCCCGTCATCATCAAGGCCACTGCCGGCGGCGGCGGGCGTGGCATGAAAGTCGCGCATAGCGAGGCAGAGCTGGAGCTTGCGGTTTCCACAGCGCAGAGCGAAGCCAAGGCGGCTTTTGGCAATGGTGAAGTCTATATCGAGAAATATCTTGAGAAGCCGCGCCATATTGAAATTCAGGTTTTGGGCGATGGGCAGGGCCGCGCCGTGCATTTGGGTGAACGTGATTGTTCGCTGCAACGCCGCCACCAGAAAGTTTGGGAGGAGGCAATGTCGCCTGCCCTCAACGCCCAGCAGCGCGATGAGATTGGCAACCGCGTTGCCAAGGCCATGCGCGAGATGAAATATGAAGGCGTGGGCACGGTCGAGTTTCTCTATGAAAACGGTGAGTTCTATTTCATCGAGATGAACACGCGTCTGCAAGTCGAACACCCTGTCACCGAAGCAATTACCGGGCTTGATCTGGTGCAGGAACAAATCCGCGTTGCTGCCGGTGGTGCGCTTGCATTCAAACAGTGCGACATCCAGTTCTCGGGCCATGCCATTGAATGCCGGATCAACGCAGAAAATCCTCAGACCTTTGCTCCCTCCCCCGGCCGCGTTGATGCCGTACATTTTCCCGGTGGCCTTGGCGTGCGGGTGGATTCTGCGCTTTATTCCGGTTACCGCATCCCGCCTTACTATGACAGCTTGATCGGTAAGCTTATCGTGTTCGGAAAATCACGTGCTGAATGCATGATGCGTTTGCGTCGCTCGCTTTCAGAATTTGTGATTGAAGGCGTGGAAACGACGATCCCTCTCTTCCAGCGCCTTTTAGCCGAGAACGATATTATCGATGGCCATTATGACATTCATTGGCTGGAGAAATTCCTGAGCCGACCGAAATCATGACGGTGATCACGCCACAGGTTTTGCTCAAAGCCTATTCAGTTGGCGTGTTCCCGATGGCCGAAAGTGCTGATGACCCCGCACTTTATTGGATCGAACCGGAGGAGCGCGGGATTTTGCCGCTCAATGGGTTTCACATTTCCCGCTCGTTGCGCAAATCTGTCCGCCACCAACGCTTCGAGATTCGCATTGATACGGCTTTCGAAGCGGTGATTGCCGCCTGTGCGGAGAAGACTTCGGACCGCGATGTCACATGGATCAACACCCGGATTTTGCGGCTTTACACGCAGCTGCACAAGATGGGTTGCGGCCATTCGGTTGAATGTTGGCAAGATGGCAGGCTGGTGGGCGGGCTGTACGGGTTGCGCCTGGGCGCTGCCTTCTTCGGTGAAAGCATGTTTTCGCGCCAAACAGATGCTTCAAAAGTTGCGCTGGTTCATTTGGTGGCGCGGCTCAAAGCCGGGGGGTTCAAACTTTTGGATGCGCAATTCGTCAATGCGCATCTGGAGCAGTTTGGCTGTTTCAGCATCAAGAAGCCGGAGTACCGCGCGTTGCTGGATGCTGCATTGGATGGCGAAGGTGACTTTGGGCGGTTTCGACAGGACCGCGATGTTGAAGCCGTTCTTGCGCTGGCTCAATCCGGCGGCGGTTGATCGGGGTTTTCGATTTGATCCTGTAACGTGGAAAGATCAGGGGCTGTTTCCACTGGCGGCGGTGGGGCGTTGGGATCACGGCAGCCCGTCAACCACACGTCATACAGCGGATGTTCGACAGCGTTGAGGCCAGGACTTTCGGCAAACATCCAACCTGAGAATATCCGCTTGCGTTTGCCATCCATCGACAGTTCGTCAACTTCAACAAAGGCCACGGTCTTTGGGTCTTCCGTAATGGGTCTGGTGTTGCAGACATCGGCCTTCACCACCAAGCCACCAAACTTTTTTTCTTCACCGATCTTGGCTTCAAAATTTGTGGTCTGACCCATGATCTTGTCGAGGCCTGCGAAGATGGCGATCGGGTTGGCCACGGAATCCGCGCAAGCCGGAGCCGCCGTCAGAGCGAATGCTACGCCAGCGATCCAGACTTGTTTCATTGCTTTGGCTGCGTGCCCTGATCGGCAGGTGCTGGAACGTTGCCTGCATCACTGCCCTTGCCACTGCCCCCTTTGGAGAACATGGCTTGGCTGATGAGCGACCACATATCGACTGCCCCTTGGGTATAACTGATCTCGCCGCCGTTGGTCAGCTTGGTCTCAGAACCACCGGGCTCGAGCGAGACAAATTTTGCGCCCAGCAAACCTTCAGACGTGATCTTGGCAGATGTGTCGTCAGCCAATTGCAGCTGCGGCTGCAAAAGCATGTCGATGCGCGCCTGGTAAGATTTGACATCAAGGCTCTGCGCCACAACGGTGCCAACCTTGATCCCTGCGACACGCACGTCCGAGCCCACAGCAATGCCATCAATATTGTTGAACTGTGCCGTGATATGATAGCCGCCGGAGGGACCGCCCGTTCCTGATGTCCGATAGGCGAACGAGAAAAACAGAACCGCCGCCAAAACAACGGCGGCTCCGACCAGCGATTCCATCACTGTCGATTTCATTCGGGCTTCCATGCTTGATAGTCACTGGCCCGCTTTTGGGGTTTGCCACCCACCGCAATTGAGCCAGGCGGATGATAGGCCGCAGCCGTTCCCGTCAGGTTTTCGAGATGCGGCTTTTGCCATTCGCGGGCAACATAGTTATCGTATGGCGGGGCTACATCGACGCGGTGATGCAGCCAGCCATGCCAACCGGGTGGCACTTTTGAGGCTTCAGCATAGCCGTTGTAAATCACCCAGCGCCGCTCTGGAATGGAACCGGGCACGGCAGACTTGGCCTTGTAATAACGGTTGCCCATTTCATCCTGGCCGACAAAGTTGCCCTTACGCCAAGTATAGAACCTGGTGTTCAGGGTCTGGCCACTCCACCAGGTGAAAAACTGTTTTAGAAACTGCATTTTGAAGACTCTTTGATTTGGCAGGAATATGGCGGATGGGAGCCCGAAGTTCAATCAGGATTTGGGACGCAGAATGGCAACCGTCTGGCCACTGAGGTTTTTCTCTCCCAGGGTTTCCACGCTCGGATCAGCCTCGAGCTGATGGACGATGTCCTGTAACTCGGCGGGATCAATGGGGGACGTTGATGGCAGGGCGAACATGCCAAAGTTTGATTTCAGACTTTCGTGGACAAGGTCGAGGAGGAGGACCCGCTCTGGCTTGCCATTGTCCATCACTCTCACGTTGGATTGGAAGGCCTTGAGCACGATGCGGATGGGCTGGTGGAGTTGGTCGTCGTGGCTTGCCGTCACTTTGGCGCGCAGGCCTTCATGCACCGCAGGTTTTGGGGCCATGTCGGCCAAAGCGCCCGATGTATTGAGATAGGGCAACACATCGCGCCAGCCCCATCGGTTCCAAAGGCGATAATGCTGGTGGTTGAGGACATCACGCAAGCTAGACTGTGATCCGATCCATTGAATTTCAAAACCTTCGGTTTGGCGTCCAACGAGATTGATGCGCTGGCCGGGCATTTTGGCCCAGCCACTGACCAGATAGTCCGGCAAGGCAAAGGTCACCAATTTGTTGATGGGCTGATAGCGTTCGACCCGCCGGTCAAAATTGTTGGAAATGTTGATGCTGCCCGCCAGGAGCAGGATCGACAAGGTAGCCGCTGGCAGCGCAACTGGATGAAACCTGCCGAGCTTGATGGTGGAGAGTGCAACAGAGAACACGACGGTCAGGATTCCACCGATCAATATGCCGCCCGTGACATCGCTGAACCAATTGACCCCGAGATAGAGGCGCGAAAAGGAAATGGCGATCACTGCCATCGTCCCAGAAGCCACGATGAGGGCCTGACTCCAACGCGATAGGCCCCTTGCTGTAATCGCGGCCAGAATTCCAAACACGGTACCTGCCATAACGGCATGGGCTGAGGGGAAGCGGAAGTCAGTCTTCAAAGCGCCTTCGCCCGGCGCGCTGAGCCCAAAGGAAAAACCGAGCAAGATGATCTTGGCGACTGCCAATGTGGCCAGGATGGTCCCGGCGGCGCGCCAATTGCGGTTCCAGGCAAACCACAGAACCGGAACTGCGCCAGCGGCGAGCAGCACCGGTTCATCGCCGAACATGGTCACCCGAACGAAAATTTCATCGCCCGGAACGGAGCGCAATTCACTGAAAAAGTTATAGACTGAATGATCAAAATTGCTGACCGCTTGGCGCAGCAACAGGCCGGAGACGATATCCGCGAGCCCGACAATGGCGAGCAGACCCAGTGCAATGGCCAGCAACAACAAAACGGAATTGGGATTCTCGGGCGCAATCGCTTGACCGAAGCGGCGTGCGGATTTGGACTGGCGAGCCTTGGCCCAGGCCGACAATCGGCCTTGCGCCGTTTTGCGGTAAGGTGAAAGGCCCGCGGCCACAACCCGAACCAGCCAGCCCCCAATGGCCAGAATCAGCAACAGAACCACCAACACCACAAGGAGCCTGCTGCTCAACTCTCCAGCCAGTGACAAAGCCTGCCCCAGCAAAACACCGGGCAAGACGTGCAAGGCTGCCCAGGCAATGCCTGACGTGATGTTGACCGCTAGAAAGAAGAGTTGGCCCATTCCGAACATACCAGCGATGCCCGGCACAACGGATTTGATGCCGGGCACAAAGCGGCCAATGGCAATCGACTTGCCACCATGTTCTTTCACATAGGCTTCGCCCTTGGCCAAAAGGTGGGGATAATTGCGCAAGGGCCACATGCTGCGCAACCTGTCGCCGAAAATACGGCCAGCCCAGAATGAAATCTGGTCGCCCGTGATACAGCCCAGGATGGTTGCAATCATCACCGGCCAGAAGGGTAATTTGCCTGCGCCCACCAAAGTTCCAGCGCCGATCAACACAGCTGTTGATGGAACAAAGAGGCCGATCACCAACAACGCTTCGCCCAAGGCGACAAAGAAGACCAGTACCAAGGCCCAATCGGGATGGTTAGAAAAATAGTCAAGGTAAGGCTGAATCTGGAAATAGCTGGAAAAGTAATCGAGATAAGGCTGGATGTAACTCATTGTGACGGTTGCGGCCCTGCTCGGTTCTGGCTTAGGACTGATAGGTAGGTGAGAATCTTGGCTTTTTCCATGAAAGAATGACGGCGAGCATCATGAATCTTTGGCAAGTCTTCACGTTGATTGTTGCGGGTGTGTTTGGCGGGCTTGCCAATGCCATGGCCGGGGGCGCTTCGCTATTTACTTTTCCGGCATTGTTGGCTGTCGGCCTGCCGCCCATTGTGGCCAATGCCTCAAATGCATTGGCTGTCACTTCAAGTAACGGGGTTGGCTTTCTCAGCGATCTCAAGAAACTGCCGAAGGCTGATGTTCCATTTTGGCTCAGCCTTGCTGTGGCGGCTGTGGGTGGCGGGCTTGGGGCAGCATTGCTTCTGGTGACACCGGAGAGCACCTTCACCAAGTCTGTGCCCGCCTTGATCGGGATTGCAACTTTGCTTTTTGCCTTTTCAAAACAGATCCAGCGCCTTTTGTCGCGGCTTTTGGGCGGCGGACATGATCATGCCAGATTGCGGCAGATATTGCTGTTTCCTGTGGCGATCTATGGCGGCTATTTTGGTGCAGGTGCGGGTGTGATCATTCTCTCCGCCCTCAGCGCCACCAGCAGCATGGAATTGCGCAGCCTCAATGCCCTCAAAAACCTCATTGCGTTTCTCATGAATGTGACCGCGATCATCATTTTCATCCACTACGGCCTAATCGAATGGCCACACACATTGGTAATGATGATCGGTACATTGGCTGGCGGGTTTGCCGGAATCAAACTCACCAAGGTCTTGCCGCAAAGCGTCGTACGCAATGTCATTGTGACTTGCGGTGTGTTGATGACGGCAATTTATGTCTGGCGTTACTGGCTATAGGCCTTGGCAATTTGCGCCGCCAAGCGGGCATTGTTTTCGACAAGCGCGATATTGGCGGCCAGCGAACGACCGCCGGTGACGTCTGCCAGGTGCTTCAGCAAGAAAGGCGTGAGGTTTTTGCCGGCAATGCTTTGGCGGGCAGCTTCGGCAATGGCTTTTTCGATTGTGGGTGCTATTTCGCTTGCTAGGATTTCGGCTTCTGGCGGGATGGGGTTGGCCACCACCACGCCGCCGCGCAGCTTCATCGCCCATTTGGCCTTCATCAGGGATGCAACTTCTTTTGCCGAGTCGCAGCGCATTGGCACTTTGAATCCAGATAGACGAGAATAGAAGGCCGGGAACTCATCGGTGCCGAAGCCCACAACGGGAACGCCCTCGGTTTCCAGTGCTTCCAGTGTCAGGCCCAAATCGAGGATCGCCTTGGCCCCGGCGGTCACGACCGCCACATCGCTTTGAGCGAACTCGGTGATGTCTGCCGAAATATCAAAACTGTTCTCGCCGCCACGGTGCACGCCACCGATTCCGCCCGTGGCGAAAACGGCGATCCCCGCCATATCGGCAATGCGCATGGTGGAGGCCACTGTGGTGGCACCGGTCAAGCCCTTGGCCACAACATAAGGCAAGTCACGCACCGAGACTTTCATGATGGAAGGTCCGGTTTTGGCGAAATGTTCGAGTTCAGAATCAGAAAGCCCGGCGCGCAGTTTGCCATCTACGATAGCGATCGTGGCGGGTGTGGCACCCTGCTCCCTGATGATGGCCTCTACCTTCTGGGCCATTTCGAAATTCTGTGGAAAGGGCATGCCATGTGCGATGATCGTAGATTCCAGAGCCACCACGGGCTTGCCTTTCGCGAGGGCGGATTTCAGGGCGGGGGAGAGTTTGACTTTCATGGCAGCGTGGAACTTTCTGAGGCGATGACTTGTGCGGAAGCCTTTTGCCCGAGTTCAGCCGCCTTTGCCAGCGGAAGGCCTTGCATCAAACCGGACACCAGCCCAGCCGTGGCAGCATCACCAGCGCCCGTCACATCAATGATCTTCCGGGCTTGCGCAGCGATGTGGACGATGGTCTGGCCGTCGGAGGCGAAGGAACCCTGAGCGCCAGCGTGAATCACAAGATTTTGCAGGCCCGCCGCGTGAAGATGCGCTGCTCCCGCTTCGACGTTACGCGTGCAGGTCAAGGCTTCGAGTTGATCAAGATTTGGGGTTGCCAAGAAGAGCCTGTGCTGTTCGAGCAGCGCCAAGAGCTTGGCGGATTTCGGAACGGAGACAGGTTCGATCACGAGTTTCGACGCGGCAAACTGCGCAATGGCACCGAGCGTTTCAATACTCAAATTGCAATCGGCAACGACAAAGTCGCTCCCCCCAATCGCCGGAGCCAACGCAGCAATCACTTCCGGAGTCAGAATCCCGAGGATGGACATGTCGTTGATGGCGGTGATCAGTTCGCCATCCGCATCTAAAATGGCGATATAGGTTCCGGTGGTTTTAGTGCTGCGGATGATGTGGCGCAAATCAACACCCGCCGCCATCGTTTCTCGCAGGATCAGCTCGGCATCTGGCCCTTCGCCCAATGCCGCGACCAGTTTCGCTTCAACACCCAGCCGTGCCAAGTTGTGGGCAATGTTGCGGGCGACACCGCCAGGCTTGGTGAGGATCTGGGCGGGGTTTGAGGTTCCCGAGACATGGGATGCCAAGGTTTTGGCCTTGATATCAAGATTTGCCCCGCCGATCACCAGAACCGACATCGTCAGAAATCCGTTTTCACGCCACCTTCAGACAGGCGCCTGTCCACGAAAGCATCCAGAGCTTCACGCACATCCTGCGCCATCGCTGGTTGCTGATATTCCGCCAGCGCCTGTTTGTAGACGTGATTGGCGCGCTTCAACGCATCAGGCGAGCCTGCGGCAAGCCATTGCTGGTTGTTACGCCAATCAGAAATGATCGGCTGATAGAAAGCGTTGGAATAGCGCTCCAGCGTGTGTTGCGCGCCAAAGAAATGCCCACCGGGGCCGACTTCACGTATCGCTTCAACACCAAGCGCATCAGGTGTTGTTTCAAGGGGTTGCAAGAATTCCTGCACCATCTGGATCAAGTCCACATCCAACACGAATTTTTCAAATGAGGCCACCAGCCCACCTTCCAGCCAGCCCGCACCGTGCATGATGTAATTGCCGCCACCCATGGTCAAAGCCCAGAGTGAGAAGACACTTTCATAGGCGGCTTGGGCGTCCACCGTATTGGCGGCGCAGGTGTTCGAGGTGCGATACGGGACCTTGTAACGTCGCGCCATTTGCCCGCCGACGATGACGGCCTTCATATATTCCGGCGTTCCAAACGCAGGCGCACCCGATTTCATGTCCACATTCGAAGTGAAGCCACCATAGATCACGGGCGCGCCCTTGCGGACCAGTTGGCAGAAGGCAAGGCCCGCCAAGGCTTCGGCATTTTGTTCGACCACTGCGCCCGCCATGGTGACGGGGGCCATTGCGCCAGCCAGTGTGAAAGGGGTCACACAGACCGCTTGGTTGCGCGACGACATCTCGATCATGCCCGTCAACATGTTGTTGTCGAGCTTCAGTGGCGAGTTGGTGTTGACGATGGTGGTGAGGTTGACGCTCTTGTCATAATCAGATTCCGAAACATTCTGCACGATGCGCGAAATCTCGATGGCATCCAGGATGCGGTCGCGGCCCAACGAGTAAGCGACATAAGGCTTGTCCATTAGTGTTGCGACATCGCGTAGCGCTTCGAGGTGGCGGATGCCGGCGTGCACGTCCACAGGCTCAACCGGATAGCCCGCACAAAAACCGATGGCATTGAAGTGTTGGCCAAGCTTCAAGAATTTCTGGAAGTCGGCGCGCGTTCCGGTGCGGCGGCCGGCTTCGGTGTCATGGCAGGACGGCGGGCTGCCCACCGTGCCGAAAACCATGTTGTTGCCGCCGATGCGCTGACTGTTTGCCGGATTGCGGGCATGCATGGTGAATTCAGATGGGGCATGCGCGACCAATTCTTCAAGCATCGCGGGATCAAAGCGAACGCGTTCGCCATCAATCTTGGCACCAGCCTTCTGCCACATGTCCCTTGCTTCCGGCAGCATGAAATCCATGCCGATTTCAGCCAGAACTTTCAGCGATGCGTGATGGATGGATTCCACTTCATCAGCAGAAATGATCTGCGTCGGCGGAAAAGCGCGCTTCACCTTGCGGCGCGGCAACTGCGGTATGATAGCACCTCCGCCAGCGCCGGGGTTGGCACGCGCACCGCCGCGCCTTCGGCGGACATCTGTTTCAAGTGTCATTTTTCAAAACCTCCAAAGCGGGATCAGCGGCAACCTGTTTGACCAGCCAATCTTCAAAGCGGCGCACCTTGTTCTTGTTGCGGTTGGCTTGGGTGCAAGCGAAATACCAATTGTGCTTATGGGCCACGCGCAGGGGGAAGGGCTGATAGAGGCGGCCCATCTTGATTTCTTCTGCTGCATAGGGGCCGATCGTCATGCAAACGCCCCTGCCCTCAATCGCTGCCTCTTGCGCCAAAATATAACTATCAACCGAAAGGCGGTTGGCAGGCTTGACACCTTTCACACCTGCGGCGTCGAGCCAGAGCTGCCAATCTTCTTCCGCTGTGTAGACATCGATCAGCTTGTTCTTCTTCAAATCATCAGGCGAAGTGAGTTTAAGTTTCGGCGAGCAGACCGGCACCAGATAGGATTTGAACAGCGGCCTGTAAAAATGGCCGGGCAATTTGTTGCGCGCGAGGATCAGGCCTACGTCAACATTGCGCTCATCAAAGTCCCAATCAAAATAGGACGTGGACAGTCGCACACGTGTGTCAGGGAAGCGACGCTCGAAATCATGCAGGCGCGGGATCAACCATTTGAGTGCCACCGTCACATAGACCTGGATGGTGAGTTCCTTGTCAGTGTTGGCCGGGCGTAAAGAGCGCGTTTGCGTTTCAATCTGGTCAAAAGCATCGCGGATGGGCGGATAATAAGTTTGGCCTGCCTGGGTGAGTTCAGCGCGCCTTGCATCGCGGCGAAACAGCTGCACATCAAGACGCTCTTCCAAGAGTTTGATCTGGTGCGACACGGCGGAGCGGGTGATTCCCAACTCACCCGCCGCCATGCGAAAGGAACCCAGCCTTGCGGCGGCTTCAAAAGCAGTGAGTGCGCGGAGAGGCGGGAGATCGCGGCGGGCCAATAAATTCACCTTTATTTCGACAGACGGTGATGGATTGTATACACAAAAGCCAATTTTCAGTCGCTTGAATAGCGCATTATTGGTGAATTTAATTTACTCATGGCAGATAGTGTTCCATTCACTTAGTGTCGTCTGATGAACTGGTTTCCAGATGTGTCTCCCGCCACATTGATCTTACTTGTCCTTGTTGCGTTGGTGGCAGGCTTGTCACGGGGCTTTTCCGGATTTGGTGCAGCGTTGATTTTTGTTCCGCTTTCCGGTGCGCTGGTTGGCCCAAAACTGGCGGCTCCGGTATTGGCCATCATCGATGGCATCTTTGCCAGCTATCTCATCCCCTCATCGCTTCGTCTGGCCAATCGGCGCGACATTGGCTTGATGCTGGCGGGTGCCTTGACCGGCGTTCCGCTTGGCTCATTCATTCTCGCACATTACTCCCAATTGACCTTACGCTGGCTGATCGCTGGCATGGCGTCTGCCATGCTAGTGCTTCTTATCTCCGGCTGGCGCTATCATGGGAAGCCACACGCACTGGCAACTATTTGCGTTGGTGCAATATCCGGCCTGTTTTCCGGCATTGCACAAATCGGAGGCCCACCAGTAGTTAGCTATTGGATGGGCACAGACACCGGACACCAACAGCTTCGAGCCAATATCATTTTGTTCTTCGGTGCAATGACTGTGGTGACACTGACAAACTATTATTGGAGCGGTCTAATACATCTTTCCATTTTGAAGCTCTCAGCTCTAGCCGGGCCTGCTTACGGCCTCGGAACTTGGGCCGGAGCCAAGATGTTTCGCTTCGCCAGTCCCACCGTATTCCGCACTGTGAGCTTGCTCCTCATCGCCTTTGCTGTGGTGACGAGCTTGCCGATCTTCAATTGGTAGTGGTTAGTTTGTTTCACCCAACGATGCAGAATTGCTCCCTTGGCTCATAGCCTTTCAAAAGGCACATTGTACTTCGTGTGAGGTGAAGATGTCCCTGTCGAATGATCCTTCAAAGCGCCGCGGCGGACGCGAGGCGCGCAAGCTTTTGCGTTCCAGCGCCATCCCCATGGCCAAGGCAGCCGTGCGCCCCGGCATGGTGGGTGGGCAATACAAACCGCTGAAGGACGCGGATCTTGTCCGCATTCATGAGACCGCGCTGAAACTCTTGGAGACGGTGGGTCTCGACCGCGCCATTCCTTCCTGCGTGGAAGCGATGACGGCGCGGGGATGTTTTCGCAATGCGAAGGGGCGGCTCTGCATTCCACGCGCGCTTGTAGAAGACATCCTTGTGACCTGCGCACGCAACTTTGTGCTCCATGCGCGCGATCCGGCATTGGACATGGAGCCTTCGGGTAACCGGGTCTACTTTGGCACGGCCGGGGCGGCAGTGCATATCGCCGAAATCGAGACCAATTCTTACCGCGAGTCCTACCTGGCTGATCTTTATGATGCGGCGCGGATTGTTGATACTTGCGAGCATATCCATTTCTTCCAACGGTGCCTGACAGCGCGCGATATGCTCAATGGCCATGACCTTGATATCAACACGCTTTATGCCTCACTGGCGGGCACCACCAAACATGTGGGCACGTCGATGGTGGCTGTTGAACATGTAACCGAATGCCTGCAGATGCTACATTATGTGGCGGGTGGCGAAGAGAAGTGGCGAGCGCGGCCTTTCGTGTCACAATCCAACTGCTTTGTGGTTCCGCCCTTGAATTTTGCTGAAGACGCCTGCGCCTGTCTGGAAACAGCAGCGCGGGGCGGGATGCCTGTTTTGTTGCTTTCCGCTGCGCAGGCGGGAGCGACTTCGCCTGCGGCTTTGGCGGGCACGGTGGTTCAGGCGGTGGCTGAGTGCCTGGCGGGGCTTGTCTATATTAATTGCGTGGTACCTGGAGCGATTGCCATATGGGGGCCATGGCCATTCGTGTCGGATTTGCGCACTGGGGCCATGAGCGGCGGCTCGGGCGAACAGGCTTTGATCACCTCGGCCTGCGCTCAGATGGGGCATTTTTATAATCTCACTGTGGGTTCGGCGGCAGGCATGTGTGATGCCAAGTTCCCTGATGTTCAGGCGGGTTATGAGAAGGGCCTGACGGCCGGTATCTCTGCGATGACCGGGATCAATCTGATGTATGAGTCCGCTGGCATGCACGCCTCGCTGCTAGGTTTTTGTCTGGAGAGCCTGCTTATTGACAATGATATGCTCGGCTCGATCAATCGCAACGTGCGCGGCATTGAGGTCAATGACGAAACGCTTTCGTTCGATGTCATCACGCAAGTCTGCACCGAAGGGCCAGGGCATTACTTGGGTTCGGACCAGACCTTGTCGCTGATGGAGACTGAATATATTTATCCACACATGGCCAATCGGATGAGCCCCAAGGAATGGAACGAGGCGGGCAAGCCTGACATTTTACAAAAGGCCATCTCGCGCAAACGTGAAATTCTGAGCAGCCATTTCCCAGATACGATTCCGCGCGATATTGATGAGATGATCCGCCAGCACCATGACATCAAGCTGCCGCGCGATTATATGCGGGCGAAGGGCTGATGGAGCACCCCGTCCTCGCGCGCATATTGCGTGAGGGCTTTGTGCCTTTGGGTTGGTTTGGGCCTCAAGATATGGGGGAGGCGAAATTTGTACTCCTCATAGGAAATGCGGGGCCGACCATGTTCCGCCGCTTTGCCCGCGAGGGCGGTGGCATGCTTGATGAATGGACCCGTAAAATGGTGGACCAGATGGCGCGGGACCTGGGGGCCAAGGCAGTTTACCCCTTTGACCAACCTTTCTTGCCATTTCAACAATGGGCACGCGCGGCGGGTGCGGGGCATGTGTCGCCGCTGGGACTCAATATCCATTCAACCTATGGGCTTTGGCACGCCTACCGCGCTGCACTCCTGTTTCCAGTAGCGTTTGATCTGCCGCCGCGCAGCGCTTCGCAGCACCCTTGCGAGACTTGTGCCGACAGACCTTGCCTTTCAGCCTGTCCGGTTTCGGCCTTTGATGGCCGCAAATATGATGTGGCCGCTTGCGTTTCGCATCTAAACCAGAAGAATGATTGCATGAACGGTGGCTGCAAGGCGCGGCTGGCCTGCCCCATCGGCAAGGCCTACACCTATGAACTACCCCAAACGCAATTTCACATGAGGGCCTTCAAGGCAGCACACAAAGATGAGTTATGATTTCATTGCCGCGAAATTGAAGGCAGGCCAGCCCATCATTCTCGATGGCGGCACAGGCACAGACATCCAGCGCCGGGGTGCGCCGATGAGTGGCGACACTTGGTGTGCCGATGTCAACGCGACGCATGGTGAGATCGTGCGGGCGGTACATGATGATTACATCCGTGCCGGAGCGGAGGTGATTACGGCCAACACATTTGCGACAAGCCCCCTTTCTTTCAATGCCTATGGGCGCGATGATGAAGTTGTTGCACTTGATCGGTTTGCCGTGTCCTACGCAAAGGCCGCCGTACAGGGCCATAAGGTGGCGGTGGCAGGTTCTTTCTCCACCATGCGGCCGGTGATTGCGGGTACGGACCGCACGGATATCAGCAAGAATTGGACGCGAGACGAAGCCATGGCGCTGTTTCGGCGCAAGGCTCAGAACCTCAAGGCCTGCGGCGTGGACTTCATCATGATGGAAATGATGCGCGATACGGATTATTCGGTCTGGTCCTGTGAAGCGGCCAAGGAAACGGGTTTGCCTGTCTGGATCGGGATTTCAGTCGAGCGCAAAGATGACGTGCTCACGGGATTTGGCAGAAGCGACCAAAATATAGACGCGATTGCCAAAACGCTGGCGGCGCTGGAACCGGATGTGATGACCATCATGCACACTTCGTCCAATGACACGGATGAGGCCTTGGCCACATTGCGCAAATATTGGAAAGGCCCCATCGGCGCCTACCCTGAATGCGGCTATTACGCTGCGCCCAACTGGCAGTTTGTCGACGTGATCCCGCCTGATGCGCTCGTGTCGAAATCTCATGATTGGCAGAAACTTGGGGCCACGGTGTTTGGCGGCTGCTGTGGCATTGGACCCACACATATTCAGCACTTGGCCAAGGAGTATCACTGATGAAAACGGGGTCCTGCCTCTGCGGTGCCGTGGCGTTTGAAATCGCGGCCCATGAAAACAATGTGACCGCGTGCCATTGCTCGCAATGCCGCAAGATGACGGGCAATTACTGGGCATCGTTTCATGTCGCGGACAAGGATTTGAAATTCACCCGGACAGATGGTCTCAAATGGTTTGCCTCCAGCGACTTTGCCAAGCGTGGCTTCTGCAAGGAATGTGGCTCAACACTCTTCTGGAAGAAGAACGACAGCGCTGAAACCTCGGTTTGCCCCGGCAGCATCGATGGCAAGTCTGGCCTGACATTGCAGGACCATATCTTTGTGGCCGATGCAGGTGATTATTACGAAATCGCGGGCGGGGTTTCACGGAAGCCCTGAACGACGCAAGTTTCACGGGTGAAATGCCGCCCTTTTCCACGGCCTTCAATATGCGTTGTTGAATTGGGCTGTGGCCTGTAGTGTCGCGGCTCGATGATGACATTTTGCCATGCGATTCTTGTGGCCTGGGGCTGGCTCAAAAATGATTCCTAATCTCGCGCCGGATTCGGTGCGCCTAAACTTGGCGCCACTTCCGCGCTGGTTTGGCTTTATCGCGCTGTGCATCGGCATGGCCATGGCCATTCTGGATATTCAGGTGGTGGTGACATCCCTGCCCGTGATCGAGAAGGCTTTGGATATTGGTCCTGACCAGATGAGCTGGGTGCAGACCTCCTATCTGATCGCCGAAGTCATCGCCATTCCCTTGACCGGCTTGCTGATGCGGGTTTTCACTTTGCGGTGGCTCTTGGTGGTGGCATTGGTGGCCTTCACGCTGGCTTCAATCGGCTGCGCTTTCTCACATGGCTTTGTCGATCTCCTCATATTTCGCGTGGCGCAGGGGGCTGCTGGCGGCATCTTGATCCCGATTGTTTTCTCGGCGATCTTTCTGTTGTTCCCGCCGGGGTTTGAGCAATCGATTGCCACCACACTGGCGGGCTTTCTCGCGGTCTTGGCTCCGACGCTAGGGCCGCTCATTGGCGGCTGGCTCACCGAACATTATTCCTGGCACTGGTTGTTCCTGATCAATGTGGGGCCGGGCCTTGTTGCAATCCTGTTTGGCTATTTCGCCCTGCCCCATCGGGCGATCCGCATGGAAGAATTGCGCCACCTTGATTGGCTGTCGCTGGGGCTCTTGGCCGTTGGTCTTGCATCGCTTTTGATCGGCCTCAAATATGCTCCCAAGGATGGTTGGCTTTCGCCCTATGTTTTGCCGTGGTTTGTGGCAGCTGTGGCTTGTGCCTATGCGCTTTGGAAACGGCCCAATCCTGTCATCATGTTCCATTTGATGGAAGACCGCGCCTTGGCCTTTGGCTGTGCCTTGAGCTTCCTCATCGGCTTTGTGCTTTATGCCAATATCTATCTGATCCCGGTGTTCATGGCCTATGTGCGCGGCCACACACCGCTGGAAATCGGCCTAACCACTTTGGTCATGGGTGTTTCACAATTGTTGACAGCGCCTTTAAGCGTGCAAATTGACCGCTATTGCAATGCGCGTTGGCTATCAGCGCTCGGCTTTGGCATGTTTGCCGTTGGCCTTTTCATGAATGCGCATTTCACGGTGAATTCCGACTACGCGGACTATTTCTGGCCGCAAGTGGTGCGCGGTGTGGCGTCCGCCTTCTGCGTTCTGCCGCCCATTCGCATGGCGCTTGGTTTGATACCGCTGGACAAAATCGGTGACGCCTCGGGTCTTTTCAATGTGACACGCAATATCGGCGGGGCGATTGGTATTGCTGTCGTCGATACGTTGATCTGGCAGCGCACCCCTGTCTATGTTGATCAGGTCAAGGATTGGCTGAAGGTAGATGTAGACAAGGCTGCGGCAGCGCTGGGCATGCGCGTGGACGAATTGCCGGCGCCCGATGATGCCATGAGCCTCATGGGGATCAGCGATGTGATCAGCCAATCCGGGCTGACGTCGGCCATCAATGAATGCTGGCTGCTTCTGGGTTCCGTGTGCCTTCTGGCCTTGCCGCTTTTGCTGCTGGTGGGGCCTGTGCGCAGTGCATTGCCGCCGAAAAAGCTTGCGGCCCTGCGCCAACGGTAAGAAGCTTTTGGACGTGGCTTTGGGATTTTCAGGGGGCGTGAACCCTTCATGAGTACGCGTGGCACATTCAAGACGGCAGATGGATTGATGCTTGAATTTGAAGTTGCTGGCCGAGGCAGGCCCATACTGTGGCAGCATGGGCTTGGAGCGACTTTCGCGCAGCCCGCGGGCGTTTTTCCAACCGTCGATGGATTGCAACGTATCACACTGGCCTGTCGCGGCCATGAAAGTTCCGACTTGGGAGAACCAAGCCAGATTTCATTTGAGACTTTTGCGGATGATGCTTTGGTCTTGCTTGATCACCTTGGCATTGAGCGCGCTGCTGTAGGCGGCATTTCACTTGGCGCTGGCATTACCTTGCGTTTGGCGGCCCTTTATCCGACCCGCGTGTCGCGCTTCGTAATGGCGCGGCCCGCATGGGTTGATCAGCCCTCGCTTGAAACGCAAGGTGCCTATCTCGCTGTTGCTGAAATCATCGCGCATCATGGCCTAGGCGATGGCTTGGCGGTGATCCAACAGCGGCCTGAATATCTCGCCTTGGTCTCTGCCTCGCCGGACAACGCGAAATCGATTCTGAGTTACTTTTCGCGGCCACGGCCTGAAACCACCATGGCGTTGCTATCGCGCATCTCATCCAGTTTTCCCGGCGTATCGCGGGAAGATATGGCAAAAATTATCGCGCCCACATTGATAATTGGCAATGGCGAGGATGCGGTGCACCCCCTTGCCTATGCGAAGGCTTTGTCGGCGCTTATTCCTGCTGCGCGACTTAAAGTGATCACTTCTAAGACAATGAATGCGGCCGCTTATGAATGGGAATTCAAACAGGCTTTGGCTGAATTTCTAATGGAGCCAGACTGATTCTGCAGGCGCTCCACTACACTCTGATGTCTCCTTGCTAGAATTGCCGTTAGTTGCCCTTGATTTGAGCTGCCACTCAACTCATGAGTGAATTGTGACACGTACTCGCCTCAGATTTATTTTTGCATTTTGTGGTCTCTATGGGTTGACGCCTGTCAAGCGCCTTCGCGCTTTCTTCAACAAAGCAAAATGATCTGTGCGATTTATCAAAGCAGGTCTTGAGCTTGGGGTTAGAATCGGATGAATATCCGGTCATCAACAGTTCTTCACAGGCTGGAGACACAATATCTGGTATTAACCTTGCATTAACACACTAGCTATTGACGAGTTTGCGGGGCTGTATTAGTTTGCCATTCCAAAGTTGTGCGGCGGGGTTTGTGGCCATCGTGCCCATTTGTCCGCCTGTATAAGGCGTCAAGCGTTGATAGGCGTCAGCACGCGTTGGGGGCGGGAAACTTCGCCATTCAGGGAAGTTGTGTCGAACACGGGGAATTTTCCGTGCGCGTTTTTGCGCGTGCGGGGCTAATATTGAGGGGAGATCGAGGGCATCATGCGCATCGAACGTTATTATACCAAGGCAGGTCAGGACGCTTATACGGGATTGGATTTCCGCACTGCGGTGAGCGAAATCAAGAACCCTGATGGCTCAATTGTATTTCGATTGGATGACATCGAGGTGCCTTCGTCTTGGAGCCAAGTGGCGACGGACATTCTGGCACAGAAATATTTCCGCAAGGCGGGCGTGCCCAAGGCCCTCAAGAAGGTTGAGGAAGAGACCATTCCCTCGTGGCTATGGCGCTCGGTTGCCGATGACGAGGCAATGAAGGATCTCTCGGCGAAAGAGCGCATCACGGGCGAGCGCTCGGCCAAGCAGGTGTTCAACCGCCTTGCCGGCACGTGGACTTATTGGGGTGTCAAAGGCAAATACTTCAACTCTGAAGAAGACGCGCGCGCCTTTTATGATGAGATGTGCTTCATGCTGGCCACGCAGAAGTGTGCGCCGAATTCACCACAGTGGTTCAACACTGGCCTGCATTGGGCTTATGGCATCGACGGTCCATCACAGGGCCATCACTATGTAGACCACGAAACCGGCAAGTTGACGAAGTCCAAGTCCGCTTACGAACATCCGCAGCCCCATGCCTGCTTCATCCAGTCTGTCTCGGACGATCTAGTGAATGAAGGCGGCATCATGGACCTTTGGGTGCGTGAAGCGCGGCTGTTCAAATATGGCTCTGGCACGGGTTCCAACTTCTCGTTCCTACGCGGCGAGGGCGAAAAGCTTTCGGGCGGCGGCAAGTCTTCGGGCTTGATGAGCTTCCTCAAGATCGGTGACCGTGCTGCCGGTGCCATCAAGTCTGGCGGAACCACGCGTCGCGCTGCCAAGATGGTTGTGGTTGATGTCGATCACCCAGATATTGAAAACTATGTCGAATGGAAGGTGAAGGAAGAGCAGAAGGTTGCTGCCCTCGTCACTGGCTCCAAGATCGTCAAGAAGCATCTCACCGCCATCATGAAGGCCTGCGTAAATTGCGAAGGCCCCGGTGGTGATTGCTATGAGATTGAAAAGAACCCAGCCCTGAAGCGCACTGTGAAAGAAGCGCGCCGCAACCAGGTTTCGGACAATTACATCAAGCGCGTTATCCAGTTTGCCAAACAAGGTTACACTGAAATCGAGTTCGACACCTATGACTCGGATTGGGATGGCGAGGCTTATCGCACGGTTTCAGGCCAGAACTCCAACAACTCTGTGCGAGTGACCGATGACTTCCTGCGCGCCGTGGAAACGGACGCGGATTGGAATCTTATTGGCCGCATCAATGGCAAAGTTCACAAGACCCTGAAGGCCCGTGAGCTGTGGGACAAGATTGGCCATGCCGCCTGGGCTTCGGCTGATCCTGGCATCCAATTCCACACCACCATCAATGATTGGCACACCTGCATTGGCTCTGGCGAAATTCGCGCCTCCAACCCCTGCTCGGAATATATGTTCCTGGACGACACGGCCTGCAACTTGGCCTCGCTGAACCTTCTTCAGTTCCGCGACCATGCCACGGGCAAGTTCAACATCGCCGCTTACGAACATGCCACACGGCTGTGGACGATCGTGCTCGAAATCTCGGTTTTGATGGCGCAATTCCCCTCCAAGGAAATTGCACGCCTGTCTTATGAATATCGCACGCTTGGTCTGGGCTTTGCCAATATCGGCGGGCTGTTGATGACGGCTGGCATTCCCTATGACAGCCACGAAGGCCGCGCCATTTGCGCTGCCATCTCAGCGATCATGACGGGCATTTCCTATGCCACGTCGGCTGAAATGGCCAAGGAGTTGGGCCCCTTCCCCGGCTTTGCCAAGAACCGCGAACACATGCTGCGGGTGATGCGCAACCATCGCCGCGCCGCCTATGGCGCTGCGGTGGGGTATGAGAACCTGCATGTTTCGCCTGTGCCGCTTGACGACAATGACTTGTCGGACAAGGCTCTGGCGCAAGCCGCGCGAAAGGCTTGGGACAAGGCTGTCGAAGGCGGCGAGGCTTATGGCTATCGCAATGCCCAATCCACTGTTGTGGCGCCCACGGGCACCATCGGTCTCGTCATGGATTGCGACACCACGGGCATTGAGCCGGATTTTGCTCTGGTCAAGTTCAAGAAGCTGGCTGGTGGTGGTTATTTCAAGATCATCAACCAGGCTGTTCCAGAAGCACTTCGAACACTGGGCTATCAGGCCGATCAGATTGAAGAGATCATCAACTATGCCGTGGGTCATGGCACTTTGTCGGATGCCCCTGCTCTCAATCATGCGGCGCTGAAGTCCAAGGGCTTTGGCGATGAACAGATTGCCAAGATCGAAGGCGGCCTGGCCTCGGCCTTTGACATCAAGTTCGTGTTCAACAAATGGGCGATTGGCGAAGACTTCTGCAAGAATGTCTTGAAGTTGACGGATGTCCAGCTGAATGATTTTAGCTTCGACATGTTGGCGCATCTGGGTTTCAGCCGCGCTGATATCGACAAGGCCAACATTCATGTCTGCGGCGCCATGACTTTGGAAGGTGCCCCCGGCCTGAAGGATGAGCATCTGCCGGTGTTTGATTGCGCCAATGCTTGTGGCCGCATCGGCAAGCGCTATCTCTCGGTTGAAAGCCACATCCGCATGATGGCGGCTTCGCAGCCTTTCATCTCGGGTGCCATTTCCAAAACCATCAATATGCCCAATGATGCCACGGTTGAGGAATGCTCAGCGGCTTATATGTTGTCTTGGAAACTCGCCATCAAGGCCAATGCGCTGTACCGTGATGGTTCGAAACTGTCGCAGCCCCTGTCTTCGCAGCTCATCGCTGACAATGATGATGAGGCGGAAGATGCTGGTGATGCACTTTTGGCCAAGACCATGCCAGCCCGCGTTGAAACGATCGTTGAACGCATCGTCGAGCGCGTGATCGAACAGGTTCATGAGCGTGACAAGCTGCCCGGCCGCCGCAAGGGTTATACCCAAAAGGCCGTGGTTGGCGGACACAAGGTTTATCTACGCACCGGCGAATATGAAGACGGCAAGCTCGGTGAAATCTTCATCGACATGCACAAGGAGGGCGCTGCCCTTCGCGCCATGATGAACAATTTCGCCATCGCGGTGTCAGTGGGCCTGCAATATGGCGTGCCACTGGAAGAATTCGTGGATGCCTTTACCTTCACGAAGTTTGAACCAGCGGGCATGGTGCAGGGCAATGACTCGATCAAGAACGCCACTTCGATCCTCGACTATGTGTTCCGCGAGTTGGCGGTTTCATACCTTGGTCGCCATGATCTGGCCCATGTCGAGCCATCGGAACTGCGCTTTGACTCACTCGGTCGTGGCGAAGGGGCCGAAGCGCCCAAGCCATCTGCGCCGGCGCAGCGTTTTGTTTCGACGGGCTTCGTGCGCCGCCAAAACATGGCCAATGTTGTGGTGATGCCACAGGGCGCGGCACCGCAGAACAGCTCACCCGCCCATGCGCTGCAAATGCGCGCGGCGGAAGGCGTCACGCATGGTGCCGCCATGGGGGCCAATGCTTTGGCGGAAGCGCCTGCCCCGATGGCTTATGAAGTCTCAAAGCCGATCAAGGTGATGGACCAACGCACCGAAGCGCGTCTCAAGGGTTACGAAGGCGACAATTGCGGCGAATGTGGCAACTACACAATGGTGCGCAACGGCACATGTTTGAAGTGCGACACCTGTGGGAGCACGAGCGGTTGCTCGTAACTAAACTTCGATGATTGAAGACAATCAGGGCCGGGAGAAATCCCGGCCTTTTTCGTTTTGTACACTCGGATTCCGGCTTACGATATCAATGAAGAGCAACGCGAAGGATCGAAAATCAACCTCATCGAAGCTGCGAATCCCGACAGGAGCGGCCTTCGTGAGCAGGTTTTTTGAAATTTGTTGTGGACAACGTGGGGAGAGTGGTCGCACTTCGACATGCGTTTGATGCACAAATTCATTTCATCCGTATACTGAGTAATATACTTTGTCCGTAGATTTATTGGGTTTTTTCGTTTCCTGTTATCATCCGTATACTGATGATAGCTAACCACGACGTTCCGTTTGCTTTTCATTAACCAAAGCGGGCCATACACAAGATGTTGTCGGCATATTGCCGAATCACACAATGAGGTCCACAAGACGTTCCAGTTACGGGCGGAAATAAAAAAATATATTTGTTGAAGCCCGTTTCAAGTCAGTCGGGCCCGCGTTGTGGGGCAAAACAAAATCAAATCCTGAATGGAGAATACCATGGCTGCTAAGAAAGCTGCAAAGAAGACCGCCAAGAAGGCCGCTAAGAAGACCGCCAAGAAGGCAAAGAAGAAGTAACTTACTTCTCTTCAGTTCAAAACTGAATCAAACCCCGGTTGGCCCTCGCCGCCGGGGTTTTTCGTTGTCTGAATGGGTTATTGGTAGACCCAGACCTTGGCGCCGAGTTTGACGCGCTCATAAAGATCAATCACATCGGCATTCATCATGCGGATGCAGCCCGATGAAACAGCGCCGCCGATTGAAGCTTCGTTGTTGGTGCCGTGAATACGGTAGATACGCCCACCCAAATACATGGCGCGGGCCCCCAAGGGATTTTTGGGTCCGCCATCCATATGCGGCGGGATGACGTGGCCCTTTTTGGCTTCGCGCGTGATCATTTCCCGGGGCGGGGTCCAATCCGGCCATTCAGCTTTGGCGACGACGCGCGATGTGCCACCCCATTGGAAGCCTTCACGGCCCACACCCACCGCATAGCGGACGGCCTCACCTTCGGCTGAGACATAATAGAGGGCGCGTTCAGGTGTTTTCACGATGATCGAGCCGACGGGATATTTATCGTCATGCCAGGCCACGGTTTCACGGTGCGAGCCGCCAGAGAGTTCAAGTTGCCCGCCCGCCGAGTGGCGTGGCGCTGCATTGAAAAGACAATCCAAAAAATCCTTGCAGGAGTGCTGCGTGGCCGCTTCGGCAAAGTTCGGAACAAACGCGAAAGCCACCAGGGCCGCGAACATCATTTTACGCATGGAACCTCATCCCCATTGAGGCCCCTTCCTATGCCGAAACTTCTTAAGAGCTGATTTAAGCCTTGGCCTCGGCCAAGTTGAGACGCAGATGCAATTCGCGCAGCTGCTTGGGCGTTGCGTCTGATGGTGCGCCCATCAGCAAATCCTGTGCTTGCTGGTTCATCGGGAACAACGTGATTTCGCGCAGGTTTGAAACGCCACAGATCAACATCACCAAACGGTCCACGCCAAAGGCCATGCCACCATGGGGTGGCGCGCCATATTGGAAGGCTCTGTACATGCCGCCGAAGCGTTCTTCGACTTCCGCCTTGGTGACACCAGTGATCTCGAAAGCCTTAACCATGGTTTCAGGCGAGTGATTGCGGATGGAGCCTGAGGCGATCTCGAAGCCGTTGCACACCATATCATATTGGAAGGCCTTGATGGTGAGCGGGTCTTGTTCCTGCAACGCCTTCATGCCGCCTTGCGGCATGGAGAAGGGATTGTGGCCGAAATCCACTTTCTTGTCTTCATCGCTCCATTCATAGAAGGGGAAGTCAACGATCCAGCAGAAGGCAAATTCGTTTTCTTTGGTGAGCGAAAGTTCTTTGCCCACGACTGTACGGGCATCGCCTGCGAATTTGTAGAACTTCTCTGGTCGGCCAGCCACGAAGAAGCAAGCATCGCCAACACCAAGGCCCATTTGCTTGCGGATGGCTTCGGTGCGTTCCGGGCCGATGTTCTTGGCGATGGGGCCAGAGCCGGCAACTACAGTCAATGGAACATTGGCGATATCTGCAACAGCGCCTTTCGCAATCGCAGCTTCCAAATGCTGCCCTCTGCTAACTTTCAACATAGCGGCGTCTTCAGGGCTGACTGGGTCTTCACGCCAGAAGACATAGCCCAAACCAGGCTGGCCTTCTTTTTGTGCCCAACCGTTCATGCGGTCGCAGAAAGCCCTGCTCCCGCCCTTGGGTGCTGGGATAGCCCAAATTTCAACTTTCGGATCAGCCGCAATCATACCCGCAAAGACTTTGAAGCCGGAGCCAGTGAAATGTTCCGTCACCGCCTGCATCACAATAGGGTTGCGCAAGTCTGGCTTGTCGGAGCCATATTTGCGGATGGCTTCACTGTGCGGAATGCGTGGCACTTCGGCACGCACTGTCTTGTTGCCCTTGAAGCTGTTGAACAGCTCCATGATCACAGGCTGCATCGTAGCGAAGAGATCATCTTGCGTGACGAAGCTCATTTCCAAGTCGAGTTGATAGAACTCGCCGGGCAAACGGTCGGCGCGCGGGTCTTCATCACGGAAGCATGGGGCGATCTGAAAATACTTGTCAAAACCCGCCACCATCAAGAGCTGCTTATATTGCTGCGGCGCTTGCGGCAGGGCGAAGAACTTGCCGGCATGAATGCGCGATGGAACGAGGAAGTCACGCGCACCTTCTGGCGATGAGGCGGTGAGGATCGGCGTTGAAAATTCACTGAAGCCGATGGCGTTCATCTTGTTGCGCAAGTGACTGACCACCTTGGTGCGCGTCATGATGTTCTTGTGCAGCGTTTCACGGCGCAGATCGAGGAAGCGATATTTGAGGCGTGTGTCTTCGGGATAGTCGGGTTCGCCGAAAATCGGCAGCGGCAATTCGGCGGCTTGCGACAAGACTTCGATTTCGCTGGCGTAAACTTCAACAAGGCCGGTGGGCATGTCTTTGTTCTCAGTACCTGCGGGGCGGATGCGGACATTGCCATCGATGCGCACGACCCATTCCGAGCGCAGGCTTTCGGCCACTTTGAAGGCGGTCGTATCCGGATCGGCCACCACTTGCGTCATGCCGTAATGGTCCCGCAGATCGATGAACAGCAGCCCGCCATGGTCGCGCACGCGGTGAACCCAACCGGAAATGCGGGTGGCGCTGCCTGCGTCGGTGTCGCGAAGCTGGCCGCAAGTGTGGCTGCGA
>JAYUEP010000112.1:0-15751 GCA_043739165.1 Hyphomicrobiales bacterium
GTGCCTATTGGTCGCTGGCGAAGGACGACCGCGACCATTGCGGTGTCACCATTCACCTGGTCGACGAAGGTATTGATACTGGAAACATCATTTGCCAGGTGATAGTTGCACCTGAAGCGAAAGACAATTTCGTTACGTATTCCTATCTTCAAACCGCCGCTGCGCTGGAACCCTTGGCGACGGCGGTGTGTGAGGCATCTGCGAATACATTGAAGACTGTACCGATTTCCGGGGCTTCGTTGGTGTGGTATCACCCTGGTTTCTTTGAATATCTAGGCAATGCCATGCGCGGCGTGCGCTGATTGCACTTGCTTGGTCCTGCGGCTTACGCTTAGTTCCAGAGCATGACAGACAGGCCTTCCAACAAGCCACAAATGGCAGACGCGGCTTTTCGGCTCGCCGCACTGGATCAAGACTTTCTTCTGGGCGACTCAACGCGGGGCCTCCGTTTTCAGCTTGAATATATGAAAGCGGAAGAGTCGCTGCGCGCACAAAACATTGAATCGACGATTGTGGTTTTTGGCTCGGCGCGGGTGAGGCCTGAAGATGCCAGTGGATGGTATGAAGGTGCACGCAAGTTTGCCTTTCTCTGCTCAGAGAAAGGCGGTGCCAAGGACGGCCATTCCCATCCGCGCATCAATGTGATTGCCACAGGCGGTGGCCCGGGCATCATGGAAGCGGCCAATCGCGGCGCCTATGAAGCGGGCGCACCTTCCATTGGCTATAACATCACGCTTCCGATGGAGCAGGAGCCCAATCCCTATTCGACGCCTGATCTCACGTTTCGCTTTCACTATTTCGCCATGCGCAAGATGCATTTTGCGATGCGCGCTTCGGCTTTGGTGGTTTTTCCCGGCGGGTTTGGCACGATGGACGAGTTGTTTGAGCTTTTGACATTGCGCCAGACTGGCAAGATGACCAAGTCTTTGCCCGTTGTGCTGTATGATTCAAAGTTCTGGAACACAGCCGTAAACTTTTCGCATTTTGCCAAAGAGCGCTTGATCAACCCCAAGGATTTAGAACTCTTTACTTTTGCGGATACACCTGAGGATGCGTGGAAGGCATTGATTGACAGGGGGTTGAAACTGCCATGAATGTGAAGCTGCATTTTCACGGTGCCACGCGCACTGTTACGGGCTCTTGCTACCTGATTGAAACGGACAAGGCCAAGGTGTTGGTGGATTGCGGCATGTTCCAAGGCTCCAAAAGCATGGACGCGCTGAATTACCGGCCCTTTCCCTTTCAGCCCTCCGCCATAGACGCGCTGGTTTTGACCCATGCCCATATTGACCACACTGGCGTTGTGGCAAAGCTGACCAAGCAGGGATTCAAGAAGAAAATTCACGCCACATCAGGCACGGTTGATCTCTGCGCCATCATGCTTCCAGACTCTGGCCACATCCAGGAAATGGATGTCCTGCAGCTGAACCTGCGCAATGCCCGCAAAGGCATCGCTCCTGTCGATCCCATTTATACATTGCTGGATGCCACGGCCGCTTTGCAGCAATTTGTGGCACATCAATATCAGGAATGGTTTGAACCCGCTCCCGGCGTTCGCATGCGCTATTGGAATGCGGGGCATTTGCTCGGCTCTGCCTCCATTGAAGTCGAGGTCGCACAGGATTCGGGCAAGCCTTTGCGCATTCTCTTTTCTGGCGATATCGGGCCCGACAATAAGATGCTGGAGCACGATCCTGAAGGACCAATGGGCTGGGACTATGTCATCTGCGAATCGACCTATGGCGGCAAGGATCGTTTTGAGCGTGCGTCCGACAAGCGCCGTGAACTTTTGGCCAAGGAACTCAACGATGCAGCGGCGCGTGGCGGCGCATTGTTGATCCCATCCTTTGCCGTTGAACGCACGCAGGAAGTGGTGACGGATATTGTCACGATCATGGAGCAGGGCAAGGCCCCGAAAGCCACCGTGTTCATTGACTCACCGTTGGCCAGCAAGGCGACGGAAGTTTTCCGCAAGCATTCAGGCGAACTTGAAAACGGTAATGAATTGGCGCGGGCCTTTGCCTCACCCCTGGTCAAGGCCACTGAAACTGTCGAAGACTCTAAAGCCTTGAACCTGTTCAAGGGCTTTTTCATCGTCATATCCGCTTCAGGCATGTGCGAGGCGGGGCGCATAAGACACCATCTGCGCAATAATCTCTGGAAGAAATCCACGACGGTTTTGCTGGTGGGCTATCAAGGTGCCGGCACTTTGGGGCAACAGTTGGAGAGCGGGGCCAAGCAAGTGCGCATCATGGGCGAAGATGTGGCCGTGGCTGCCACTATTCGTTCCATTGAAGACTACTCTGGCCATGCCGATGGGCCGGAACTTGAGCGCTGGATTGAGAAACGCTTGCCGATTGCCCGCAACCTGTTCCTCACCCATGGTGAAGAAGATCGCCAGATTGCGCTCGCAGACAGTATCAAAGGTCGCCTTGTTCCTGAAGCGCGGATCATTCGTCCTTCACTGGATGAGGCCTATGATCTTTCAGGGCCGGAAGCGAAGCTGGTTTCAGGGGCCAGAGCCATGCCACGGCGTGATCATGGCTTGGTGGCCAAGCCAGACATGGATAGCGACACACAAGGTTTGCTCCGGGAATTGCAGGCCACGCTCAGTCAAGCGGCGGATGACAAGCAGCGTGGTGTTATTCTGCGCCGAGTGCGGCGTGCACTCTCGTCAGATGATTCCTCGCTGCCTCCTGCCAATACGGCGAGGCGGCGGCCTTACCGTGCGCGTGGGTTTGATGAGAGCTAAAAAAAGCCCCGGAAATCCGGGGCTTTTTCTTATTTCTTGGCTTCAAGGGAAGCGAGATCGAGTTTTTCACTCACGAGTATTTTGCCGGGTGGGCCAAGCACGCCCTTTTGTTGCCCGTCGATCACAAAGGCCAATCGGCCACCATCGCGCGACAGGGCAATCAGGCCTTCTCGGTTGGGCACACGGTAGATATCGCCAGTGTTCAACATCTGCGTCATCACCGCAATACCTTGAGCATCCTCAATGCGCAGCCAGACGGGTGCCGTAGCCTTGAGAATCAGACGCGCATCCTTGTTTTCGGCGCCATAGACGCGGCCATCGCTGGGCTGCGGAATGGGATTGGCTGCAGCGATCTTGAGCTGATCTTCCGTCTTAATCCGGTCTTGAATCTTGCCTGCTTTCGCAGCAGCCGTCTTATCAGGCTTCGCGGCCTTGGGCTTGGCGACCGATGGGTCAGTTTGATCCTGGATAAAATTGCCCATGGCATCGGGATCGTCAACTGGAATCGCGTTGGCGATCTTGCCGCCTTCGGGCATCGCTTCATCAGTGGTCTTCACATCAGCGATGCTGGCAGAAGTTGATGCTGTCGGCATCTGGTCGGCGGTGTTGCTGGCAATCGCCGGGGCTTTGGGCTGGGCTGCTGCAACCTGTTCCACTTGTGGCGTTGATTGGCTGGTGCTCGACATCATCCAGTGGCTGCCTGCCAAAAGGAAGAAAGCTGCAGCGACTGAAGCGATGGCGCCACCTGTGCCGCCGGGAAACTTGGCAAAGTTGATATTGAGCGACGGGATCCTTGGCATTTTGCCAAAGGTCAAGACCTTGGCGCTCGACAAGATCGGCGGGCGAGCTGGATGGTAGGGTTGGCGTACAATAGGTGGTGGGGGGAGGAAAGTTGCCAGATGTTCGACCAGCGGCTGTGGTTCAAAGCCGAGAAATTGCGCATAGCCTGCAATCATTTCCATGGCTTCAAGGCGCGGTGGCATGTGGGTGAGGTCACCCTGCTCAATCGCCTCAATGTGATAGGGGTGAATTCCGGTGGCATCAGCGGCCGCCTCAATGGTCAGGCCGCGTGTCTCGCGCTCACGCCACAGGAAATAGCCGACTTCGGCTGCAGGTTCTTTCTTCTTGGTTGAAGGTTTGGTCCCAGCGAACATTTGTGGCTCTTGGCGTGGGGACTGCAGTTCAGGAAACTCAATGGACATGATGACTCTCTACGCAACTCTTAACGCTCGTTTACGAATTACTTCTCCCGCATCATGAACAAAAATGGTGAATGGCTGATTAAGCTCCCGCGAAGATTAGGCCAGGCTCAGATTTCGACGCTATTGGCCTTGGCGAATTCTGCCAGCTCGGTGCGAATGGAATGGCGCCCACTCTTGAGCAGGGGTTCCATGAAGGCCCAGAGCTTGGCCTGATCGAGAGAGCGGATCATGGCTTTGACCGGGCCAATGCCGGAAGGCACCATGCTCATGGCAGTGAGGCCCACACCGACAAGGCCCATGGCTTCGAGCGGTCTTCCGCCCAGTTCACCGCAAAGTGTCACGGTCTTGCCGTGCTGTTTGCCCTTCTCTACAATCTGATGCATGGCGCCCAGTGCCGCTGGGCTCAGTGGATCATAGCGGCCGATGAGTTTCGGGTTGCCACGATCTGCAGCAAAGAGAAATTGCACCAAGTCATTGGAGCCGATGGAGGCAAAGTCGGCCAGGGGCAGGAGACTATCCATCTGCCAGAGGAGCGAGGGGATTTCGACCATAACGCCGAGTTTCAAACTCTTGGGCAAGGCATGGCCGCGGGCTTTGAGGATGTCTTGCTCCTTCAACACCACATCACGCGCGGCAATGAATTCCTGCACATCGGCAATCATTGGGAACATGATCTTGAGGTCAATGCCAGCGCCCGCCATCAACATGGCGCGGGCTTGCAGTTTGAGTAGTGCGGGCCGATCCAGCGCCATGCGGATCGAGCGCCAGCCAAGCGCCGGATTTTCTTCACGTGGCTGGCGCAGATAGGGCAGCACCTTGTCTGCGCCGATATCGAGCGTACGGAAAACCACAGGCTTGCCTTGTGCCTGATCAATGATGCTCTTGTAGTGTTTGATCTGGGCCGAAAGCCGAGGAAAACGCGTAGCCATCATGAAGTGCAGTTCTGTGCGGTAAAGCCCCACACCTTCGGCACCGGACTCATGCAGATGCGGCATGTCCACCGTCAGGCCGGCATTGATATTGAGCGTGATGGTCTGGCCGTCCCTGGTGGTTGCGGGCAGTTCGCGCAGGGCCCGGAAACGGGCTTGCTTTGTGGCGTAAAAGCGCACCTTTTCGGCGTAGGATTTTTCAAGTTCGGATGACGGGCGCACGAATATGTCGCCTGTGCCGCCATCCACAATGATGGCACCACCTTCATCGACCATATTGATAATGCCAGTGGCTTGACCCACAGCTGGAATGCCAAGTGCTCGGGCGACGATAGCGACATGGCTGGTCTTGCCACCTTCCTCTAGGATCACGCCACGAATTTTGCTGCGGTCATAATCCAGTAATTCAGCAGGACCCATGTTGCGCGAGACGACGATGGCATTGTCGGGCAAGTCGGTGCGCGCGGCGGTGGCCACAGCGCCCGTCAAATAGCGCAGCAGGCGGTTTGAGAGATCGTCCAGATCATGCAGGCGTTCACGCAGATAGGGATCTGGGGTCCGCATCATGCGGGCACGATTATCGTTTTGGACACGCTCCACGGCGGCCTCTGCTGTCAGGCCAGTGACGACGGCTTCCTTAAGGCGGCCGAGCCAACCCTTGTCATGGGCGAACATGCGAATGGTTTCGAGAACATCGCCCGAATCCGTTGCGGGCAAGGCCTCTTGTCCGGCGAGCAAGTCATCCACCTGCTTGCGCAAGTGTAACACAGCATCATCGAGCCGTTCCAACTCATGCGGCACGCTTTCGGCAATCATGTTTTGAATGCGCACACGTGGCTCGTGCAGAACGACATGGCCAAGGGCGATGCCTTCAGCCAGGCCTTCGGCGGCAAGATGCTGGGCGCGCAGATTGGTGATGCCCGCCACAGTTTCGCTCGGGTCTTCCAGCAGGTGGCCGGACGCCAAGACTTCGGCCAAGACCATTGAGGTCGTCTGCAGGGCCTCTTCTTCTTCCTCGGTATATTGGCGGCGCGTTCGGTTTTGTACAACGAGCACACCGATCACCGCGCCGGAGCGCATGATCGGCACGCCGAGGAAAGAGTGATAAATTTCTTCGCCGGTTTCGGGCAAATATTTGAACGAGGGATGATCCGGCGCTTCAGTAAGATTGAGGCCGATTGCTTGATCAGCGATCAAGCCCACAAGGCCTTCGCCCACCTTCAATTGTGATTTGTGAACGGCCTCACGCTTCAAGCCCTCGGTGGCATAGAGTTCCAACACTTCGCCATTGCGCATCACATAGATCGAGCAAACCTCGGCCACCATGTTGCTGGCGATCATCGTGACGATCTTGTCGAGGCGCTTTTGTGATGTCTCCGGCTCCGCCATCACCTCGCGGAGCCTTCGGAGCAGGACGCGCGGGCCTATGGCGGGGCTGGGCATGGCTGCGCGTCCTTAAGGCTTGTCGCCCTGACAGCAGATTCGCTTTGGGACCGCACGCCGCATCATTGCTCAGGCCTTGTCGAGACCATAGGCCGTGTGCAAGGCGCGCACCGCAAGCTCGGTATAGGCTTCATCGATGAGCACACTGATCTTGATTTCTGACGTTGTGATGGCTTGAATGTTGATGCCCTTGTCAGCCAGTGACTTGAACATTTTTGCGGCAACGCCCGCATGGCTTCTCATGCCGATGCCGACGATGGAAACTTTCGCCACGTCTGCCGAGTGCGCGATGTCTTGAAAACCGATCTGGTCCTTGAGCTTGTTCAAGACGTCGATGGCCTTGCGCAGGTCCTTGCGCGGCAAAGTGAAGGTGAGATCGGCCACGGCACCATCGGCCGAAACATTTTGCACGATCATGTCCACGCTGATGTCGGCTTCGGCCAAGGGGCCAAAGATGGCGGCGGAGACGCCGGGCTTGTCTTTCACCTTGCGCAATGAAACCTTGGCTTCATCGCGCGAATAGGCAATGCCGCTCACAACATGTTGTTCCATGGATTTTTCCTCTTGGCAAACAATGGTGCCGGGGCCGGTGCCATCCGGCTTGTTCTGGTTGGGGCTATCGGGTGGCTCAAAGGACGAGCGCACTTGCAATGGCACTTTGTAAACCATGGCGAGCTCGACCGAGCGGGTTTGTAATACTTTTGCGCCTAGCGAGGCTTGTTCCAACATTTCTTCATAAGAAATCTTGTCAAGCTTATGGGCGGCGGTGACGATGCGTGGATCTGCGGTGTAAACGCCATCGACGTCGGTATAAATATCGCATGAGGCATTGAGTGCGGCAGCCACGGCCACGGCTGATGTGTCTGAACCGCCACGGCCCAAAGTGGTGATGCGCTTGTCGGGGCCAATGCCCTGGAAGCCGGTGATCACGGCGACTTGGCCCTGTTCCATGCGCTTGAGAATTTCGCTGCCATTGATATTGGTCATGCGGGCAGAGCCATGCACGCCGTCGGTCTCGATGGGAATCTGCCAGCCGGCCCAGGAGCGGGCGGGGATGCCGATCTCCTGAAGGACAATGGCGAGAAGCCCGGCGGTGATTTGCTCGCCCGTTGCGACAACAGCATCATATTCGCGCGCATCGTGCATCGGTGCTGCCTGCCTGCACCATTCCACCAATTGGTTGGTGGTGCCGGACATGGCTGAGACCACCACGGCGATGTGATTGCCAGCCTTCACTTCGCGTTCCACATGGCGGGCCACATTGCGGATGCGTTCAATATCCGCAACCGAAGTGCCGCCGAATTTCATGACCAAACGGCCCATCGGCCAAATCCCTATTTTTCAGCCGAATCGGATCATTTTCACAATGAAAACAATGCCCCTCCTGCGGCGCGGTGTTCTCTTAGGCGAGGGGCCCAATATATGCAATAAGGGCAAGGAAAAATCAGGCTTGAGACCGACATGACAATGAATACATCCGCCCCGCTTTCCAGCCTTGACCCGGCGGAAGTGGAGAAATTCTCCAGGTTGGCCGCCGAATGGTGGAACCCTGCGGGAAAAATGGGCGTGTTGCACAAATTCAATCCGGTGCGCCTCTCCTGGATCAAGGAACAGGCCTGCGCAAGGCTGGCGTTGGACCCGATGGCGCGCGAACCTTTCAAGGGATTGCGGTTTTTAGACATCGGCTGTGGCGGTGGGCTGCTATGCGAGCCTATGGCGCGGCTGGGTGCCTCCGTTGTGGGCGTTGACCCGGCGGAGAAGAATATCAAAACAGCGCAGGTTCATGCCGCTGAAGTGGAATTGGAAATTGACTACCGTGTCGGCAAGGCGGAAGACCTCGCGGCGGCGGGCGAGACGTTTGATGTGATCCTGAATATGGAAGTGATCGAGCATGTGGCCGAGCCTGCGTTCTTCATCAAATCCTGCGCCTCCATGCTGAAGCCCGGAGGCCTCATGTTTGTGGCCACTTTGAATCGCACGTTGAAGTCTTTTGGCTTGGCAATTGTTGGCGCGGAATATGTGCTGGGCTGGCTGCCCAAGGGCACGCACGAATGGGAGAAATTCATCACGCCGGAAGAGCTGCGCGGATGGCTGGCGGAAAATGGCGCAGCCGTGAAAGCCGAGAGTGGGGTGACGTATCATCCGCTGGCCAATGAGTGGCGCGGCTCGAAGGACATGAGTGTCAACTACATGGTGGTGGGACGGAAGGGGTGAAAGTTGAACAAATCAAAGAG
Organism: Hyphomicrobiales bacterium; assembly: GCA_043739165.1. Taxonomy (GTDB): domain Bacteria; phylum Pseudomonadota; class Alphaproteobacteria; order Rhizobiales; family Aestuariivirgaceae; genus Aestuariivirga. The sequence goes on from JAYUEP010000112.1 coordinate 8,561, forward strand.
CATCTGAGAGACTTACAAAATTACTCAGTGGTATTCTTGAAGCAACCTCATGAAGAGGGTAGCGCAATTGGCAGTGGAACATTTGTAACACTAGGCTCTATTGCCGGAATACTTACTTGCCGTCATGTGATTGAGGTACTCGAACCCAACGGCATGAATAACATTGCTGGTCATTTGATAGGATCCGCAGCAAAAAACAATTTGGCATTTAGGCTTCATGCCGAAAACATCCTGGTTTTTCCCAAGTCAGATCAGTATGCACCCGACTTGGGTTTCATTCGGCTGAACGAGCCAGAGGCCTCTAGCTTGAAAGCTCGCTTTTCATTTCTCAATCTTGAGATGCAGGCAAAGGAGTTTCAAAAGCCAGAACCTGACGCAGTTGAAATAATTCATCTACTATCTGGAGCATTTGAAGAACTGACACAGAAGGTAGATTTGGAAGATGGTACTTCCAGCGTAAAATTGGTAACTCATTTAACTGATGGGACAATCTTTAAAAAAAGGTACGTCGGCGATTTTGACTACATTAAATTCCAGCCGAAACCCTTCGAACCCGGACAAAATCCTCTTCCCGCGTCATTTGTTGCTACAAGCGGTGGAGGACTTTGGCGCTGCTTTATCAAGCCAAACAGCAATAACAATTCTTTCACATTTAGTCGTCGATTTGTTGGCGTTGCGTTTTACGAAACAGGTGGCCTGCCGAACCAAATCATCTGCCACGGTCCGGAATCTATTTATATAAAGTTGATGTCGAAGATTCGCGAGCTTTGGCCGAACGGCTAAACAGTTACTAAGCTTCAACTGCGTCAGGCAATTTCAATTCCCATCCTCAGGCAACACGGGCAGCGGGTGCACCTCGATACCTTCTTCCATCAACTCGATGGCTTCATCCCTTGTGGCTTGGCCGCGGATGCCGCGTTCTTCCGATTCTTTATAGTGAATTTTGCGGGCTTCTTCGGCGAAGTTTTTGCCCACATCTTCGGAATGGGTTTCGACGTGCTTTTTATAGTCGCGCATCATCCGCATCATCTCGGCATAACGCGGGTCCACCGGGCCTGTTGTCATGGCTTGCGGCTTGTCCGACTTTCTGTTGGATTTTGCCCCAATGCCCGGCATCATCAGTTGTTTTTCGATCTTGGTGGAGCCACAATGGGTGCAAGCGACCAGTCCACGCTTGGCCTGTTTGTCATAAGCGGCACTATCCGAAAACCAGCCATCAAATTCATGGCCGTCTTTGCATATGAGATCATAGCGGATCATGGCGCCCCGTTTTCTGCCACGTTGATCTGTTTCAAGGTGAAGGGCCTTGTGTTGGCCAGTGCGGGAATGCGGGCGCGGGCATCGGTGGATTGTTTGATATCAATCTCTGCCAACAAAATGCCGGGCTCATCATGGGCCAATTCGGCGATCACTTCACCCCAAGGGTTCACCACCAGTGAATGGCCATAGGTGGCGCGGCCGTTCTTGTGGTCGCCGCCTTGAGCGGCAGTGATCACGAAACTCCCGGTCTCGATGGCGCGGGCCCGCTGCAACACATGCCAATGGGCCTGACCTGTTGGCACGGTAAAGGCCGCGGGTGTCACCAGCACATTGGCTCCAGCTTGCGCCAGCGCGTGGTGCAACAGTGGGAAGCGTACGTCATAACAGATGGAAAGACCGAGGGTGCAGAAAGGCAGGTTCACGACCACGGCTTCCTTGCCGCCCTGGTAAGCTGCGCTTTCGCGGTATTGATCGCCGTTCGGCAAGTTCACATCAAAAAGGTGCACTTTGTCATAGGTGGCAGCAATCTTGCCATCAGGCGCAAAGAGGAGGCTGCGGTTCAAGGCCAAGCCGCTTTCGCTTTTCAGCACGAGCGAGCCAATGTGGAGCCAACGGCGGAGTTCACCCGCCAAGGCCGAAAAGCCGCGCACGGAAAGATTGTCGGCCTGAGGCGTGATCTTCATGGCCAGTGCGGCGCGGTCTGGCTCAAACAGGTTGGTGATCTCGGGCGTGGAGATGAATTGCGCGCCCTTGTCTGCGGCGTCGCGGATCAATTCTTGCGCGGCCATAAAGTTGCGGGCCTCTTCGGTGCCGCTGCGCATTTGGACAAGGGCCGCTTTGAATGTCATGGGTTTGCCAAAAGCGGATCAAGCGCGCCCTTTGCTTCCAGCGCATAAAGCTCATCACAGCCGCCGACGTGGAGATGGCCGATAAAGACTTGCGGCAAGGTGTTGCGCCCGCCGCTGCGCGACCTCATCTGCGCGCGTTGGTCTGGATCATGGGTGACGTCGATCTCGTCGTATTTTACACCCTTGGCGCTCAACAGGGACTTCGCGCGGGTGCAGAAACCGCAAAACTGTCTGGTATAAATGGTCGTTTCTCTCATGGTGCCCCTAAATATGGGGCCGAAATGGCTCGTTCACAAGTGCAAAGGTCAAGACATGAACCTTGGCCGCGCCCGCCGCTTTCAGCACCGCCACGCAGGACGAAATGGTGGCCCCGGTGGTGCGGACATCATCCACCAGCAAAATGCATTTTCCTTTAACATCGGCGTTCAATTTGACAGCAAAGGCCTTGCGCATGTTCTTGTGGCGCTCCTTGGCGTCCAGCCCCACCTGCTGGGGCGTGGCGCGGACGCGTTTCAGGATGAAGGGGTCAAATGGCTTATCTGCTGTATTGGCAATATTTTGGGCCAGGAAGGCAGCTTGGTTGAAACGCCGTTTCCACAATCTGGTCCAATGGAGCGGTACGGGGATGATCACATCCGCTTGGGCGACGACGCCATAGCCTGCACGCGCCATCAGCCTAGCCATAAAGAGCCCAGCCTCCGGGTGGTCGCCATATTTGAAGGCGTGGATAAATTCTTTTGAGACATCGTCGAAGATTACAGCGGCGCGGGATCTGTCCCAGGGCGGCGGGTGGCTGAGCGCTTGGGCACTGAGCACGCCCGCGCCCGGGTCATAGGCAAAGGGGGTTCCCATGACATCGCAGACCGGATCGTCCAGCAGCTTCATCTTCTGCCAGCAGGAGACGCAGACGCAGGCTGATTCCTCGATAGGTTCGGCGCAGGCGAGGCAGCGCGCCGGGGTGAGGGCTTTGAGCAGCCCGCGCCAACCGAGCCGGCCCCAGTTTTGCAAAAACTGAAGCTGGAAGGATGCGGGCTTTTCGGCTAGCTCCTCGCTCATGTCTGATGCCATTCCCAAACTTTTTGATCGGCAAGTCTATCTTGCGAGGCAGCGAAAGGCCAGCGCTGTGCAAGGGCCGCTGCTTGCCCGTGTGGCGGATGATTTGGCTGAGCGGTTGGCAGTAATCAACCACCGATTTGCGGATGTGTTGTTGATCACGCCTGAAGCGGAGCCTTTCGAAGCGGTGCTGAGGGCTTCGGGTAAATGTGGAACGATTGCGACGCGTGCTCCACCTGTGGCCGATGATCTTGGTTTGGTACCCCACTCCAGTGATCTGGTAATCAATCTTTTGGATTTGCACTGCGTGAATGATGTTCCGGGCATGCTTGCGCAATGCGCCCGGGTGCTGCGTCCGGATGGGTTATTTATCGGCTGTTGCTTTGCTGCAGAGACATTGCAGGAATTGCGACAGAGCTGGATTGCAGCAGAGAGCGCCACGGTAGGTGGCGCGAGTTTGCGTATTGCCCCAATGATTGGCGTTCGGGAGATGGGCGGGTTGTTGCAACGCGCTGGGTTGGCCTTGCCGGTCTCCGATGTTGATCATATCATATTGCGTTACGCGGATGCCTTGGCATTGATGCGCGAGATCAAGGCCTTTGGCTTTGCCAATCCGTTGCATGATCGGTGCACGCATTTCACATCCCGGCGTATATTGGCCTTGGTTGCACAGGATTATCAGCAGAATAATTCTGACGCAGATGGGCGCGTGCGTGCCACACTTGACCTTTTATGGGCCATGGCGTGGAAGCCGCATGACAGTCAACCCAGACCCTTGAAACCCGGCAGCGCCACGGCGCGACTGGCTGATGTGCTGAAGGCGCTTGATGATGAAGGATGAACTGACGCGGGCCTTTGATCTTGACGCGGATTTCTCGGTTTGCCTGATCAATGTGTCTGAAAATGAAACGTTCAAAATAGAATCTGTTGATGGCCCGAAGTTTGCCTTGCGTCTCAATCGACCGGGTTATCACACACCTGCGGAGATCGCTTCAGAGATGGCATGGCTGGAGAACTTGCACGCGCAAAATATCATCGCAGCGGCACGGCCTCTACGTGGGCGTGACGGAAACTACCTGCAGAAATTGGGTGCGCGCGAAGGCGTGTTGTTTCAGTGGCTGGAAGGACGTGAGCCGCTGATCGCCGACAACTTATTGAGTTTGGCCCAGCAACTGGGTTCTATCGCCGCCAAGTTGCATGATCATGTTGAGCACTGGCATCGGCCCGTGGGTTTCACGCGGCCGCGCTGGGACTTTGCGGCGGCCTTGGGTGAAGATGCACCACGTTGGGGTCATTGGCACAAGGGGCTTGGGGTTGAACCTGCGATGTTGCCGTTGTTCCAGCAGACGGTTGACGTGATCAAGACACGGCTTGAACGTTTCGGCGAAAGCCCACGGCGTTTTGGCCTCATTCATGGCGATCTGCGATTGAGCAACCTTCTCGTGGATGGCGCGCAAGTGAAAGTGATCGACTTTGATGATTCTGGCTTTGGCTGGTTCATGTATGACGCGGCGACGATGGTTTCATTTCACGAGCACGAGACCCATGTGCCGGACCTGATTGCACAGTGGGTGAAGGGTTATCGTAGCATTCGTGCGCTTTCCACTGAAGACGAAAATGAAATTGAAACCTTCATCATGTTCCGCCGGCTTCTGCTGCTTGCTTGGCTTGGCACACATGCGGAAATTGATTTGGCGCGAACACTCAAGTCCACATTTGCAGATCAGACCACAATCTTGTGTGGGCGCTATCTGCGGAGATTTGGACAGGTCTATTGATTGTCGGTCTTCTTCTTTTGCTTGACTTCATCAGCCTTCGCGACATGGCCGGGCAAGCCCGCGGCATCTGGCGTGTGGGCCATTCGTTTGGCTGAAATCAGTGCTTTGGCGAAATCCTTTTTTAGCGCCTTTGCGGGAATTTTTTTGCGGTAAAAATCAGCCCAAATGAATTCAGCATAGGGCGTTGTAGATTTTTGGAAGCCTCCACCTTCGCGCACAAAGCCCGCAAGGCTGCGGTAGGGATCATCTTCCATCGCCTTCACTTTTTTGGGAATGTCGCGCACCGGGCGTTTGCGCCCCTTGCCATCAAAGGGGTGCAGCCAGCCCTTGGCTTCCATCTGTTTCCAGAATTCGGCCATCGGCAGAGTTGAGAGATCGCCGATGATGATGATCGGGGCTGTATCAAAACCCTCATCCAAAAGAGCATGGGCCAAATGGTGATGGTCGACGACATAGAGCTGCTTGGCAGGCCCTGCCACCGCACGGATCGGATTGGCGAGAATATAATCGACCAGTTCTTGAGGTTGGCGTTCGACGTTGCGCAAGCCTTTGCGTTTGGATTTCACCAGCTTGCGGCCAACGGCTATCTGGGTTGGGCGGAGAAGTTTTACAGCGATGCTTTGAACGGTCATGTTTCCAGCTTACTATCTCAGCGCAATTTTACCGGATAGTCCTGGCTTATAGCTAATCGCAGGGTGCCGTGAGATTGCTTTTTGGTAAGTGAAAACAAGAAACAGCCCTGCCTTTTGAGGGGCCGGGCTGCTGCTGTCGCCGGTGGAGAAATTAAGGCGTCTTGGCTGCAGGTTGGGCGGTGGCCGCCGCCTTGGCCGCATCGATCAGGGGTTGAGCTTCGGCGATACAATCTTTCAGGGTCTCTTTGCCGCACATGACACCGACATCGATGCCCGTGCCGAGATGCAATTTGAAACCTTGATGGTTCATCATGCCCATCATGCCCGGGCCGCCGGGACCGCCCATTCCGGGGCCACCTACGCCATTGGGTCCACCCTGGTCACCCATCATCCGGTGCATGCCTTGGCCACCATGACGATGACGCCAATGGCCACCCCACCAGCCTTGGCCATCCTGATTCTGGTCAGGGTTGTTCTGTGCGGTCTGGTTTTGGTTCTGCGCGGGCGGGGTTGCCGCATTGTCTTCTGCGATAGCCACGCCGCCGATCATTGTTACGGCCAACAAGGCCAAAGTCACTTTCTTCAACATGCACTCACTCCTCGGTTCAATTGGTTCCGGATGGAACCTGTTGCCCAGAGGACGATGCATGTCGGCGATTTCCGTCGCCACGCTTCAGCATTGAGGATTGCAAATGCTTAAGTTGAAATTCCGCCGTCGATCACCATGGCCTGTCCGGTGATAAAGGCGCTTTCATCGCTGGCGAGATAGACAACCATGGCGGCGACCTCTTCGGCCTGCGCCAGCCGCCCCATGGGTTGTCTTGCGATGAAGGCCGCTTTGGCTTTTTCGAAATCGCCCTGGGCTTTCATGCGATCATAAAGGCTTGGTGTTTCGACTGTGCCGGGGCAGATGGCGTTGCACCTGATGCCCTTGGTGACAAAATCAGCGGCGATGGATTTGGTGAGGCCGATGACGGCAGCTTTGCTGGCCCCATAAACAAAACGGTTGGGGAAGCCCTTCACTGAAGAGCAGACTGAGGCCATGTTGATGATCGAGGCATGGCCTTGCGCCAGAAACTGCGGCAGGAAGGCCTTGATCATGTGAAAATGCGAGCGGACGTTGAGGTTGAAGGAGAAATCCCAGGCCACGTCATCGGTTTCCATGATCGTGCCATTGTGGACGAAGCCCGCGCAGTTGAACAGGATATCGAGCTTTTCGATTTTTGCTGCCGCTGCAGCAATCTGATCGGGTTTCAATACGTCCAGTGTGAAGGTTTTGATATTGGCGTGTTCCTTGGCCAGTGCGGCCAGAAGGTCGTCGCGGATATCGGTGGCCCAGACCGTTGCGCCCTCGTTAGCCATGGCCAAGGCGCTGGCCTTGCCGATGCCTTGGGCTGCCGATGTCACCAATGCCATTTTGCCGTTCAGTCTGCCTGTCATGTCTCTCTCCTGTTGGCGGCGAGATTAAACATTGGCCTCGCCTTCGTCCATGGCGGATGGTTAACACGCTCTTAACGCTTCGCCGCCAGATTGGGGACGATTCGAATGAGATGACATGCGCCGAGATGAATTAAGACAGCCGCTGCAGAAGCGCAGCCTGCTCACCAGACTTTGGCAACA
>JAYUEP010000113.1:0-5225 GCA_043739165.1 Hyphomicrobiales bacterium
TGGCTTTTACCTATCAGGGCGAGGCTTTTGGCAAAAGGCTTGAACCATTGGCCGCTTCAGTGGGTTCCAGCTTTCTCATGCCTTGTGATGTGGAAGACATCGCAACGGTTGACGCGGTGTTTGCCGCGTTGAAGGAAAAATGGGGCAAGCTTGATTTCCTCGTTCACTCGATCGGCTTTTCCGACAAGAACGAACTCAAGGGCAAATATGCCGACACCAGCCGCGCCAATTTTTCGCGCACCATGGTGGTCTCTGCCTTCTCCTTTGTGGAAGTGACCAAGCGCGCGGCGGAATTGATGCCGGACGGTGGTTCTATCCTCACGCTGACTTATGGCGGCTCCATGCGTGTCATGCCGAACTATAACGTAATGGGCGTGGCCAAGGCAGCGCTGGAGGCATCGGTTCGCTATCTGGCGGCGGATTATGGACCGCAGGGCATTCGTGTGAATGCGATCTCGGCAGGGCCCATGCGCACATTGGCAGGTGCCGGCATTGGCGATGCACGCGCCATGTTTGCCTTCCAGGAAAAACACGCACCACTTCGGCGCACGGTGAAGCTGGAAGAAGTGGGCGGGGCGGGATTGTATCTGCTGTCACCACTTTCTGGCGGCGTGACGGGTGAAATCCACTATGTGGACTCGGGGTATAATATTATCTCGATGCCGCGGACCGAGGACTTGGCGAAATGAGCGTCACGCACGAACAACTTCTCGACAAATATGCCGAGCTCACCATCAAGTCCGGCCTTAACTTGCGCAAGGGCCAGCAGGTTTTGATGACGGCACCGCTGGAGGCTGTCGATCTTGTCCGCCACATCACGCGCCACGCCTACAAGGCGGGCGCCTCTCTGGTCACCACGCTTTACAGCGACGAGCAAACTTCGCTGATGCGTTACACCGATGGCCACAAGGAAGCCTTTGATGCTGCCCCCGGCTGGTTGTTCAATGGCATGGCCGAAGCGTTCCGCGATGGCAATTGCGCGCGGCTGGCGATCATCGGCGAGAACCCGGCACTTCTGTCGGGCCAGGATATTGACAAGGTGAGCCGCGCCAATCGGGCGCGCTCCACCGCTTACAAGCCTGTCGTGGAACTGATCACCACCTTCGCCACCAATTGGTGCATTATCTCGGCAGCGACACCTTCGCATGCCAAATCGGTGTTCCCGAACTTGGGCGAAAAGGAAGCTCTGGCGGCCTTATGGGCCGCGATCTTCAAATGCACCCGTGCTGATCTCGCTGATCCCGTGGCTGCTTGGGCTGCGCATAATGCTGCTTTGCTTGCGCGCGTGAAGACACTGAATGAAAAGCGCTATGCCGCGCTGGCCTATAAGGGGCCTGGCACGGATTTCACGCTGGGGCTGGTTGACGATCATGTCTGGGCGGGTGGCGCCTCGATGGCCAAGAATGGCATCATGTGCAATCCCAATGTCCCGTCCGAGGAAGTTTTCACCATGCCGCACCGCGAACGGGTGGATGGTATTGTGCGCTCCACCAAGCCGCTGTCTTATCAAGGTACATTCATTGACGGCATTGAGGTGACGTTTGAAAAGGGACGCATTGTGAAGGGCACGGCGGCCAAGGGCGCTGAAGTGTTCAAGAAGATGATCGAGACCGATGATGGCGCGGCGCGCCTTGGCGAAGTGGCCTTGGTGCCGCATTCCTCACCGATCTCTGCATCGGGCATTGTGTTCAATGAAACCTTGTATGACGAGAACGCCGCGTCCCACATCGCCGTGGGCCAGGCCTATTCGCAGAACATGGCAGGCACGGCCGCGATGAGCGCTGAAGAAAAACTGGCCAAGGGCATGAACACATCACTGGTGCATGTCGATTGGATGATCGGCTCGGGCGCGTTGGATGTGGACGGTTTGTTCAAGGATGGCAAGCGTGAGCCGTTGATGCGCAAGGGCGAGTGGGTGGATTGACCTCCGAAAACCTGCTATAATGCTCCCGTGACCAAGATTGAGCAGATTGAACAAGCCATTGTTGCCTTGAAGCCTGAAGAGGTTTCAAAGCTTGGCGCTTGGTTTGATGAGTTCCGTGAAAACCTGTGGGACAAACAGTTGGAGCAGGATGCGGCCAACGGTAAATTGGATAGCTTTGCGGACAAGGCTTTGGCAGACCATAAGGCTGGTCGTTCCCGGCCATTGTGAACCACCACGCTTCTTCACGATTTTGGGATTGCTATGACCGTTTGCCCGCCGAGGTGCGCAAGGCGGCGGATGCGAAATTCGTGATCCTAAAAAGCAATCCAAATCACCCCTCATTGCATCTGAAGCAGATCGGCAAATTCTGGTCAGTGCGGGTCACCAAAGGCATCCGCTGCCTCGCCCTACCCGTTGAGGATGGATTTCTCTGGTTTTGGATCGGTGATCATGAGGCCTATGAGAAACTGCTTTCGAGCGCCAAAGGCCGATAGCTGCTGAGGGGTGGCATTCGTTAATGCAATCGTCGACCCTGCTGCCCCCATATGGCCAAGCTTTGTTGCATCTGCTAAGGGGTGCCGCCTTACAGGATGACTGCCATGCGCAAAGCTGAAATTTCCCGTTCCACCACCGAAACCAGCGTGAAGGTCTCGGTCAATCTCGACGGCACAGGCATCTATGCCGTGAAAACCGGCGTGGGGTTCTTTGACCATATGATGGAGCAACTGGCGCGGCATTCGCTCATTGACATTGTGCTGGAAACCAAGGGCGATTTGCACATTGATGATCATCACACGGTGGAAGACTCTGGCATTGCCCTAGGCCAAGCGGTTTCCAAAGCTTTGGGGGACCGCAAGGGTATTCGACGCTATGGCTCTTGTGATCTTGCCATGGACGAGGCTTTGAGCCGCTGCGCGTTGGATATTTCCGGCCGCGCCTTTCTGGTGTTCAAAGTGAACTTCCCCACGGCCAAAATCGCTACGTTTGATACGGAGCTGGTGCGCGAGTGGTTTCAGGCCTTTGCGATGAATGCCGGCATCACGCTGCATATTGAAAGCACCTACGGTGCGAATTCACATCACATTGCCGAAAGCTGCTTCAAGGCCCTCGCCCGTGCTTTGCGCGATGCGCTGGAGATTGATCCACGGCAGAAGGATGTGATCCCCTCAACCAAAGGAACGCTGGGCTGACGTGGGCAAGACTGTCATCATTGACTATGGTTCGGGCAATTTGCACTCGGCACACAAGGCGTTTGAACGCGCGGCTTCTGAAGCCAAGTTGAAAGAGCAGATTGTGGTTTCGGCGCGACCCGAAGATGTGGCCTCTGCGGACCGCATTGTGTTGCCCGGCGTTGGCGCCTTCAAGGATTGCCGCAGCGGTTTGCGTGGCGTGGATGGGCTTGAAGAGGCGATGCGCCAACAGGTGATTGGGCGCGGGCGGCCATTTTTGGGGATTTGCGTGGGCATGCAGTTGATGGCCACGCGCGGGCTGGAACACGACGTGACGCAGGGCCTCGGCTGGGTGGCGGGCGATGTAAAACCGATTGCGCCTTCTGATCCCGCACTCAAAATTCCACACATGGGTTGGAACACGATCACGCCCCATGCCCAGCACGCGTTGCTGGATGGCATTCGCACCGGCAATGATGGGCTACATGCTTATTTCGTGCACTCGTATCATTTTGAATGCACGCTGCCCGAAGATATGGTGGCCACCGCTGACTATGGCGGGCCTGTCACTGCCATGATCGGCTATGACAATGTGGTGGGCACGCAGTTCCACCCGGAGAAGAGCCAGGCGCTTGGCCTCGCGCTGATTGCGAATTTTCTCAGGTGGAAGCCGTGATCCTGTTTCCTGCCATTGATCTCAAAGACGGCACATGCGTACGCCTGAAATTGGGCGATATGGCGCAGGCGACTGTTTATAATGAAGACCCTGCCGCACAGGCGCTGGCCTTCGAGAAACAAGGCTTTCAGTGGCTGCATGTTGTCGATCTCAATGGTGCGTTTGAGGGTCAATCGGTGAATGGCGCTGCTGTGGAAGCGATTTTGCGCGCCACCAAAAACCCCGTGCAATTGGGCGGCGGCATTCGCACGCTGGCACATATTGAAAGCTGGCTGTCGCGTGGCTTGGCGCGGGTGATTTTGGGCACGGTTGCGGTGCGCGATCCGTCGCTGGTCATCGCGGCTTGCAAAAAGTTCCCCGGCATGGTGGCCGTGGGCATTGATGCCAAGGGCGGCAAGGTGGCGGTGGAAGGTTGGGCCGAAGCTTCGTCACTGGGCGTCATCGAGCTGGCCAAGACGTTTGAAGGCGCGGGCGTGGCGGCGATCATTTATACCGATATTGACCGCGATGGCATTCTGGCGGGTATCAATTGGGAAAGCACTCTCGCGCTGGTTGAGGCCGTTTCCATTCCGGTGATTGCGTCGGGCGGGTTGGCCTCACTGGAAGATATTCGCCGCATGATGCAGCCGGATGCGCGCAAGCTCGCAGGCGCCATCACCGGACGCGCGCTATATGACGGGCGCATTGATGCGGCTGAGGCACTATCAATCTTGAGGGCGGCATAATGCTCAAAATGCGGGTGATCCCCTGCCTTGATGTGAAAGACGGGCGCGTAGTCAAAGGTGTCAACTTTGTTGACTTGCGCGATGCGGGCGACCCGGTTGAATGTGCCAAAGCCTATGACGCGGCGGGGGCTGACGAGTTATGCTTTCTCGACATCACCGCCACCCATGAAAATCGCGGCACCATGTTTGATGTAGTGAAGCGCACGGCGGAGGCCTGTTTCATGCCGCTCACCGTTGGCGGTGGCGTGCGCACGCTGGATGATATTCGCAACCTCTTGCTTTCAGGTGCTGACAAGGTTTCGATCAATTCCGCCGCTGTGGCGCGGCGGGAGTTTGTGAAAGAGGCGGCGGAGAAATTCGGCAGCCAGTGCATTGTGGTTGCCATCGACGCCAAGGAAGTTTCCGCGGGCAAGTTTGAAATCTTCACTCATGGCGGGCGCAAGGAAACGGGGATTGATGCCGTGCAGTTCGCGCGCGACGTGGCAGCCCTTGGGGCTGGCGAGATTCTACTGACCTCGATGGACCGCGATGGCACGGGCAAGGGATTCAACATTGCGCTGACCCGCGCTGTGGCCGATGCGGTTTCCATTCCGGTGATCGCCTCTGGCGGCGTTGGCACTTTGGATCATCTCGTCGAAGGCATTCGTGACGGCCATGCTACCGCAGTTCTGGCCGCCTCTATTTTCCATTTCGGCACTTTCAAGATTGGCGAGGCCAAGGCACATATGGCA
>JAYUEP010000114.1:0-15591 GCA_043739165.1 Hyphomicrobiales bacterium
GATCGCCAAGGTTCAGCACCTCGTGCGCGTTATTGGATAAGGATGACCTCAGATGAAGCTCAATGAAATCGCCGACAATCCCGGCGCCAAGCACACCAAAAAGCGTGTAGGCCGTGGTATTGGCTCAGGCCTTGGCAAAACCGCTGGTCGCGGTGGCAAGGGCCAAACTGCGCGTAAGGGCGGTGCCAAAGCTGGCTTTGAAGGCGGCCAAATGCCGATCTATCGCCGCTTGCCTAAGCGCGGCTTCAACAAGCCGAACGTGGTGGATTACAACGAAGTCTCGCTCGCGCGTATTGCTGATGCCGTCGAAGCCAAGAAGATCGACGCAAAAGCACCTGTCACCCAAGAAAGCTTGCTGGCATCGGGCGTGATTTCGAAACTGGCCCGTGGCGTGCGCCTGATTGGCAATGCCGCACTCAAAGCCAAATTGAACTTTGAGGTATTCTACGCTTCCAAGGGCGCTACTACCGCCGTTGAAAAAGCTGGCGGCAGCGTGAAAGTGCTGCGTCCGGCTCCTGAACCAAAGAAAATCTACTGAGGTTGATCTGCCCGAGAAAACTTCCCATATGGGAGTTTTCGTCGGGAGAAGGAAATAAACATGGCATCAGCAGCTGAACAACTTGCAGCCAATATCAATTTCGGCTCGCTGAGCAAGAATCAAGACCTGCAAAACCGTATCTGGTTCACGCTGGGCGCGCTTCTGGTTTACCGCCTCGGCTCCTATATCCCCATTCCTGGCATCGATACGGCTGCCATCGCCCAATTCACCAACCAGAACGCCTCGGGCATTTTGGGCTGGATGAATGGTTTGGCAGGCGGCGCGCTTGGCCGCATGGCCATTTTCGCCCTCAATATCATGCCCTATATTTCGGCCTCGATCATCATGCAGTTGATGACGACGGTCTCGCCCCAACTCGAAGCCTTGAAAAAAGAAGGCGACTCGGGCCGCAAGAAGATCAATCAATATACCCGCTATGGCACCGTCATCCTTGCTGCCTTGCAAGCTTATGGCATCGCCATGGGCCTGATGGGGCGAGGGGGACTGGTGCTCAATCCCGGCCCGTTCTTCATTGCCTCAACCGTCATTACGTTGACGGGCGGCACCGTGTTCCTGATGTGGTTGGGTGAGCAGATCACCGCGCGTGGCATCGGCAATGGCACATCGCTGATCATTTTCTCCGGCATCGTCGCCAACCTGCCCAATGGTGTGGCTGCACTTTTGGAAATGGGCCGCAAAGGCCTCATGTCGCCATTTGTGATCATGGGCATTCTGGTTCTGGCCATTGCGGTTGTCGCCTTCATCGTGTTTTTTGAACGCGCCCAACGCCGCCTTCTCATTCAATATCCCAAGCGCCAGATCGGCATGAAAGTAACGCAGGGCGAAAGCTCGCATCTGCCGTTGAAGCTCAACACCTCAGGCGTGATCCCGCCGATTTTCGCGTCATCACTTTTGTTGTTGCCGTTGACGGTGGCAAACTTCTCGGCAGGCAAGGGGCCTGATTGGCTCAACCAGATCACGGCACTCTTGGGCCATGGCAAGCCGCTCTTCCTCTTTCTCTACGCAGCCTTGATCGTGTTCTTCTGCTTCTTCTACACGTCGATCATGTTCAACCCGAAGGAAACTGCCGACAACTTGAAAAAGTCTGGCGGCTTCATTCTGGGCATCCGCCCGGGCGATCAGACCTCAAGCTATCTGGACCGCATTCTCACCCGCATCACCGTGATTGGCGCCGCCTACATTGTGGTCATTTGCCTGATCCCGGAAATGATCGTCGGCTATTCCGGCATTCCGTTCTATTTTGGCGGCACGTCGCTGATGATTGTGGTGAGTGTCACGCTCGATACCGTGTCGCAAATTCAGGGCCATTTGCTGTCGCAGCAATATGAGCGCTTGATGAAAAAGTCTTCCCTGCGCGGGAACCGGAAATGATCAACCTGATTCTGCTGGGGCCGCCGGGGGCGGGCAAGGGCACACAAGCCAAGATCCTCGAAGAGCGCCATGGGCTGAAGCAACTCTCGACGGGCGACATGCTACGCGCCGCCATTGCGGCAGGCAGTGAGACAGGCCTCAAGGCCAAGGCGATCATGGACCGGGGCGATCTCGTCTCAGATGATGTGATTGTCGGCATCGTCGCAGAACGCATGACCAAGCCGGATATCAGCAAGGGCGTGGTGTTTGACGGTTTCCCGCGCACCCCGGCGCAAGCCGAAGCCTTGGACAAGATGTTGGCAACGCGCGGGCAGAAGCTCAACGCCGTCATCGAAATGAAGGTCAATGATGAGGCTTTGGTCTCGCGCATTGTCGGCCGCTATACCTGCGCCAAATGCGGGCAGGGCTATCACGAGATTTTTGCCAGGCCGAAGGTGGCTGGCGTGTGCGATGTGTGTGGATCAACTGAATTCACGCGCCGCCCGGACGATAATGAAAAGACGGTGCGAGACCGTCTGGCGGTTTACAACAAGCAGACGGCCCCGCTCGTTGCCTATTATGGCGCGAAAGGCAATCTGCATGTGATTGACGGAATGGCTGAAATTGCGGCGGTAACGAAGGCAGTTGAAGCAGTTGTAGGCGCGGTAACCGGCTGATCTCAGCTGGGCGTTGCGTAAAGGGTTAAAGGGCTCGGAAATACGGGCTTTCCGGTTGACGGGGTGAAGAATCCCCTCTAAGGACGGCGCAATTCTGACCCAACGCTCTGGCTGGCCAAGGGAGGGCTTCTCTCTGGGCGCAGCCTTGTGCCTTTCGTAAGGCTATAAGAATGTTGTTGGTTTTGTTTTTGATTGATGGCGCAAGTCGTTGATTTTATAAGGAGAATAAAGTGGCCCGTATTGCAGGCGTAAATATTCCAACTGGCAAGCGCGTTGAAATCGCGTTGCGTTACATCAATGGCATTGGCCCAGCGAATTCGAAGCTCATTTGCGACGAAGTGAAGATTCCTGCCGCCAAGCGCGTCAACGAACTTTCGGACGCTGAAGTTTTGGCGATCCGCGAAATCATCGACCGCGATTATACGGTGGAAGGCGATCTTCGCCGCGAAATCGCTGTCAACATCAAGCGCCTCACCGATTTGGGCTGCTACCGTGGCCTGCGTCACCGCAAGGGCCTGCCGGTTCGCGGCCAGCGCACCCATACCAACGCCCGCACCCGCAAGGGGCCTGCCAAGGCCATTGCCGGCAAGAAGAAATAAGGATTACCTCAGATGGCTAAAGAAGCAGCTGCTCGTTCGCGTCGCAAAGAGCGCAAGAACGTTTCCTCCGGCATGGTGCATGTAAATGCATCATTCAACAACACCATGATCACCATCACCGATGTTCAGGGCAATACGATTGTCTGGGCTTCGGCCGGCAAGATGGGCTTCAAGGGTTCACGCAAGTCGACACCTTATGCTGCCCAGATGGCTGGCGAACAGGTGGCACGTGCTGCCATTGAACATGGCATGCGCACCGTTGAAGTGGAAGTGACAGGTCCGGGTTCTGGTCGTGAGTCCGCCTTGCGGGCCTTGCAGGCTGGTGGTCTCCAAGTGACGTCGATCCGTGATATCACGCCGATCCCGCACAATGGCTGCCGCCCACCAAAGCGCCGCCGCGTCTAACCAGCGTTTGCATTCGTTGCGGGGCCGGGGTCCCGCACCTTTGAGACTAACCGAGTATGGAAGGCCAAGACCTTCCGGAGGCTAACGGGAAAATGAACATGCAGGTCAATCAGAAGAACTGGCAGGAACTCATCCGCCCCAGCAAGATCGATATTCAATCGGGCAAAGACAAGAAGCGCGTGGCAACCATTGTTGCCGAACCGCTGGAACGCGGCTTTGGCACCACGCTGGGCAACGCGCTGCGCCGCATTCTTCTGTCGTCGTTGCAGGGCGCTGCGGTTACGTCAGTGCAGATTGACGGCGTTCTCCATGAATTCTCGTCGATCGCTGGCGTGCGCGAAGATGTGACGGACATGATCCTCAACATCAAGGAAATCGCTTTTGTCATGCATGCTGAGGGCCCCAAGCGCCTGACGCTGAAGAAGACTGGCCCGGGCGTTGTCAAGGCTGGCGACATTCAGCAATCGGCTGATGTCAATGTCTTGAACCCGGAGCATGTAATCTGCACGCTCGACCAGGGCGCTGAGCTGCGCGTTGAATTCACCATCAACAATGGCAAGGGCTATGTGGCCGCAGACCGCAACCGCGCGGAAGATGCACCCATCGGCCTGATCCCGGTTGATTCGATCTATTCACCGGTGCGCCGCGTGTCCTACCGCGTCGAAAACACCCGCGAAGGTCAGATCCTTGACTATGATAAGCTGATCATGACCGTTGAAACCAACGGTGCTGTGTCCCCCGAAGACGCCGTGGCCTATGCCGCGCGCATCTTGCAAGACCAGATCAGCGTCTTCATCAATTTCAGCGAACCTACCGCTCATGTTGCCGAAGAAGTGCGTCAGGAATTGCCGTTCAATGCCGCCCTTCTCAAGAAGGTGGATGAGCTTGAGCTTTCTGTCCGCTCGGCCAACTGCCTCAAGAACGATAACATCGTTTACATCGGCGATCTGATCCAGAAGTCAGAGGCCGAGATGCTGCGCACGCCGAACTTCGGCCGCAAGAGCCTCAATGAGATCAAGGAAGTTCTGGCACAGATGGGCCTGCACCTCGGCATGGAAGTGCCGAACTGGCCGCCAGAAAACATCGACGAGTTGGCCAAGAAATTGGAAAGCCATTACTAAAGCGTTTTGGCTTTTCCTGGAAAAGCCAAAATCGCCAAAGGTTTTCAGTTTGGCCAGATATAAGTTTTGTGCCCCGCTGCGGTGGGGCAAGTTTGAAGGAGAAGTATCATGCGTCACGGATTTAAGGGTCGTCAGCTCAACCGCACGTCAGAACATCGCAAGGCGATGTTTGCCAATCTTGCTGTTGCCTTGATCAAGCATGAGCAGATTGTGACAACCTTGCCCAAGGCCAAGGACTTGCGCCCGATCGTTGAAAAGCTGGTGACGCTCGGCAAGAACGGCTCGCTCCATGCCCGCCGCCAGGCGATCAGCCAGATCAAGGATGAAACCCAAGCCAAGAAGCTGTTTGACGTTTTGGCCAAGCGCTACAAGGATCGCCACGGCGGATACCTGCGCATCATGAAGGCGGGCTTCCGCCATGGTGACAACGCTGCTGTGGCCGTCATCGAATTCGTCGATCGTGACGTTTCTGCCAAGGGCAAGGATTCTGGCCCTGTGGTGAAGAAGGAAGAAGCCGCCGCTGCGGCCTGATCTTTCGGGATGTTGAATTTGGGAAAGGCCGGGTTTGCGCCCGGCCTTTTCATTTAAAATCCACCGCCCTTGCGGGGCAGTTGCGTGACACCCATCTAAGCGCTAAAGCAGCGCCAATTGATTGAGAGAGATTTGATGCAGACCGTTCTTCTTGCCGTTCATCTTGTGATTGCCGTGTTTCTGATCGGCCTTGTCATGTTGCAGAAATCCGAAGGCGGCGCCTTGGGAATTGGCGGCGGCGGCGGCAACTTGTTTTCAGCACGCGGTGTGGGCAATACGCTCACCCGCGCAACGGCCATTCTGGCTGCGGGCTTTTTTGCAACTTCGATCCTGCTTACGGTCCTGGCCAATCACAAGGGCAGTGGTGCCATTGTGAATATTCCAGTGCAATCCACGCCGGATGCCGGCTCGTCCGCTTCCGGCACGGCACAGGTTCCGGCAGCCCCGGCACAGGGCAACAGCGACTCAGCACTCCTGCCGAAGCTGGACCAGAAGCCTGCGGTTCCGACCACACCTTGATCTTCGCCCTGTGAAACGCAATGTTTCACGGGCTTCCACAAATAAATTCATTTGGCGCGATTCAATGCTTCGAATCGTGTGGCCTCATTGTTAGGGTGGTCTCCCATGGCGCGATATATCTTCATTACCGGCGGCGTGGTTTCCTCCCTTGGCAAAGGCCTGGCTTCAGCCGCACTGGGCGCGCTGTTGCAGGCGCGTGGGTTCAAGGTGCGGCTGCGCAAACTCGATCCCTATCTCAACGTAGATCCGGGCACGATGAGCCCCTATCAACATGGCGAAGTGTTTGTGACCGATGATGGCGCGGAGACCGATCTTGATCTCGGCCACTATGAACGCTTCACCGGGCGTCACGCCAACAAGTTTGACAATATCACCACAGGCAAGATCTATCAGGATATCATCGCCAAGGAACGGCGCGGTGATTTTCTGGGTGGCACGGTGCAGGTGATCCCGCATGTGACGGATGCGATCAAAGACTTTGTGAAATCCGGCAATGAAGACTTTGATTTCGTGCTCGTCGAAATTGGAGGCACGGTGGGCGACATTGAAGGTCTGCCATTCTTCGAAGCCATCCGCCAGTTTGGCCAAGAGCAGCCCCACGGCAATTGCATTTACATTCACCTCACGTTGCTGCCCTATATCCCCACAGCGGGTGAGTTGAAAACCAAACCCACCCAGCATTCGGTGAAGGAGCTGCGGTCGATCGGCATTCAGCCGGATATTTTACTGTGCCGCGCCGACCGGGAAATTCCTGCCGGAGAACGCCGCAAGATCGCGCAGTTCTGCAACGTCAGGCCTTCCGCTGTCATTCAGGCTTTGGACGTGGCCAATATCTATGACGTGCCCAGAGCCTATCACGCCGAAGGCTTGGATGGCGAAGTGCTGGAAGCCTTTGGCATCACCAATGCCAAACAGCCTGATCTCAGTCGCTGGGATGAAATCCAAAGCCGCATCATTCACCCTGAGGGCGAAGTGAACATCGCCGTCGTTGGCAAATATACTGGCCTGCTTGATGCCTATAAGTCACTGAAGGAAGCGCTGGTTCACGGCGGCATTTCCAACAAGGTGAAAGTCAATCTCGAATGGATCGAGAGCGAGATTTTCGAGAAGGAAGACCCGGCACCCTACCTCGAAGGCGTGCATGGCATCCTTGTGCCCGGCGGCTTTGGTGAGCGCGGTTCGGAAGGCAAGATCAAGGCCGCAACCTTCGCCCGCACCCGCAAGGTGCCTTACTTCGGCATCTGCTTTGGCATGCAAATGGCCTGCATCGAGGCGGCGCGGAATCTTTGTGGCATCGCCAATGCCTCATCCACTGAATTTGGCGCAACGGCTGAACCCGTTGTCGGCACGATGACGGAATGGATGAAGGGCAATGAACTTGAAATCCGTAAACAAGGTGGCGATCTCGGCGGCACCATGCGCCTCGGGGCCTTTGACGCCGCGCTAAAGCCGGGCAGTCACATTGCCGATATCTATGGCTCAACGCGCATCTCCGAGCGTCACCGCCACCGCTATGAAGTCAACACCGCCTACCGCGCCAAGCTCGAAGCGGCGGGCCTGCAATTCTCTGGCATGTCGCCCGATGGCTTGCTGCCGGAAACGGTTGAATATGCCGATCACCCCTGGTTCATCGGTGTGCAATATCACCCCGAATTGAAATCAAAGCCGCTGGAGCCACATCCGCTCTTTGCCTCCTTCATCAAGGCGGCCGTCGTGCAGAGCCGGTTGGTCTAAGCCGATGCAGGAAAGCTCATTCCTGAGAGAGGCTGAAGAAGCCTTTGCGCGGTTCAAAACCCTGACAGGTTTGGAGTATCTGCGCGAAGCAATAGCACGCAAGCATAACTATCCTTTCGGCGAATTGATGAAAATGCACGTGATAGAGGCCGAAGACGGCGCGGTGACGGTTGAGGCCGAACTCAGCCATCAATTCTACAATCCGATGATGCGCGTCCACGGCGGTTATCTCGCCACGCTGGTGGATTCAAGCTTGGGTTCAGCGGTGATCACCAAACTTCCCGCCGGATCAGGTGCAGGCACAGTGTCGCTCAACATTCACTATGTAAAGAAGGTCGAAGTGGAAACGGGCAAGCTCTTCGCCCGCGCGACAGTGCTTCATGCGGGTCGCACCATGTTGACCGCTGAAACAAAAATCACCGACGCTCAAGGCAAGCTCTACGTCCATGGCTCGGGCACGTTTCTGATCTATCTGAAATAACTATGTCGTGGCTTTCGCGGCCAGCGTTCTCTCGCGCAGAAAAATATAAAGCCCCGATCCAATGATCAGCGTAGCACCCAGCAAAGTCGTGGTGCTGGGTAAATCACCCCAGATGGCAAAGCCCGCAAGCGTGGCCCAGATCAAAGAACTGTAGGAGAAGGGCGCCACAACCGAGGCAGGCGCCGCTGTGAAGGCCCTGATCAGGCACAAATGACCGAGACAGCCCAACACGCCTGCGCCGATCAACAGGGCCCAACCAAAGGCATCGGGTGCCTGCCAGGTGAGCGGTGCCACAAAGCTGGTCACCACTGTTCCAGCCATCGCCGTGTAGATCAGCGTCGTATAGGGATTATCGCCACGCAGTTGCCGGGTGATGATTTGATAAGTTGCATTGGCCGTCGCCGCAGCAAGAAGCAGGGCCGAGCCGTGGTTGATCCCGGCAATGCCCGTCTGCCAGATGCGAATGACCACGAGAGCACCAACAAATCCAATCCCAATCGACGTCCAACGCCGCCACCCCACATGCTCACCCAGAACCAACGCGGAGAGCATGGTGACGATGATGGGCGAGAGATACATGATCGTCGTGCCCATCGGCAGCGAGACGGAGATAATGCCTGCATTGAACAACATGGTGGTTGCCATCAGCAGAACGGAGCGCAGGGTCTGAAGGCCGGGTTGGGTGGTTCGGATAAGCCCCGGCAAATTTCGCCCTGCGATGAACATCGCCATGACGGTTGAAAAGAAAAAGCGGCCCCAGGCGACCTCAAACAGCGGATAGAGCTGCATGGCATATTTGGTGGTGGCATCGAGTGCAATGAAACACACCATCGTGGCCATCATCCAGAGAATGCCGATTGTCTTGTTTTCAGTGTCTGGCATTATCTGGCTTTAAAAATACATGAATCGTTTGAAGCACTATGATCTGTTTAATTCCACAGGCTCAAAAGGAAACGGCAGTTTTCAGCTGCGAGCCCTGCAAAATTTGCCTGTCACACGAATCACACCCTTTCCTGACACCAACTCGACAGCCGCAGAAGTTGTGCATAACCAGGCGGGAAGATAAAACCCATATTGTTCAAACGCTTATTTCTGTTAACACTTCTTAACGGGCCAGCGTGTTAACCATGCTGAATAGTAATTCATGGGCTTTGAGGGGAACGCTGATGAGTGGTGAGCAGAAACACCCTGCTGATGAAATCGGCAGGGCACTGTCGCGGGCAGGCGGAATTTTGGCTCTGCTATCGAGTTGCTATGACAAAAGCAGTGGGCAATTCGAAACCGGCACAAGCTTCGTCTTTGAATCGATTGTGGCCATTGAAGCCGCCGTCGAGAACGCCACCAGGTCTTTGGCAAAGCTTTATCAAACCTGTGATCTTTCAGTGGTGCGCGAATTTGCAACGGATGTGCCGGAAGCAAAAGATTCCGCTGGAACAACCAACAAGATTCCTGAAGTGATAAACCAGGAAGAGGCTGCCAACAGCGAACCTCTGCCCATGCCCATTTCAAAATTGGCTGCAAGCAGGGCGCAACAAAGGTACAATGCACCACCTGCAGAGGCTGGCTCCTATCTCGGCTTTTTTGGCCCGCCGGAACAGGGTGCCAAACTCACAGAACGGGTGGAGAATATCTTGGCCACATCTGGTGCTCACGGGCTTCGTGAACAAACCGAAGAAGTGTTGGACTGGCCCGCCGAAACCTATGAGCAACTGTTGCAGAAGGTTACGGCTGTCGCAGATCAGGCCGCGTTCCAGGCGCATCAATCACCCGCCGATCGCGGCTTGTTGCCGGCGCTGGAAGGGATCCGTGCTGATCTAATGAAGCTGCGCTCAGTCGCCTGACGCGCGCATCAATCAACCCCGTCGCTCACTGCCTGTAAGACTTGTCTTCGTGATCGAGGACGCGTTTCATCTCAGCGAAGTGGGCGTGGAATTGCTCGCGGTCGGCTTCCCATTCCTGCGCAGTCTTCTCGGCTACAGCGTCTGACATGACGTGAAGCGTTTGGCCCGTCTGATACGCGAGGACGAGATTTTGGCAGGCGCGTTCCAAATAATATGTCAGGTCATAGGCCTCGGCCACGGTTTCAGCGCAGACGAGAATGCCGTGATTCCCCATCATCATGATTTGCTTGTTGCCAAGTTTGCGGGCCAGCCTGTCACCCTCATCATCCGTATTGGCCATGCCGCCATAGTCCATGTCAAAAGCAATACGGTTGAAAAACCGCGCGGTGTTTTGGTCAATGGGTTTGATCTCCGGGTCTGCCAGAGAAGCAATCACGGTGGCATAAGCCGGGTGAAGGTGGATGATGCAGCGCGCTTGCGGCAGGGTGGCGTGCAAGCGTCCGTGCAGGCTCCACGCCGTCAGATCCGGTGCATCCGGCCGCGCCATGGTGGATTTGTCGGCAGAATCAAGTTGCAACAAATCCTTGGCGCGAATGCGGGAAAAATGCATCCAGCGCGGGTTCATCAGAAACTGTCGCCCATCCTTGCTGGTGGCCAGGCTGAAGTGATTGGCCACCGCTTCATTCCAGCCATTTTTGCCGGACAGCCTAAAAGCTGCCGCAAGATCAACACGCATTTGCCACTCAGCGCTGGCACGAGGGGGCTTGGAAGCTAGGTTCGATTTTTTTATCACGTTCATCTCCCCAGACAATTGGGATGATGCTATATGCAAAAATCGAGAGTGGCAAAGGGACTCTGGAGGTCGTGAAATGAAGATGAAATTGGTATTGGCGGGCATTGTTTTTTCGGGCGCGGTTTCGGGTGTGGCCGTCGCTTCCAACCCAACAACGGGCCCTTTCGGGGATTGGACCTTGAGTGACGGTCGGGTGACGGTGAAAGTTGTGCCCTGCCAGGGAAACCTTGTGTGCGCCAATGTGGTGCGCTTGCAGGAACCTAACAATGGCGATGGCACGCCCAAGCTGGATTTGAAAAACAAGAACCCATCGATGCGCTCGCGTCACCTGATCGGCATGCCGGTGATGGAAGGGATGGTGCCAACCGGACCCAACACGTGGAAAGGCCAAGTCTACTCTTCAGATGATGGCGACTATTACCGCGCCTATGCCACAATGTCGGGCGATCATCTCAATGTGAAGGGCTGCTGGTTCATAATTTGTCGAGACTTGAATTTTTATCGGGCAAAATGAAACAAATCCACGTCTGGGCTTTGAGCCTCTTTCTCGTCTGCACGGCAGGCCAGAATGCTCTTGCGCTTGATCAGACGCTTTTGGATTTGCCCTTCGACAAAAAGTTACAGCTGGCCAAGGCTGGCGATGCAGATGCGCGCATGGCTTTGGCCGAAGCCTATGAGACCGGGCAGGGCACCAAAGAAAGCGCTGCCGACGCGGCCAAGTGGTACCGCGAGGCGGCATTGACAGGCAATCTCGATGCACAATTTCGCTTGGCCAAGCTGGTGCGCAAAGGTGCTCCTGGATTGAAAATTGACAAGACTGCGGCGCTGGCTTTGCTGCTGGGCGCCGCCAAGAAAGGCCATGCGCCATCCGAAAATCTTTACGGCATGATGGTGCAGAACGGCGATGGTGCCGCCAAGGACGAGAAGGCAGCCTTTGAATGGTATGGCAAGGCTGCCGATCAAGGCTTGGCGGAAGCCCAAAACAATCTGGGTGTCATGCTGCTTCTGGGCAAGGGCACAACGCGCAATCTCGATGAAGCCTTCAAGATGTTTTCCAAAGCGGCCTCAAACAGGGACACGTTTGCGATGAACAACTTGGGCGGCATGTATGAAAAGGGCTGGGCCGTGCCCAAGGATCTCGACATCGCCAAGAAGCTTTATAAGTCCGCGGCCGAACTCGGCAATGAAACGGGAAAGAAGAACTTCGAGCGCTTGGATGGGCCTCAGGCCACCGTCGCGCCCTGAATAGCGCAGGCCAACAAACATCGTTTTTTAACCACGTTGCTTGACTTGGCGTTTACCGACACGGCGCAAACATCCGGTAAATCTCACGGAGTTGCCCATGCGCCCAGGGTATTTGAAAGTCATGGCTGTTGCCCTTGTTGGCCTGTCGCTGGCGGGTTGCTCAAGCCACAGCGGGTATCATCGCTCAGGCCATCACGGCTTTGCATCAGCAGCCACCGATCCCTTCGAAGGCCAAGGCAGCCCGATCTATCAGGGTAGCACAATCCCCTTTGGTGGCGGGCGCTATCACGTAGGCAATCCCTATCAGGTGGCGGGCCGCTGGTTCAACCCGCGTGAACAGCCGGGTTATGACAAGACGGGCGATGCCTCTTGGTATGGCGAAGCCTTCCACCGCCGCAAAACCTCCAACGGCGAATGGTTTGATATGGAAACGCTCACCGCCGCCCACGCGACATTGCCGCTGCCATCCTATGCGCTCGTCACCAATCTTGAAAACAATCGCCAAGTCGTGGTGCGCATCAATGATCGCGGGCCCTTTGTGGGAACGCGCGTGATTGATCTTTCCAAACGTGCCGCCGATGTCTTGGGTTACCGCGACAAAGGCAAGGCCCATGTGCGGGTGAAATTGATTGGCCCGGCACCATCAGAAGATTCCATGGATCACATGCTGGCGATGAATGACGCCATGCAACAGGGCGCTTCCATGGGGCAACTGGTGGCCATGGCCAATGATGTTTCCGCCACAGCACCACAAACACAAGTCGCCATGAATGATGCGCCACCCATTGCTAAGCGCATGCCAGAACTTCAACAAGCCACCTTCACACCACCGCCACAAGTGCCGCAATCCTATCTCGTGCGCGTGGCAGTCTATCACAGCATTGAAGAGGCCAGCAGTGCCTATCAGCAGCTGCAAGAATTTGGGCCTGTCCGCATCATCCGCGCTGTGGGTGCCAATGGGCCACTGTTCCGTGTGGAAATGGGCCCCCTGGACAACAAGCCCGATGCGGAGGCAGCGCTCAACACAGCATTGGGTTCTGGCTTTGGCGATGCCAAGTTGGTGATTTCCGAGCCGATGCAGATTTCCATGAAGTAAGGTTGGCTGCCGCCATAAGTCTTGGCGGGGCAGGTAATCCCGGCTATTCACAGCCCCATGAAAACCTTGGGCTTTGTTGCATTGCTGATGCTGTGGTTGGGGGCCATGCCGGCCCGTGCCGAAGTCTGGCTTGAGAACCTGACATGGACAGAACTGCGCGATGCCGTGGGGCAGGGCAGCGCAACTGTGATCATCCCCATAGGAGGCGTGGAGCAGAGCGGCCCACACCTGGCCTTGGGCAAACACAATGCCCGCGTGAGGTTCCTGGCCGACAAGATCGCCACCCAACTGGGCCACACGTTGGTGGCCCCCGTTGTAGCTTATGTGCCAGAAGGCAATATCGAACCACCCACAGCACATATGAAATTCCCCGGTACGCTCACCATTACCGATGATACCTTCATCCAAATGCTGATGCAGACGGCCAACAGTTTGAAACACGCGGGCTTCACCCATGTGGTCTTGATCGGCGATCATGGCAGCTATCAGAAGGATCTGACGATCGCTGCAAGCAAGCTGAACGCGGCCTGGGGGGGCAAGGCGAAGGCCTTCGCAGCGCTGGGGTACTATGCCATCGCGCAATCACAATATGTGGCAGCCTTGGAGGCTCAAGGTTTCAACCAAAACGAAATCGGCACCCATGCGGCGCTGGCGGATACGTCGCTCGAACTCGCTGCCGCCCCCAGCATGGTGCGGGCCGACAAATTGAAAGACCCAGGCTCTGCCCAGCCTGAAAACGGCGTCTATGGTGGCAATCCATCGCGGTCTTCCGCCGCACTTGGCCAGAAGGGGATTGACCTCATTGTCGCCGGCACGGTAGCCGAGATCAATACATTCCGGGGCGGTCCTTGATCCATGCGTATTCTGGCAACATTTTCTGTGGCAGCGCTGATTGCGGTGAGCAATCCGTCAGCCGCGCGTGCGCCGGATTTGAGCACCTGTGATGAAGCAGCAGCACAGTTCTTTGACCAGGTGTCGCAAGCAACGCAGGTAGCCGAGAATGACCCAGCACCTGCCGCAGCAGCAACGCCGGATGCGACAACACCAACAGCTGCAACTCCAGATGCGACTGCTCCAGCAGTAACAACGCCAGCACCAGCCGCCGATGCACCAGCGCCACCCGCAACACCAACGCCCGATGCAACCGCACCTGCCGCGCCCGCAACACCGCTCAACATCTACAGCGAAACCGGTTCTGACAAACTCGCCCCCGCAACAGCAGGTGCTCTCACACGCGTTTATGTGCCCAACCACACGTCCAACACAGTGACGGTGATTGACCCTGTCACCCACAAGGTGATCGAAACCTATCCAGCAGGCCGCGGCCCGCAGCATATCGTGCCGTCTTTTGATCTCAAGACCCTGTGGGTGGCCAACACGGCAAACCAAACGCGACAGGGTTCAGTCACACCAATTGATCCCACCACAGGCAAGGCGGGCAAGCAGATCCCTGTCAATGATCCCTATAACATGTATTTCACCCCCGATGGCGCGCAAGCAATCATTGTGGCCGAGGCCTTCAAGCGGCTGGAATTGCGCGATGCCCATACGATGGCCTTGGTGTCGACCATTGAAACGCCAACCTGCCTTGGCCTCAACCACGCCGATTACAGCGCCGATTTTTCCTATATCATTTTCACTTGTGAATTCGGCGGCGTCGCCTCCGGCAAGCATGGCCAAACGCCGCTGAAAACCGGCGCAGGCCCCGGCCTCATCAAGGTTGATCTGAAAGCGGGCAAGGTGGTGGACGCGCTGACCTTCACCAAGCCCGGCATGCCGCAAGATGTGCGCCTCTCGCCCGATGGCAAGACCTTCTTTATTACGGACATGATCAACGACGGTGCTTTCATGGTAGATGCCGCCACATTCAAGGAAGTAGGCTTCATCCACACCGGCAAAGGGGCCCATGGCCTCAATGTCAGCCGTGACGGGAAATATCTCTACGTGGCCAACCGCGGCTCCAACCGCATGCCCGACAGGGCAGGCGGGCCGGGCAGTGTCACAGTGATCAACTTCGAAACCCACGCCATTGAACACACATGGATGATCCCCGATGGCGGAAGCCCGGACATGGGCAATGTGACGGTGGACGGAAAAGAACTCTGGCTCGCCGGGCGTTACGACGGGCAGGTCTATGCCATCGACACAACCAGTGGCGCAGTCACCAAAATCAACGTCGGCATCGAACCACATGGACTGACAGTCTGGCCACAACCGGGAAGATATTCGCTGGGGCATACCGGGAATATGCGGTGAGGTTACTTTGCTGCGCGAACGGATGCGGAGTCGCTTGGACTTTCTTGTGACTACATTGCATTCTAAAGTAAGCTGGAGTTCACCGTCGAGGGCCCATCGTTCACTGTTTAAGAAGTTAGTGAACCGATAGTATCACGGAGATCAACAGGAATGAATTCTGGCAAAACATTTGTAAGCATGTTTATGAGTTTGCTGTAGTTTCCGGAAAATATGTTTTCCTGGATCTTGTCCGGGTGAAATGTAGCACGATAGTATTTCATTAGATCGTGACCTTTTTTTTCGCGGAGTGACCTGAGACCCGGCTACGATCCAATTTTTAGTAGAGTCTCCGCCTCATGATTGCCCGTTTGGGCTGGTTGCGCAATGGCTATGGGCGCGGAGCCC
>JAYUEP010000115.1:0-15368 GCA_043739165.1 Hyphomicrobiales bacterium
GTGCAGGTCACTGCGGGGCAAGGAGCGCGCTTTGTCGCAAACAAAGAAGCAGATTGGCTTAGCGGAAGGAGCCATCAAGCCTCAACCTTTTGCACTTTCCCAATGCCCACTCTTGGCGGATTTGAGCACCGCATCAGTCACCAAATCAGTGGCCATCGCTTCACGGAATGTTGGAGCAACGGATTTTCCGGTGCCGAGGCCATCGATAAAGTCAGCTGCCTGGTGCACGAATGAATGTTCATAGCCAATCTGCAAACCGGGAACCCACCACTTGCTCATATAGGGGTGATCGCCATCAGTCACATGGATCGAGCGCCATCCGCGGATGCGGCCCTCGTCGCGATGGTCAAAATATTGCAAGCGGTGAAGATCGTGCAGATCCCAGAATATCGACGCGTTCTCGCCGTTGATTTCCAGCGTGTAGAGCGCCTTATGGCCGCGGGCATAGCGCGTGGCCTCGAAATTGCCGAGTGAACCATTGTCATAGCGCGCCAGAAACAAGCTTGCGTCATCGATCTCAACTTTTTCGGTCTTGCCTGTCAGATTGTGATGGCGCTCCTTGATGAAGGTCTCTGTCATGCCGACAACCTTGTCAATTCCGCCGTTGAGCCACAGTGAAGTGTCAATGCAGTGCGCGAGCAAATCGCCTGTCACTCCAGAGCCAGCCACGCCCGCGTCCAGCCGCCAGAGGCCCTGGCCACCTTGGGGCAGATCAGCTGAAATCGTCCAATCCTGCAAGAATTTCGCACGATAATGAAAAATCTTGCCCAGCTTTCCTTCGTCGATGAACTGCTTGGCGAGGGTGACAGCGGGCATCCGGCGATAATTGTACCAGACCATGTTTGCCACCTTGGCCTTTTCGACGGCCTCCACCATCTTGGTGGATTCGGCAACATTTCTGCCCAATGGCTTTTCGCACATGATCATCTTGCCAGCTGCCGCTGCTGCAATGGCAATTTCCATGTGCATGTTATTGGGTGCTGCTATGTCGATCAAGTCGATGTCTTTGCGCTCGATCAGTTTGCGCCAGTCGGTCTCGGTTGATTGATAGCCCCATTGATCAGCAAATGGCTGGAGCTTTTCTGCGTTGCGCGCGCAAGCGGCTTTGAGCACGGGTTGAAATGGCAAATCAAAGAAACGCGGGGCCTGCGAAAAAGCGTTGGAGTGGGCACGCCCCATGAAGCCATAGCCCACCATGCCGATATTCAAAGGTTTCTTGGCCATTTCAAGCGACCCATCCATGCTTGTCGCGCACTTTTATCATGGTGGCCAGCACGTCATTCCATGTGTTCTGTTTCAGCATCACTTCATTGGGGAACATGCAGCCGTCCCAACAGATATGATGAAAGGCCTTGGTGATGCCGCCGTCCTTCCCGCGCAGCCAAAGCCCCGCGTGTTTTGGAATATCGAGCTTTCCGTTCTTGTCGGTCACCATGCAATGCCGCCCCGTCTTTTCATGATAGCCCAGCCCTTTGACCGTTCCATCATTCTGGGCCACATGAAAATCAATCGTCCAAGGGCGCAGCGCATCAGTCATCTTTTTGAGCGCATCGTCCAAAGTCTTCTTGTTCTTCCAATCGAACTTGGTCGGCAACAGTCGTGACTTTGGCGCGTTGTAACCCATCGTATAAAGCAGCGTGTGAGCCATGTCCGCCTGAAAGCCAATTGTCTGAGGCCGATCGGTTTCCTCCAGCGTATTGATCATATCCTTCCAAGAATGCATGCCCCCCCAGCAGATTTCGCCTTCAGCAGCCAGACGCTCTCCATAGTCAGCGGCGACACTGCAGGCTTCGCGGAACGTCTGGGCGATTTTCTTGGTATTGCCAGCGGGATCCTTGGCCCAATCGCCTGGGCTGCAGGAAGAATCGATGCGAACGATACCATAGGGCCGCACACCCAATTCGCGCAATCTTTTGCCGAGGTTGCAGGATTTTCGCACATTCTCCACGAACTTTTTTCTATCTGCTGCCGAGCCCATCGCTGAACCCCCGCCAACAGGAGGCCAAACAGGCGATACAATGGATCCAATCATCAGCCCACGGCGCTGAACTCTTTCAGCCAGCCGTTTTATCTCGTCGCCATCGCAATCGATGTTGGTGTGTGGCGGGACATGGAAAATGTCGATGCCATCAAATTTGATACCATTCACTTCGGCCTGCGCAGTTAAGTCGAGCAATACATCGAGCTCAATGCCGGGTTCAGAGTCTGCGCCTTTGCCAACAAGCCCGGGCCACATGGCATTGTGCAATTTGGGAAAATTATTCTTCGACACGCTTTGCCTCCCCATTTCCGACTTGTGTTTTTGGTGATCATAAGAGAGGAAATGGTTGTCTGTCCACAACTGATATATTAGTTTCCGCACCATGAAATTGATGTTGAAGGGCGCGAAGCTTGATCGCGACAGCCCGCTGCGCGACCAGATCTATGGCCTGTTGCGCAAGTTGGTGGTGACGGGGCAGATTGCGCCCGGCCAAACTATTGATGAGAAGGCCATTGCGGCCAAACTGGGCATTTCACGCACGCCCGTGCGCGAAGCCATCAAGAAATTGAGCGATGAACATCTGGTTATAGTTGCGGCGCAATCGGGCACGCGCGCCGCCGGGATTGACCAACACGAAGTCGAGCAGGCCTTTGTCATTCGCCGCGCTTTGGAAATGGAAAGTGCGGCCCATGCAGCGCGCAAAATCCTTCAATCCGATATTGCCGCGTTGCATGCCCTTTTGGCGGCCCATGCCAAGGCCATAAGAGGCAAGGATTATGCTGCGGCAATTGCCACCGACGATCAGTTCCACGCCCGTATCGCGGAAATCAGCAAAATGCCACGGCTGTGGCGGGCCATCGAGATCTCCAAGGCGCATTTGGATCGCTGTCGGCACATGATGTTGCCGCGACGGGGAGAGGCGGCGGCCACATTGGAGCAACATGAGGCTATTATCCAAGCCTTGAGCAGCAAAGACCCCAATAAGGCACGCGCGGCCATGGCACAGCATCTTGAGAAAGCCTACGCCAACACGCGCCAAGTTCTGAAAATGGAACCCACTGCTTCAAACTCGTGAAAGCCCTTCCAGAAGCAGTGCCACAGTTTCGGCACCGGGATCATTGGTGCCCATCAAATTCCCGGCCGATACATAGCTGCTGCGGCCAGCTCTGGCGCGGGTCATCCGGGCTGTCGCATCTGCCCCTTTTCGGGCGGCACTTGCGGCTGCGCCCAAGCTTTCACCTTTGCCCAGTGTGGCCAGAGCGGGAACGAGCGCGTCCAGCATTGTACGATCCCCGGGTTTTGCGCCACCGTAAGACATTGTCCTTTCCAAACCTTTTTGAAGAGCCATTTTCCAATCTTTGCTGGCAGATTGGGCGGCAGCGGAAAAGAAAATGGCCAGCAACACGCCTGATGATCCGCCGATTGTTTGTGTCATCGCCTGGCTGAGGGCGGCAAAGAATTGATCTTGTTTGGCGAGTGGCAGTTTATGGAGGTTTTTCTGAAGGTAGCGCGCCGCAGTTGCCAGCGTTGAACCGGTATCGCCATCACCAACGCGGGCATCCAAGGCGTTGAGTTGGGCTTCATGCTCAAGAATGACGTTGCAGGCGCAATCGAGTGTTTGGGCAAGGACCACATTTTTACTCGGCTTGTGGGTCATCGTCTTCGAGGACTTCGCAAGGCTTATCAGCCGCAGTTTGGCATGAGTGTGAACGCCCGGCCATACAAGTGGTGATGCGGGTGATTTGAGCGCAACTTCAAATTCGGTGGTCAAAGGCAGCAGGCTGAATCAGAATCCGTGCATGTCGAGCGATGTGACGAGATTGTTGACAAGCAATGCATAGGTGTTCGCTGGTTTTACCTGCGCAAACAACTTTGCAATAACTGTGTTTGCCGCTTGGGAGGCGTTTCCGAATCCGATCAATTCCACGCCCGGCTCACCATGAATGTCCAGCCCCAATTCTGCCTTGCCGCCCGGTGCACGATCTTCCCGGCCGATCCCAGGGAGGTCAAAGCCAATCCAAGTGACACCAAAGCGTCGGCAGCTTTTTGCGCGACCCTGGCCACTTTATGGAGGGGCCAGCCTTTTTCAGCATAATGCCCGGCAATCTTCTCGACAAAAATCACGCCTGCAATGCCGCGGGGTTTGGTAACTTCGGGGATGGCAATGTCATCCTTGACGATAACAACCTCGACCTTCTTGCCAAGGGATCTTGCCCTCTCAAGCGCCAGACCAAAATTCAGCCTGTCACCAGTGTAGTTATTGATGATGAGCAAACAGCCACCTGTTCCGGTGACGGCCATGATGGCTGCGAAAACGGCGTCAATGCTGGGAGAAGCGAAGACCTCTCCGCAGACAGCTGCTGTCAACATGCCAGTGCCCACAAATCCGGCATGGGCGGGCTCATGCCCAGAGCCGCCACCTGAAGTGCACAGGAGGCCGTCCAGCGAATGCTGAACCAGCATTTCCTTCTTGTTGATAAATTGTGCCATCTGCGTCTTCCTCCAATACTTTCTTACGCCCAAAATCCAATACATTAGTTTTGATGTCGATCAGGTCAATCGTCGAGGCGCTCTGCTATCAGAATTTTGGGTCCCACCCCTTTTCTCAAATCAAAACCTAACTCCTTGCGTTCGGCGTCGGAACCTCGACGCGCCTTCAAGTAGGAGACGGGGCAAGACCGAGAAAGCCGAGTCCATTCTCTACTACAAGCCCAATATCTCGACCACGGTGAACGAGACCAAGGACAAATGAAAGTTCGCCCCTAGGTTCCAAAGAAGCCAGCGGTCATTCTGTGGGCCACTTCTCAAATGGACCAACAACAGACGACTCGGACGGCATCGATCTCTCGGCCGGATCAGTGTGGCAAACTCTGACGAGTGACCGACTGGGTCAACGGCGATAGAGCCGGACAGCATTGGTTTGGGCTATTTTCTTTGCTTCATCACAGCTTAGCCTGTTCAGAAAGCGCACGCTGATGTCGATCCAATTGCGTAGACCTGAAGCCAAAGTGCAGACAGGCCAATCACCGCCCCAGACCACGCGGTCAGGACCAAAAAGCTCAACCACACGTTCCATGTAAGGGCGCAGGCCAGCATCATTTTGCTGATCGGCCCGCGCATTTACGGGAATGCCTGAGAGCTTGACCGCCAAATGCGGGAATTGCGCCAGACCAGCCATGCTGTAAGACCATGCATTATAGCCATCTGCTGCAATGTCGGGATTGCCGCAATGATCGAGGATGAATTGTTGCGTTGGGCAGGCGCGCAGAATTGCAGCACCGATCTCGTGCTGATCCGCCCGCAGACAAAGATCAAAAGTAAATCCGCGCCGCCCAATCTCACGCAGATGATCTCGAAAGGTCGCGGTCTGCGAAAGGCCATCTGGCTTAACGTGCAATATGCGGCGAAACCCTTTCACACCAAGGCTGGTGCACTCATCCAGCCAATCCATCATCTCCGATTCTTCAGGGCGACACGAGGCGATCTGGCCAAGAAACTGGCCCCCCGCAACAAAGCGGCTGATCAGCCGGGCTTCGGCCCTATAGTCGGCATCGTTGACCCCAGATTCCATAAACAGTCTCGCCGATATATCCTCGCCCGCCTCCGCCTGGCATTCTGCGAGTGAAAAATCCCGCCCCGCCAGCCCCGGGATCGTGTCAGTCCAGCCATAGCCGAAATGATCCCGCAACATCAGGTGTTGATGTGTATCAACAAAACGCAACATGCTGGTTAGTCCTCTCGTACGATCGTGTTGAAACTAATAGAGGCCAAGGTTTCTTTGCAGGGCCGCAGAGAAATGGGCTTGCAGCGCCGCCACTGCCGCTCCGGGATCGCGGCGGCGGCACGCTTCTATGATGGCCATGTGTTCCTGCAAGGTGCGAAGGGCCAGCGGCTTGGTTATGCGACGGTCGAGCCTGAGCAAGCGCAGATAGTTGTGGATACGCTGATAGGCGGCATCAACAAGTGGGTTGTTCAGGCTGGCAACGATACTGCCATGCAGCATTTGTTCCAGAGCTTCGATCTCTTCGACCAGGGCCACGGTCAGTCCATCACGTTCAATCTTTGCCATGGTGTCACTGTGTTTCCGGGCAAGCGCCGCAATTTCAGCCTCAGCGGTGATGTCGACAAAGATCGCAACAGCAGCCGATTCAATAATACCGCGAAATTGGAAACTCGATCGGGTCAACTCAAAGCCCGGCTTCACGAATTGGATGCCGGTTCGGGGATGAATTTTAAGAACACCTTCGGCCTCAAGCACGCGCAAGGCATCACGCAACGGGCCGACTGGCACGCCCGTCAGTTCAACCAATTCCGCCTGAGACACGAAGGACCCTGCTGGTAGCTTTCGATTGAACAGGATTTCGAGGATGCGTGTGTAGGCCAGATCGCTCAGGCGGCTGCCGCTGCCTGCCTCTTCTGCCGTTTTTCTTGGAATCTTATTGGCCAAT
Organism: Hyphomicrobiales bacterium; assembly: GCA_043739165.1. Classification (GTDB taxonomy): domain Bacteria; phylum Pseudomonadota; class Alphaproteobacteria; order Rhizobiales; family Aestuariivirgaceae; genus Aestuariivirga. The sequence continues at coordinate 6,430 of JAYUEP010000115.1, forward strand.
CGTGGCTCTCCCTCTTGACACTATCTCAATCATCGGCTCAAGATGATATATCAAACATCTTGGATAGTAGGTCAACATGCGGATTTCATCTTTCACGATCACCCGGTTTCAGTTTGCCCGGGACCGTGTGATCGGTGACAGCCAAGTCCGCGCTGAGCAAGCAAATGTCGCCGCGATCGAGCTTTTTGACGAAAGCGGCAGAAGCGGCTTGGGCTTTGCCCAGACACTTTTCATGGCCCTGCCTGCCGTGGCTGAAATTGTGCGGGTTTTCGAAAGTGAAGTTTGGCCGAGCCTTGAAGGCCAGTCGCCTTTGGCGCTGATCCACCGTGTTGGCAGGCCGCGCGGTGGCAACCAGCGCCCTTACAGTCTGCCGTTTCAAGAAGCGATCCAAGTGGCACTGTGGGATCTTGCCGCCAAACAGGTGAATATGTCGCTCGGACGACTTCTTGGTGCCAGTCGCGACAAGGTCCGCGCCTATGCGTCTGGACTTGACTATCATTTGAGTGATTCCGATTTCGTCGAGTTGTTTGGCCACGCCAGCTCTATCGGCTACAACACTTTCAAGATCAAGGTCGGCAACCCGGATTTCAATTGGGATCTCCACCGGCTTGAATTGGTGAGAAAGGCAGTCCGGCCCGGCTCTCAATTCATGGTTGATGCCAACGAGGCTTGGGGTGCCAAGGAGGCTTTGGTTAAAATCGAAGCCATTCACAAGGCGGGGGTCAACCTGCTCTGGGCCGAGGATCCGATTTTACGCCACGATTTCGAAGGCCTGAGGCTGCTGCGCCAAAGTACCAACTGGACCCTCATAAACTCAGGTGAATATCTGGATGCGGCCGGCAAACGGCAACTGATGTTGGCTGGTGGCACCGATATCCTGAACGTACATGGTCAAGTGACCGATGTGATGCGCATAGGCTGGCTTGCCGCCGAACTGGGCGTGCCGGTCTCACTGGGCAACACGTTCCTCGAAATTGGCGTGCATATGGCATGTGCGCTCCCCGAAGTGGAATGGCTTGAATACTCCTTCCAGAATTTTGATCATCTGGTTGAACAGCCCATTGTGATTAGCGATGGCTGGGCCCATCTGCCCGATCGCCCCGGCCATGGACTTGTCCTGTCGCAAACCGCGCGTCGTGAATGGTCGCGCCCTGATGTCCTGCCCGGCGATCAGCTGGGCACAGCCCCCTTCAACCAGCGAGTGGCAAAAAGCCGGAAACCGGCGGCTGATCGTGGATGAAGCCAACCAGAATCTCAACCAGAATCTCAACCAGAATAAATGTGGAGGATACTAAAATGAAGAGACAATTATTGCCAGCCGCGGTGGGTGCTGCAGCACTTGCCATCGCAGCATTTGGAGTTGCGCCGACTTTTGCAGCAGACAAGGTCACACTCACCTACCTCGCCGATCCCAATTGGGTCAAAGGGCCCGAAAAGGAGCTGGCCAAGAAATTCGAGGAAAAGACTGGCATTGCCATCGACTTCCAGTTGGTCCCATCAGACCAATTTTTCAACGTGCTGAAAACCAAGTTGAATTCTGGCGAAGCGCCTGACCTGTTTGGTGGACAAAGCGGCGTCACCGATCTGGCCATCAATTACAATGTGGAAAAGAATGCGGTTGATCTCTCGGATCAGCCTTGGGCGAAGCTTGAAGACCCAATGGTTGCGGCGCAATCCTCGGTCAATGGCAAGCTCTATGGCCTGACCTATTGGGACACTCTCGGCTATGTCTGGGTCGTGAATTACAACAAGAAGATCTTTGCCGCCAACAACCTGAAAGTGCCGACAACCTATGCCGAGTTCAAGGCCGATTGTGATGCCCTGCTCAAGGCTAAAATCCAACCCCTCTATGAACCGGCTTCCGACGGCTGGCACCATGTTCTGTGGTTCCCCGAGATCGGACCGCGTTTTGAACAGGCAACCCCAGGTCTGGCCGATCAGCTGAATGCAAACAAGGCGACCTTCGCTGGCAACGCCACGATGACGACCGATCTTACGCAGCTGAAGGAAATGTTTGACCTTGGCTTCTTTGGGCCGGATTCGCTGTCAGACGCTTGGGCCAATCGCACAAAGGCTATGGCCGATGGTAAGATCGCGATGATCCTTGCTACAAGTTCTTATCCGGTTGAACTGGCCAAGGACCACCCTGAAGTCAAGCCTGATGATTACGGCGTGTTCGTGATCCCTCTGGCCGACAACCAGCTTTTGAATATCAACCCAGCAGGGCCGACCCACTTCATCTCGGCCACATCCAAGCATGCCGCAGAAGCCAAGAAATACCTGGACTTCCTCGTGCAGCCTGAAAACCTGCAATATTATCTCGACAATGAACCAGCCTTCCTGACTTTGCCTTTTCCCGGCATCAAGGACAAGTTCTCACCAGCAGTGAAGGCCTTCATGGACGCGCATGACAAGGCACGCGGCACGGTTTACCAGACGCAAGTCAAATATGTGAACTCACAATGGATGGATATCGGCAAGGACATCACCGCCATGTTCACCGGTGCCCAGAAGCCGGAAGATGTGTTGAAGAATCTTGACAAGCGCCGCAGCGATTTTGCCGATGCTGCAAAAGATCCGGCCTGGAAGAAGTAACTTTTAACCAGCCAGACAATTGACATGATACGAGCGGATCCCGATCCTTCTGGATTGGGATCCGCCATCGCTGAGAAACCCTGATGCAATTAAACGCCCGCTATCCACAGCTCTTTACCTGGCCTGCCTTGGTTCTCTACACGGCGTTCTTCATTCTGCCGAGCCTGGGTGGTATCGTCTATGCCTTCACCGACTGGAGCAGCTATTCGGATGAAGTCAACTTCGTTGGCCTGAAAAACTTTCAGAAACTGTTTTCCGCCGATGAAAATTATTTCACCTATTTCTGGAACACATTCGTCTTCACCGCCGTGACCATTGTCTTGAAAACTGTCTTTGGCCTGAGCTTGGCATTGCTGCTGGACAAGGGTGTCAAAAGCTTGGTCAATGTTTACCGTGCGCTGATCTATGTGCCGGTGGTTCTTCCGATGCTGGTCGTCGGACTGATTTTCCGCTCTATCCTGCATCCTTCACATGGCCTGCTCAACGTCACCTTGCGCGCCATGGGGCTCGATGTTCTGGCGTTCCACTGGCTGACGGACCCGCATCTGGCGCTGTTCTCGGTCATGGTGATCGATACCTGGAAAGGCGTTGGCTACATCATGGTCATCCTGCTCGCGGGATTGCAGACGATCCCCAAGGAGTATTATGAGGCTGCCGAAGTTGACGGTGCCGGGCCATGGTTGCGCTTTTGGTTCATAACATTGCCCATGTTGATGCCAGCGATCATGGTCGTGACGGTACTGAATGTGCTCTATGGCTTACGGGTCTTTGACATAGTCTATGCCACCACCAATGGTGGGCCGGGCTATGCCAGCGAAGTCGTCCAGACCGGCATATTTAAAGCTTTTTCGCAAGGCCAGTATGGATTGGGCACCGCCCTGTCGAGCATCCTCTTTGTGATCCTCGCTGTCGTTGGCTATGGCGTCATCCGCCTGCTTGAACGCCCTCCGGCAGGAGCCTGAACCATGGCTGTCGTCAAACACAAGAAGGCCACCTTCGCCGCCGGTCATCTCGCTGCCATCTTTGCCAGCCTGGTCACTTTGACCCCGGTCTATCTGGTCTGTGTCAATGCCCTGAAGTCTGAGGCAGAGTCCGCTGCTATGGGGCCTGGTCTGCCCAGCGAATTGCATTTCGAGAATTTCGCAATAGTGATCGAGAAGGGCAAGCTGGTCACCAGCTTTTTCAACAGTGTGCTTTATGCTGGCGTCTCGGCGGCTCTCGCCACCTTTTTCGCAGCACTTGCCGCCTTTGTCCTGTCCCGTCACCGTTCGCAGCTGAACCGGGCCATCTATTTCTTTCTGATCATGGGCATCGCCCTGCCGATCAATTTCTTCACCCTGACGAAGATCATGCAACTCACCCACCTGATCAACACCAAGCCCGGCATCATCATCCTCTATGCCACGCTGCAAATTCCCTTCGCGATCTTTCTGATTTACGGATTCGTGGAGTCAATCCCGCGCGAACTTGATGATGCCGCAACGATCGATGGCTGCGGGCCATTTCAAACCTTTTTCCGGGTCATCATGCCGCTTCTGACGCCGGTGCTGGTAACCACCTTCATCCTGAGTTTCCTCAACACGTGGAATGACTTCATCATGCCGCTTTATTATTTGAACAGCAGCGAGAACTGGCCGATGACTCTCGCGGTCTACAATTTCTTTGGTCAATACAAGCAAAGCTGGAATCTGGTCTCCGCAGATATTCTCCTGACGATCGTGCCGGTTCTGATCGTCTATCTGGCAGGGCAGCGGTTTATCCTCAGCGGGATGACCAGCGGCGCTGTGAAAGGGTAAGCCATGGCGAGAGTCGAACTTAAAAACATCAACAAAAGCTTCGGGTCCACCAAGGTCGTCCATGATGTCAGCCTAGCAATTGAAGACGGTGAATTCACCGTTTTTGTCGGCCCGTCAGGCTGTGGCAAATCAACGCTTTTGCGGATGATCGCGGGGCTGGAGGAAGTGACTGGCGGCACCATCGAGATTGGCGGGGCCGATGTGACACAGGAACGTGCTGCTGACCGCGGCATCGCCATGGTGTTCCAGTCCTATGCGCTTTACCCGCATATGACAGTCGCTGATAACATGAGTTTTGGCCTGCGCGTGGCCCGTAGGCCAAAGGCAGAGATCGCTGAAAAGCTCGCCCGCGCCGCCAAGATCCTGCGCCTTGAAGAGTTGCTGGCACGCAAGCCCGCCCAACTGTCGGGCGGCCAGCGTCAGCGTGTAGCCATCGGCAGGGCCATCGTGCGCGACCCCAAGGTATTCCTGTTCGACGAACCATTAAGCAATCTCGATGCCGAATTGCGCGTGCAGATGCGGGTTGAGATCGGCCAATTGCACCAGGTCCTCGGCAGCACAATGATCTATGTGACTCATGATCAAGTCGAGGCAATGACCATGGCTGACCGGATCGTGGTGTTGCGCGCCGGGCGGGTTGAACAGGTGGGCAAACCGCTGGAACTTTACAACGACCCGGTCAACGCTTTTGTCGCCGGCTTTATCGGTTCGCCTAGGATGAATTTTCTGTCGGGAATTGTAACCGGTCGGGGAAGGATCAAGGTGGGGGGTGCCGAATTCACCGCGCCTGTTTACAGTCGCCTCTCGGCTGGGCAAAAGCTGCAGGTTGGCATTCGCCCGGAACATCTTGATGCGGCCAAGGGTGTGATGATCGAAGCCGCCGTCAATGTTGTTGAGGCGCTTGGTGCAACCTCTTACCTGTACGCAACCACCGACGCAGGTGAGACAGTTGTGGCTGAATGCCGAGGACAATTGTCCCGGATTGGCGACCGTAAAACGTTATGCTTCGCGCCGCCGTCGGTTCGCTTGTTCACCGAAAGCGGCGATAGGATCAGATGAAAAGCCAACACATGGGCATGATGATCAGAGTGCGCCCTGAAAAGCTTGAGCTTTACAAAAAGTTGCATGCCGAGCCCTGGCCCGAAATGAACGCGGCTCTCTCGGCGGCGCATATCCAGAACTATTCGATCTATTTGCGTGAGCCCGAAAATCTGCTGTTCGGCTATTGGGAATATGTGGGTTCAGACTTTGCGGCCGATATGGCACTCTTGGGCGCACTGGATGTTACCAAGCGTTGGCTTGCTCTGACCGACCTATGTCAGGAACGGCTGGCATCGGTTGCCGAGGGTGAATGGTGGAGCATGCTGCCCGAAATATTCCATCCTGATTAGAAATGGCATAGAGGAACATGAGGAGAGACAAATGAACAGAGCAGCTTTCTATCGCGGAAGTCGAACGTTTGAAGTGGCGCAGGTGCCACTCGCGGCGCCGAGCGCAGGAGAGATCGCCATTGACGTCGCCTTCTGTGGAATCTGCGGCACGGATTTGCATGTCTTTCACGGTGATATGGATGCGCGTGTCGGCGACAAGCGGATCATTGGCCATGAAATGTCGGGCACCATCGCGGCGCTGGGCGCTGGCGTTGAAGGCTTTACCAAGGGCGACATGGTCGTGGTGCGGCCTTTGGACCATTGCGGCGAATGCCCGGCTTGCGAGGCGGGACATAGCCACATCTGTCATAAGCTCAAATTCCTCGGCCTTGACCGCGATGGCGGGATGCAGACCACCTGGATTGTGCCCGCCCACACGGTCCACAAGATGCCGAAGGGCATCAGTTTGAAACATGCTGCCTTGATCGAGCCTCTGGCCGTGGCCTGCCACGATGTGCATCGCTCACGCCTGCGCGCTGGGGAGCGCGCCATTGTCATTGGCGGCGGACCGATCGGGGTGTTGATTGCGCTGGTCGCGCAAAAGGCCGGGGCGCTTGTAACACTTTACGAAATCAATCCGGCCCGCCGCGCCAAAGCTGTAGAACTGGGGCTTGAGGCAATTGATCCCGCGGTTGGCGACGTCGCCAAGACGGTGCAGGACAAGTTCGGCGGGGCCGATGTGGTGTTCGAGGTTTCAGGCTCGAACGCCGGGGCGGCATTGATGACAACTCTCGCCGCAACGCGGGCGCGCCTTGTCATGGTGGGCATCAATTCTCGCAAGCCGCCAGTCGATCTGTTCCAGTTCTTCTGGCGCGAGCTCGAACTCATTGGCGCGCGGGTCTACGAGCCCAACGACTATGATGAAGCCACCGGCCTGATCGCGGCCAAGGCATTTGATTTCGACCGTTTCATCACCGATGTGAAAGACCTGAGCGAAATCCAGCGCGCCTTCACCGAGCTTGACCAAAGCCCGGGTGCTTTGAAGGTGCTTTTGAAGATCGGATCGCAAGCATGAGCGTGTTGGATCAATTTCGCTTGGATGGGCGCACGGCGCTTGTCACTGGATGCCGGCGTGGCATTGGTCTGGCCATGGCAACAGCGCTTGCTGAGGCAGGTGCCGATATTGTGGGGGTTAGCACCCAATTGGAAGCCGAAGGCAGCGCCATCGGAAAAATGGTCCGTGCGGCAGGGCGTAAGTTCACTGGCTATCAATGTGATCTGTCCAACCGACAAGCGTTGCGCGACTTCATCGCAAGGATTAAGCCGGGCCCAGCCGTCGACATTCTGGTCAACAATGCCGGCATAATCCGACGCGCGCCCGCAATTCAACATGGTGATGACATCTGGGATGAGGTGATCGAAACAAACTTAAGCGCTCCCTTCATTCTAGCCCGCGAAATCGGCAAGGGCATGCTGGCGCGGGGACGGGGCAAAATCATTTTCACAGCATCGCTTCTGTCGTTTCAGGGCGGCATCAACGTACCGGGCTATGCCGCGAGCAAGGGCGCCATCACGCAGATCGTTATGGCCTTGTCGAACGAATGGGCTGCGGGCGGCATCAATGTCAACGCCATAGCACCTGGCTATATTGCCACGGACAACACCGAGGCTCTGCGCGCCGACCCCGACCGCTCGCGCGCCATTTTGGAGCGCATTCCGGCCAAACGCTGGGGCAAGCCCGAGGACTTCGCCGGACCAGCGGTGTTTCTGGCTTCATCGGCATCGGATTACATGAACGGCCACGTCATGGTGGTGGACGGCGGCTGGATGGGCCGCTAATCACTCATGGGTTTTATGGGTAGCAGACAATATGCAGAAAAGTCAGATCGGCAAGACCGGTCTTATGGTCACCAAACTGTCCTTCGGCTGTTCGTCGATCGGCAATCTTTATCGGTTGGTTTCGGAAGCCGAGGCAGAAGCCGTTCTGAGTGCGGTCTGGGCCGCAGACATTCGCTATTTTGACACAGCCCCACACTACGGGCGCGGTCTTTCCGAAAAACGTCTTGGTGCGTTTCTGCTGGACAAGCCACGCGACAATTACGTCTTGTCCACCAAGGTCGGCCGCGTTCTGACGCCATCGCCGATGCCGATTGCCGAAGTGGACGGCTTTATCGCGCCCCTGCAGAACGCCGTGCACTATGATTATTCCGCCGACGGCATCCTAGCGAGTTTTGAGAGTAGCTGCGCGCGGCTTGGCACAGGGCATATCGATATTCTTTACGTCCACGACCTCGGCACCTACAACCACAAGGCGGAAGCAGCTGGACATATGGCAGCCTTTCTGGGTTCAGGTTACGAACAGTTGGTGCGCTTGAAAGAGAGGGCGCGCATCACCGCGTTTGGCCTTGGCGTGAACGAGATTGAGGTGTGCCTTGACGTGATGGATTTTGGGCGGATCGACGTGATCCTGCTTGCCGGACGGCTGACGCTGCTCGACCGATCCGCCGAAACGGTTCTCGTCCCACTCTGTATTGCCAACCAAACCAGTCTAGTGCTGGGCGGCATCTTCAACTCCGGCATCCTTGCGAAGGGGGCCGTCGAAGGTGCAACCTATGACTATGGGCCAGCCTCGCCCGAAATTCTGGCGCGCGTGAGAAATCTGAAGGAGCAGGCCGAGAAGCGGGGCATGTCTCTCCCCGCTTCTGCGTTGCACTTTGCTTTTCATCATCCAGCAGTAAGTTCGACACTGATCGGAACCTCGTCGGTTGAGTCACTGAGGCGCAACCTCGATTCACTTGCACAAGAGCTGCCAAGCGGAGCAGATGGGTTATTTGGCTATTCGGGGGACGAAGAAGTCTAGCGGGCCCTTTCTAGTCACAATGCGGGGCCGGTGCTGTCTCCCAGAATCATTTTCATAGGCCAGATTTTTGCGAAATGCGGCAATCTCTTGCCGGCCGCTTTCGCCTCGATCAGCAGCACCAAGTGTTCACCAAGCCAGCGACCGAGCTGAACGAGGGGAACTTCAAACTGCGTTAGGCTTGGGCGCAAAAATTCGCCGTTTGGGCTTTCATCAAAGCCGACGATTGAAATGTCCTTGCCGGGGATGATCTTGGCATCTTGGAAAATGTGGTAAAGGCCGATTGCCATGTTGTTGTCCACAAGCACAATAGCAGTGGGC